>JBKJML010000191.1:0-9290 GCA_046596415.1 Gaiellaceae bacterium | reverse complement strand
CGATGCAGTGATCGCGCGCTACTCCCGTCCCGCCATGGCCGCTGTCTGGTCGGACGAGTCGAAACTGGCGCGCTGGCTCGAGGTCGAGCTTGCCGCACTCGACGCCTGGGCCGAGACGGGCGCGGTCCCCGCCGACGCCGTACGCGAGATCCGCGAGCAGGCGGTCGCCCCAACGCCAGAGCGCGTCGCGGAGATCGAGCGGACGACCAATCACGACGTGGCCGCGTTCGTCGACGCCGTCGCCGAGGGTCTCGGCGAGGCAGGACGGTACTTCCATTACGGCCTCACCTCCTCCGACGTGCTCGACACGGCGCTCGCACTGCAGATCCGCGAGGCAGGCGCACTCGTGCTCGAGGGCGTCGACCGGGCGCTCGCCGCAGTGCTCGTGCGAGCCGAGGAGCATCGCGCGACGGTCTGCATCGGTCGCACCCACGGCGTCCACGCCGAGCCGACAACCTTCGGCCTCAAGCTCGCCGGGTGGGCGTTCGCGCTCGACCGCGACCGGACGAGACTGAAGCGCGCGTTCGAGGGGATGCGGGTCGGCAAGCTCTCGGGTGCCGTCGGCACCTACTCAGCGACCGACCCCGAGGTGGAGCGGCTCACGTGCGAGCGGCTCGGGCTCGAGCCGGCGCCGACCTCGACGCAAATCCTTCAGCGCGACCGCCATGCCGAGGTGCTGTCGGCGCTCGCGCTCCTCGCTGCCACGCTCGAGCGCTTCGCGCTCGAGATCCGGCACCTGCAGCGCACCGAGGTGCGCGAGGCCGAGGAACCGTTCGGTCGCGGCCAGAAGGGCTCGTCGGCGATGCCGCACAAGCGCAACCCGATCCTCTCGGAACGGATCTGCGGCCTCGCGCGCGTCGTGCGCGGCTACGCGCTCGTCGGGCTCGAGAACGTGGCTCTTTGGCATGAGCGCGACATCTCGCATTCTTCTGCCGAGCGGGTGGTGCTGCCCGATGCGTTCCTGGCCGTCGACTACATGCTCGACCGCTTCGTCTTCCTCGCCGAAGGGCTCGTCGTGCGCGCCGAGCGGATGCGCGAGAACCTCGATGCGAGCCATGGCCTCTACTTCAGCCAGCGCCTGCTGCTCGCGCTCGTCGAATCGGGGCTCTCGCGCGACGATGGGTACCGGCTGGTGCAACACCACGCGATGCGCGCGTGGGACGAGGGGCTCGACTTCCCCGAGCTCGTTCGGGCCGATGCAGAGCTCGCGGGCCGCGTCGATCTCGACGCGGTCTTCGACCTCGGCGTCTACACACGCCACGTCGACACGATCTTCGAGCGGCTCGCGGTGCTGCGGCAGGAGCGCGTTCATGTCTGACGCCGTGCACCTCGCGAGCGGGAAGGTGCGCGAGATCTACGCGCTCGACGACGAGCGGCTGCTGCTCGTCGCTTCCGACCGGATCTCGATCTTCGACGTGATCCTGCCGACCGAGATTCCCGACAAGGGCCGCGTGCTCACCGGGCTGTCGGCCTTCTGGTTCGCACGGACGCGCGACATCGTCCCGAACCACCTGCTCGAGCTGCGCGACGACGGCCGGTCGACCGTCTGCCGACGGCTCGAGATGCTGCCGATCGAGTGCGTCGTGCGCGGCTACCTCTCCGGCTCCGGCTGGAAGGACTACCTCGCGACCGGTGCTGTCTGCGGGCAGCCGCTGCCCGCCGGGCTCCGCGAGTCCGAGCGGCTGCCCGAACCGATCGTCACCCCGGCCACGAAGGCGGCCAGCGGGCACGACGAGAACATTGACGAGGCGCGTGCCGCCGAGCTCTGCGGTGAGGAGCGCTACGCCGCGGCCCGGGAGGCGGCGCTCGCCCTCTACCGTTTCGGTGCGGCGCACGCCGAGGCGCGCGGGATCATCCTCGCCGACACGAAGTTCGAGCTCGGGGTCGACCCCGACGGCCGGCTCCTGCTCGGCGACGAGGCGCTCACCCCGGACTCGTCGCGCTTCTGGCCCGCCGACGCGTTCGCGCCCGGCCGGCCCCAGGTCTCGTTCGACAAGCAGTTCGTCCGCGACTACGGCGAGAGCCTCGGCTGGGACAAGACCTACCCGGGGCCTGAGGTTCCGGCGGCGATTGCCGCCGGAACACGCGCACGCTACGTCGAGGCGTTCGAACGGCTGACCGAGATCGAGTTCGACCGCTATCTCTCCGACCCGAAGGTGGTGCTGTGAAAGCGACCATTCTCGTCCGGCCGAAAGCCGGCATCCTCGACCCGCAGGGCGCGGCGGTCGAGGGCTCGCTGCGCAAGCTCGGCTTCGACGTCGGCACCGCCCGAGTCGGGCGCCTGGTCGACCTCGACGTCGAGGCCGCCTCGCCCGAGGAGGCGCGTGCGCAGGTGGAGCGCATGTGCACAGAGCTGCTCGCCAACCCGCTGATCGAGAGCTACCAGATCGAGCTGGAGGGCTCGTGACGCTGAGGCCGCGGATCGCCGTTCTCGTCTTCCCCGGCTCGAACGACGACCGCGACGCCTGCTGGGCGCTCGGCGCGCTCGGTGCGAACGCCCAGGCGGTCTGGCACGCCGAGTCGGAGCTGCCGCGCGAAACAGCGGCCGTCGTTCTCCCGGGCGGGTTCTCATACGGCGACTACCTACGCTGTGGCGCGATCGCGCGCACCGCGGCGGTGATGGAGCCCGTGCGCCGCTTCGCGGCCGAGGGCGGGCCGGTGCTCGGGATCTGTAACGGATTCCAGATCCTCTGCGAGGCAGGCCTGCTGCCCGGCGTCCTGCGCCGGAACCGCGAGCTCGAATTCATGTGCCGCGACGTGGAGTTGCGTGTCGAACGGGCTGCCGCCCCGTTCACGAGCCGCTGCGAACCGGGGCAGCGTCTGACGATCCCGGTCAAGAACGGGGAGGGCTGCTGGTTCGCCGACGACGAAACGGTCTCCCGCCTCGAAGCGGAGGATCGGGTCGTGCTCCGCTACGCCGAGGATTGCAACGGCTCGGTTGCCGACATCGCCGGTGTCTGCAACGAGGACGGCAACGTGATGGGGCTGATGCCGCACCCCGAGCACGCCGTCGACCCGTTGCTCGGCACCGCCGACGGGGCGCTGATCCTCGCCTCGCTCGTCGACGCCGCGCGTGAGCGTTCCTTCGCGGGTGCGTCTCTCTAGAACATTAGGGCCTCCTTCAGCGCCGGCCGGTCGGCGAGCGCTGCGCGCAGTCGCTCCAGGTCGCGCGTTCGTAACGTGACCGGGCCGCGCCGCGCGACGCCGTCGGTGGTGTAGGCGAAGCGCACCAGGCGCTCGCCCTTGTCGGTCTCGAGGAGCTGGACGACCGACGCGAAACGCTTCTCGCCCGCCCGCTGCGGCAGCTTCAGCTCCTCGACGAGCACCGCGGCGCCCCAGGGTGTGGCGGCTTGTGTGGCTGCTTTCGTCATGGGAGCGACGCTAGGCGGGCAAGGCGCACGTGAGTGTGCCGCCTTCGAGTCGAAAGTGTGGAGGGCGCGGTCACGCCGCCCGCGCTCGTCGCCTCCGTTCTTCGTAGAGTTCGACTGTGGCACGCGTCCTCTTCAGCTGCGTCGCCGCCTACGGTCACTTCCATCAGCTCTAGCCGCTGGCGCGCGCGTTCGCCGATCAGGGGCACGAGGTCGCGTTCGCGACGTCGGCCTCCTTCGCCGGGCAGGTCGAGGCGGCCGGGTTCCCGATGCTCGCGGCGGGGCTCGACCCGGTGGAGCTGGAGCGCAGGTTCGCCCCCTGCCGGCAGCGGCTGCTCGGGCTCCCGCCGGGAGAGCGGCGACCGCTGAACTTCACCTGGCGGTTCGCGAAGGTCGAGGCGCCGACGAAGGTCGCCGCCCTGCGGGAGGTCGCGGGCGCCTGGAAGCCCGACCTGATCGTCCACGAGTCGGCCGACCTCGCAGCGCCCCTGGTTGCGACCCTGCTCGGGATTCCGTCCGTGCACCACAGCTTCGGCCGCATGGTCACGCTCCCGTGCTTCGAGCTCGCCGCCGGCGAGACCGACGCGCTCTGGCGCGACGCGGGCCTCGAGCCGCAGCCCTTCGGCGGCGTCTTCCGCGGGCCCTACGTAGACATCTGCCCGCCGAGCTTCCAGACGCTTTCCGTGCCCGCGGGCGTGCGCGTCGAGCCGCTGCGGCCGATGTCCCCGGCCGTTCCGGGCGAGGTCGCGCCGCCTGGCTCGACCGGCTGCCGACCGGCCCACCGTCTACGTCACGCTCGGGACGGTCTTCAACGCGCTGCCCACCTTCCGCCTGCTGCTCGACGCGCTCGCCGACCTCGACTGCAACGTGATCATGACCGTCGGCCGCACCGTCGATCCGGTGGCTCTCGAGCCGCTGCCGGCGAACGCGACGGTCGAGCGGTATGTCTCCCAGGCGCTGCTTCTCCCGCATTGTGCCGCTGTCGTCACGCACGGAGGTTCCGGTTCGGTGCTCGCGGCGCTCGCGGAGGGGCTGCCGATGCTCCTCGTCCCGCAGGGCGCCGACCAGTTCGAGAACGCGGGGCACGCCGAGGCGCTCGGGGCCGCATCGAAGCTGCTGCCGGACGAGCTGACCGAGGACGCGGTTCGCGCCGCCGTCGTGGCGCTGCTCGACGAGGTCTCGTACGGGGTTGTGGCGCGAGGGCTCGCCGTGGAGATCGCAGCGATGCCGGCACCGGCAGATGTCGTGCCTCGGCTCCTAGCCGCGATGCGGTAGAAAGGGGGCGTGTTCCTCGACGTCAACGGCGTTCGGCTCCACGTGGTCGTGTTCGGGAGCGGTTCGCGCACGCTGGTCGCGACCGGCGGCTGGACGGGGAGCTGGGAGCTGTGGGAGGGCCCGTTCGAGCTGCTCACGGCGGCGGGCTGGCGCTGCATCGCGTACGACCACCGCGGCTCGGGCGAGTCGCCCGTCGATCCCGAGCTAATCACCGCCGACGCGATGAGCGCCGACGTGATCGGCGTCCTCGACGCGCTCGGGATCGAGACCTGCGTGCTCGCCGGCGAGTCGATGGGCGCCGCGATCGCCCAGCGGGCCGTCGAGCGCCATCCGGAGCGGTTCACCGGCCTCGTGCTCGTTGCACCGGGAGGGTCCGAGTTCAGCGACGGCCGCGCGGCGCTCGCCGCGGGCTCCCGCGCCGACTACCCGTTGACGGTCGAGAAATTCGTCGACCGCTGCGTGCCCGAGCCCGACAGCGAGCACGTGCGACGCTGGGGACGCGACATCCTGCTGCGCGCCGAGCCCGAGCAGGCCGCCCGGCTGATGGAGATGTGGAGGGGCACGGACGCCGCCAACGCCGATCCGGCCGCCATCTCGGTGCCGACCGTGATCGTGCACGGGACGCTGGACGTGATTGTCCCGCTGGAGACGGCCCGCACGCTTGCGTCGGAGCTCCCCGATTGTGAGCTCGTCGTCCTCGAGGGCGTCGGGCACGTGCCGACGATGACGCGGCCGCAGGAGGTCTTCGCTGCGATCGAGCAGCGGTTCCCCGCCCGCTAGCCCGCCCTGGCTCGATCAGCTCGATCCGGTAGCCGCCCAGCGGAAGAGCCTGAAGCGTCACCGTGTACGCTCGACGAGCTCTCGTGAAGCCGATGCCGACCGCCGAACACGTTCTCCCGACATCGTTCATGCCGACCAAGCGACTCCGGCTGTTCGCCGGCAGATCGCACCCACGCCTCGCGCAGGCGATCGTCGCCCACCTCGAGACCGACCTCGGCGGCATCCAGCTCGAGACGTTCGCCGACGGCGACGGCTACTGCCGGCTCACCGAGTCCGTTCGTGGGGCGGATGTCTTCCTGTTGCAGACGGCCGTGCCGCCGATCGACTCGCACCTGATCGAGCTGATGATGATGGTCGACGCTGCCCGGCTGGCGTCCGCAAAGCGGATCACCGCCGTGATGCCACGCTTCTTCTACGCCCGTCAGGACAGGAAGTCGACGCCCCGCGAGCCGATCACCGCACGAATGGTCGCATCCATGTTGGAAAGCGCCGGGGCCGACCGTGTACTGACGATGGATCTGCACGCTGGCCAGGTCCAGGGCTTCTTCAACATCCCGGTCGATCACATGACGGCGCTGCCGATGCTCGCGGAGCGCTTCCGGGAGATCGCCGACGGTCGCCCGGTCGTCGTTGTCGCTCCTGCGACGACCAGGGCGAAGCAAGGCTCCTGGCTCGCCGAGATGCTCCAGGCGACGCTCGCAATCGCCCAGGACCCGGCAGCAGGTGTCGGCGGCATGACCGTGCTCGGCGAGGTCGCGGGCAAGGTCGCGCTCATTCTCGAGAACGGCGTCGACAGCGGAGAGTGGTTCGCGCGCGCCTCGGAGGCACTCGTCAACGCGGGCGCTACCGCCGTCTTCGGCTGCGCGACCCACGGAGTTCTGACCGCCGGCGCAACCCAGCGGATCACTCGCAGCCCGCTCGAGCGGATCCTCATCACCGACACCGTTCCCGTCGAGGAGGAGACACTCTGGCCGAAGATCGAGGTGGTCTCTGTTGCAGTACTGCTCGCGGAGTCGATCGCAAATGTCTTCGCGAACGAGTCCGTCTCTGCGATCTTCGTCGGGGAGGGCCAGCTCTTCTAGGGCGGTGGTACCGCTTACGCTGTGGGCTTTTCGATCAGCTCGATCCGGTAGCCGTCCGGATCGCGCACGAAGCAGAGGAGCGAGCCGCCCTCACGCAGGCGGTACGGCTCGCGCTCGGGCTCGATCCCCTCGCCTGCCAGGCGGGCCAGGGTCGCCGCCATGTCATCCACCGTCAGCGCGATGTGGCCGTACCCCGTGCCGATCTCGTACGCGTCGACCCCGAAGTTGTAGGTCAGCTCAAGCTGATCGCCGGCGCCGGGGAGACCCATGAAGACGTTGATCGCCTCGTCGCGGATCGGCATCCGGCGGCGCTCCTCGAAACCGAGCGCCGTGTAGAAGGCGACCGAACGCTCGACCTCGGTGATCCGGTAGCAGGTGTGGATCAACTCCATGCCGAAACCGTACCCGAGGCGCGAGGGTGCGCACCCTGTGACGATCCGAAGGGAAACGGTATGGCTCGACGCCTGGTCTCACGCAGGCAGGAACAGAATGAACGGTCATCGAGCGATTCCGAAGAGCGTTTTCGGACCTTGATCGAGAACCTGCCCCTGGTCACGTACGCCGATTCCGCCGGGCCGGGCGGGCGGACCGTGTACATCAGCCCGCAGATCGAGCAGCTGCTCGGCTACCCGGCCGAGGAGTGGCTGGCGAATCCGGACATGCTCATGACCGTCCTGCACCCCGACGACCACGAGCGGATACGCGCCCAGCGTGGTGACCGGCACGACCGTGACACGAACCTCGTGTTCCGCGTCATCTCCCGCGAAGGGCGCGTAGTAACGGTTCAGAGCGCGCGGGTCGCCATCCGCGACGAGGAGGGCGGCTCTCTCTACACGCTTGGCTTCTGGGTCGACATCAGCGACCAGGTGCGGCTCGAGGCGGAGCTCCGCCAGGCGCAGAAGGTTGAGGCGCTCGGCCGGCTCGCGGGTGGGATCGCCCACGACTTCAACAACGTCCTCACCGCGATCGGCGGCTACGCCGAGCTCGCCCGGGCGCGGCTCGATCAGCCGGCCGCGGTCGAGCAGGCGCTCCAGGGGATCGCCGAGGCGACCGATTCGGGTGCCGCCCTGACGGGGCAGCTGCTGGCCTTCAGCCGTCGCGAGCCGGCGCAGCTGGTGCGGTTCCAGCTCAACGACGCCGTGCGGTCGACCGTGAGTCTGCTCGAACGGCTGATCGGCGGCGGGGTCGCCGTCACGCTCGAGCTCGACGCGGAGAGCCCCACGATCGAGGCGGATCCCGCCCAGCTCGGCCAGGTGGTGCTGAACCTGGCGTTGAACGCACGCGACGCGATGCCGAACGGTGGGACGCTCACGATCGCGACGCGGCTCGCCGGCGACGAGGTCGAGCTCGTCGTCGCCGACTCCGGCACGGGCATGACCGAGGAGGTGCGGGCGCGTGCCTTCGAGCCGTTCTTCACGACGAAGGAGTCGGGCAGCGGGACCGGTCTCGGGCTGTCGATCGTGCTCGAGATCGCGGCGCAGAGCGGCGGGCGCGTCGCGCTCGAGTCGGCGCCCGGCGAGGGCACGACTGTGACGATCGTTTTCCCGGGGGCCGAGCCCGAGTGATCGCCGCGCAGTTCACCGTGCCGCGCTGAGGCCGCTCATTAGCTCGTGCTCCTCGGCGTAGACGTGTGCCGACTTGACGTGGATCACGAGGCGCCCGACCGGGGCGCCCAACTCGCCGGCGACGTGGTGCTGGAGCCGCGCCAGCTCGACGAGGTTGCCGTACGCCTTCTTGCCGAAGTCGAGGCTGTGCGCGTAGACGACGAGCTCGACGGCTCCAGTGGGGAGCCAGAAGTCGAGCAGACTGACGCACGGGATGTAGCTCGTGTCGGTGAGCGGCTGGAAGGTCGTGATCGTGGCAGACCGGGAGGCCGGATCGACGCGAAGGCGCTCGACGACCCACGCCACCTGGTCGCGGCCCGCGTAGTCGTGCAGGCGAGAGGCGTAGCTCGCGGCGCCACCGAGCTCCTCCACGCGGCCGGGCTCGGTGAAGTTGGCGCGCATCCAGGCCGACCACTCGGGGTCGCCGAGCCGTGCGATCAAGGCGTCGTCCGGGTCGGGCCGTTCCACAATGAGCGTCACCAGCGCCAGTTCGCGCATCGCGAGACCGTCGTAGGCGCCGTCCACGCCTTCCTCGAGGATCCGCCGTGAGAGCTCGAGCCAGCAGGCGCCGAGTGTCTCCGAATCGACCTGGACGGTCACTCGTTCGGCTCCGAGCCGTTGTGGGTGTGCCAGCGCCAGTGGCCGTCGCGCCGGACGAAGACGCCGGTGACGCGGTAGGAGCTCGTCTGCGGCGAGCCGTCACCGCGGTCGACCGTGAACGAGCCGCGCGCGTTGACCCAGGCGACGTCTCCTTCGACCCGCACCTGCCGCTCGACCCAGGCGAAGCGGAGCGCCGCGGTCGAGGCGGCGATCGACTCCGCGAGCGCCCGCAGTTCGGCGGGGCCGCTCGCGCGCTCGGGCTCGTCGGAGCCCCACATCACGATGTCGTCGTCGGGAGCGAAGACCGCCACGACGCCCGCGGCATCCCGCTCGACGCATGCGAGGCGATAGAGGGCGTCGAACGTGTCGAGGACGGCCTGTTCGCTCATTGCTCCAGATCTTCCACCACGAGGCCGAAGATCACACGGTCGACCCACTCGCCGTCGACGAGGTAGGCCTGGCGTTTGACGCCTTCGCGGGTCATGCCGATCCGTTCCGCGTGTGCCATCGCACGCTCGTTGAAACCGTAGATCTCGAGCTCGAGCCGCCGGCCGCGGAAGAGCGGGTGCACGGCAAGCCCG
>JBKJML010000142.1:0-5016 GCA_046596415.1 Gaiellaceae bacterium | reverse complement strand
TCGTGCAGGCCGGGCGGCCGGACGCGAAGCTCTACGCCGGCTCGTGGAGCGACTGGTCGAGCCGTGGCCTCCCGGTCGAGACCGGCCCATGAGGATCGAGCTCTGCGAGGTAGGCCCGCGCGACGGACTCCAGAACGAGCCTGAGACGCTGGCCTCCGCGACCCGGGCCGAGCTCGTCCGGCGCCTTGATGCGACCGGCCTCGCTCGGATCGAGGCGGTCAGCTTCGTGCGAGAGGACCGCGTGCCGCAGATGGCAGGCGCCGAGGCTGTCGTCGCCGCGGCGGGCGACACGACGGCCACGCTGAGCGGTCTCGTCCTGAACGAGCACGGCTACGAGCGTCTCGCCGCAACAGCGCTTCAGGAGGTGCACGTCACGTTCGCCGCCTCCGAGAGCTTCAACCGCCGCAACGCCAACCGCTCCGTCGAGGAGTCCGTCGAGGCGGCCGCGGCGATCGTCGCCCTGGCCCATGCTGACGGCCGCCGCGCCACCGTCACGATCTCGACTGCCTTCGGCTGCCCGTTCGAGGGCAAGGTCGACCCCGGCAAGGTCGGCGAGTTGGCCTCACGGGCGGCGGCGCTCGGCGCCGACGAGGTGGTCTTCGCCGACACGATCGGAGTCGCCGTCCCGTTCCAGGTGCAACGGCTCGCTGCCGCGAACGTCGGCGCGCCGGTCGGAATGCACTTCCACGACACGCGCCACACCGGCGTCGCGAACGCCTACGCGGCGGTCGCGGCCGGGATCGCCTCGCTCGACACGTCGGTCGGCGGCCTCGGCGGTTGTCCGTTCGCCCCGAACGCGACGGGCAACGTCGCGACGGAAGACGTCGTCTACCTGCTGGAGCGCGAGGGCCTCGCGACTGGGATCGACCTCGACGCGCTAATCGCCGTCGCCGCGTGGCTCGAGGCGACGCTCGGCAGGCGGCTCCCGGGCCGGGTCTACCGCGCGGGCGGGTTTTCCTAGCGGCTTGATCTATGCGGCCGCTGCGTCAGCAGCGGGGCCGCCGCCGAAGTCGAGGCCCGGGAGGTACCGGCGCCACCCGGTCGGGATCTCGGCGGCCGCGAGCCGAATGAACAGCACCGGCGCCGGCGGCCTGGGGGGCACCGGCAGCGACATCGCAAGCTCCTCGAGCAGCCGGTCCCCCTTATGCAGATTGCAGGGTGAACAGGAGGTGACGACATTCTCCCAGACGGAGTCGCCGCCCTTCGAGCGCGGGATGACGTGGTCGAGCGTCAGCCGGCCCGAGGCGGTACCGCAGTAGACGCAGCGCCAGCCATCGCGCGCGAAGAGGGCTCGCCGGGAGATCTTGCGCTGAATCGCCCGCGGCACCCGGACGTAGGTGACGAGCCGGATCACGTGCGGCCAGCGGAAGGTGTCGGTCGCCGAGCGCAGGGCTTTCGGCAGCGTCTCGAGCACCTCTGCCTTCCCTTTCCAGACGAGCACGTGCGCTCGCCGAACGCTGCAGACGTTCAACGGCTCGTAACTCGCATTCAGGACGAGAACCTGTTGCAACTCGGCGGGAGGGTACCAGCGGGAGCGCCCCCCGACGCCGGTTTCAGCGAGACATGGCCCGCTCGACCGCTTCGAGCTCCTCCGGCGACAGCGCGACGGCGGCCCGGCCGCGGTCGAGCTCCTTCACGTAGAGCCGCGCGTAGTCACGGCCCTGGATCGCCGTCACGACCGTGCCGGTGCGGCTCGCGTCGAGGAAGGCGAACGAGGCGGACTGGTGCCCGCCGGTGCCCTCGTAGGCGTCGTAGCGGACGACCGAGGTGTTGGTGAGCGAACCGTCGACCCGGCGGTCGACCCGTGAGAGGCCGGCAGCCAGCTCGTCCACCGCCCCGTGCAGATCGTCGATCCGCCCCTGGAGGGACACGGCGAAGTCGACGATGTCGGCGCGGTCGCCGCCGAGCAGCACGCGCTGGGCACTCCGGAGCCTGCGGACGCTGCGCCAGAGGAGCGCGGCTGCCAAGAGAGCCAGGGCGGCGACGCACGCCGCAGCGACAGCGACGACGAGCTCGACCGACACCGAGCACTAACCTCCGATCGAGAAGAAGACCGGGTACTCGTTCGAGTTGTTCTCGGTTCTCGTCTCGCCCTGAACCGGGGCGACATCGACGCGGAGCGTCACCTTCTCGCCGAAGGTGACCGACGGGAAGTCACGGAACACGACCGTCTTCGTCTCGCCCGGATTGATGATGTCGATCGTCGCCTTCTTGACGATCGGCGACGGGCTCTGGCGGATGGTCAGCGTCACGACCACCTTGACCTCCTGCGCGTCGCCGGTGTCGGTGACAGCGACGGCGAAGGCGAGGTCGGTCGACGCCTCGATCGTGTTCTCCGCCGACTCGGAGAGCTGCGTGTTCGCGGGCAGCACCTTGACCGAAGCGATCCCGTTGCCGTGCAAGCCGGTCGGCGTGCTGCCGGTCGCCGCACCGTGGATGCGCTGGAAAATCTGCGCCATCGAGCGGGTGCTCGCGAGGTCGGGTGTCTGGACGAAGTTCGAGTCGGGCACTTCGACGCCGCCGATGTCCTGCTTCTTCAGCTCGGCGACCGCGGCTTCCTTGAAGAGGTCGTCCCAGACGACGTCGCTGGCGACGAGCCGCTGCGCCTGCGCGGCGAGCAGGCCGCCCGCGGTAGCGGCGTCGTTCGAGTCGCGGGTCGAGGCGAAGGTGTCCTGGAGCCCACGCAGGCCGCTGACGCGGAACTGGAACGCCTCGACGGCGTTCTGGTGCGCAGGGCGGAGCGGGCCTGGCGGCGAGAGCTTCTGCGCCTTGGCGACACCGAGCTCCTGCTGCTGCACGAGGCCGGCGAGCCGCTTCTCGAGGTCGGTCTGCTTGATCCCCGGCGTCGTCAGCAGGTCGTTCAGGTTGCGGCCGATCGTGTCGGAGTCCTTCGCGATCCTGCCGATGTCGGCGACGTAGGTCTTGTAGGCCTCGCGCTTGCGATCGCTCTGACAGCTCTGCACCCAGAAGACGAGCAGGACGACGATCAGGATCGCAAACGCGATCAGCCCGATCAGCCGCAGCAACGGTGTCACGCCGGTGGGCGGGCGGATCGGTAGCCGTGGGCCGCGGGGGCCGCGGCCGCCGCCGGGCCGCTTGGGCGCACGTTCGCGCGCGGGAGCCTCCTGCGTCTGCGGCTCCTCGAAGAAGTCGAACTCGATGTCGTCGTCGCGTTGGGTCACATCAACCTGGCGTTGCCGCCACTGTAACGGCTCCGTTAGCCTCGAAAGGAGTTTCTCCTGCCCTGGCCAAAGGAGGCAGGACGTGTCTTCCGCCGCGCCTGCACTCCCCGATCGCCAACTGGTGCTTGATCGCTACCGCCCGTTACGCCCGCTCGGGTCGGGCGGATCGGGGTCTGTGTGGCTTGCGCGCGATGAGGAAACGGGCCTCGACGTCGCTCTGAAGATCGTCCCCCGGGAGGGCAAGGCCGCCGCGCGCGCCGAGCGAGAGGCGGAGGCAGCCGCTCGGCTCCGCCACCGGCGCTGCCTGCGCGCGTACGGCTTCGGTGCCGACCTCGGCCACGTCTACATCGCGTACGAGTACGTCGGCGGGCGCACCCTGCGCGACGCAATGCGAGCCGGCGAGCTGCCCGACGCCGACGCGGTCGAGGCGGCGGCGCAGATCCTCGAGGGGCTCGCACACGCCCACACGCGCGGCATCATCCACCGCGACGTGAAGCCGTCGAACGTCCTGCTCGCCGACGACGGCCGGGTCTCGGTTCGGCTGCTCGACTTCGGCCTGGCCCAGTTCGACGAAGCGGAGACCCTCACCGCTGTCGGCGACGTCCCTGGCACGCTCGCCTACATCGCGCCGGAGCGCCTCAGCGGCGAGGAGGCGACCGCGGCGGCGGATGTGTGGGGCGTCGGCGTCCTCCTCTGGGAAGCGCTCGTGGGCACACACCCGTTCCGGAGCGTCCCGCTCCAACAGATGGTCGGTGCGATCGGCGCCGGCGTGCCGCCGCTCGCACCGGCGCGGCCCGACCTCCCGAAGCGCCTGATCGCCGCAGTCGACCGGGCGCTCGACCTCGACCCACGCCGGCGGCCGTCGGCCGGAGCGCTCGCGACCGAGCTGCGGGCCGCGTTGACCGATCGCCGCAAGCCGAAGACGAAGGCTGCACTCCGCCGGCCGCGCCCGCACCTCCCCCAGTTCCCGCACATCGTCCCGCGCATCCGCGCCCCTGCTGTCGGGCTCCACCGGCTGGAGACGCGTGTCGCTCCCGCTGCCGCGGCCGCGCTTGCGGCGGGCGCCGGCGCCGCGATCCTGCCCTTCTATCCCTCGGGCTGGGCGGTCGGGATCGGCCTCGCCGCGGGTGCCGCCGCGCTCGCCAGGCCGCGGATCGGGCTCACCGTCGCGCTCCTCGCGCCGGTCTTCCCGCTCGGCAACCTCGCTCTCGGCGCCGGGATCGCCTACGCTGCTGCCGCCGTCGTTTGGCTCGCGCTCTGCTGGCGCGACGCCCGCGCCGGGCTCGCGTTCCTCGTCGGCGTCCTCCTCGCGCCGCTGGGCCTGCTGCCACTCGCTGCGGCCGCCGCGCAGGTGGCCCGCGGCCCGGTCAGGCGCGCCGCGCATGCAACCACCGCGGTTCTCGTCGCCAGCCTCGCCGCGGGTCTCGCCGGGCGGCCGCTCCCGTTCGGGGCGGGGCCAGCGCCACAGCTCGGGCTCGCCGGCGTCGAGAGCCCCGTCGAGGTGCTGGGGGCGCTCTGGGGGATACTCGCGGGCGCACCCGCGCTGGGGATCGAGGCGCTCGTGATCGGCGCTGTCGCAGCGGGCCTGCCATACGCCCGCCGACTCGGTATCTGGGGCGCGGCCGGCGCCGGCGCAGCCCTGCTTGCAGGCACCGTGCTCGCCGCACCGCATGCCGCCGCGCTCCCGCTCGTCGCGTGCGCATGGCTTCTGTCGGCCGGGCTCGCTGCACGGACCTGGCGTTAGACTCGCGCTACGGGGAATGACCCTCGCGGCATGAGTGTCCTTCGCAGCATCGAGCAGAAGATCGAGGGCCTTTTCGAGGGGGTCTTCGGC
>JBKJML010000068.1:0-4293 GCA_046596415.1 Gaiellaceae bacterium | reverse complement strand
ACCGTGATCGAGGTCCCGCTCGGGCTTGCCTACGCGGACGTGCCCGAGGAGGAGGAGCGCGCAGCAAACCGCGAGCTCGACGAGGCCCGCGCGATCGGCGAGTCGTACGGGGTCACGGTGCTGCCGCGCCTTCGTCGCAGCCGCAGCGCCGGCCAGGCGATCGTCGACGAGGCCCGCATCAGGAACGCCGAGATCATCGTCCTCGGCGCGCCGGCGAAGGAGCTCGGTCGCCGCAAGCGCGCGGTTTTCGGAGGCACCGTCGACTTCGTGCTCCGGAACGCCCCCTGCCGGGTGATGGTCGCGACCGATCGGAGCAAAGGATGAGCGGCCTCTACCGCCTCTCGATCGTCGTTTTCGCACTCGCGTTCATCGGGATCGGCCTCACGCTGATCGCCGTCACCGCTGCGCAGGGTGGCGGTGTGCTCGGCTTCGTGCTCGGCCCGCTCTTCGTCGCGCTCGGCGCCGGCCGGATCACTCTCCTGAGGCGCGGACGTGGCTAGGAAGCTCGGCGGGTTCCAGCGGGTGCTCGACGCGCCGGCGCTCTTCGCCGTCGCCTACGGCGAGATCGCCTCGTCGATCTACTTCGCGCTCGGGATCGTCGCCCTGCACGCGCTCGGCTTCACGCCGCTCGTGCTGCTCGTCGCGGGGCTTCTCTTCCTGCTCGTCTCGCTCTCCTACGCCGAGGGCACCGCTGCGATCCCGGAGACAGGCGGCGCGGCGACGTTCGTGCGGCGCGCCTTCAACGACCTGCTCGGCTTCGTCACCGGCTGGGCGCTCTTCCTCGACTACCTGATTGTGATCGCGCTCTCGACGCTCTTCCTGCCGCACTACCTCGCCGGTGCTTTCGCCGCGCCGAGCCTCTCGCGACACCCCTGGGACGTCGTGATCGCGATCACGATCGTGGTCGGGATCGCCGCGGCGCGCCTCGCGCGGCGCTCACGCCTGCACACCGCGAGCCTCGTCGTCGCGGCGCTCGACCTCGGCACGCAGCTACTGCTCGTCGTGTTCGGGCTCGCGTTCCTCTTCTCACCCGATGCGCTCACGCGCGGCGTCTCACTGTCGGGGTCGCCCGGTTGGAGCGAGCTCGCCTTCGCGCTGCCGCTCGCAATGCTCGCGTACACCGGTCTCGAGACGGTCGCGAACCTCGCCGAGGAGACGCGTGAGCCGGGTGTGACGCTGCCGCGGAGCCTCTTCACCGCGATCGCGCTGGTGGTCGGGATCTACGTCCTGATCGCGGTCGTCGCTCTCTCGGCGTTCCCCGTTACGGGTGACACGACCGCGATCGGCACCGACTGGCTCCGCTCGCCGCTCGTCGGGATCGTCGAGGCGCTCCGTGGCACCTTCCCCGATCTGGTCGTCGATGTCATCCGCGGCTATGTCGGCCTGACCGGAGCGCTGATCCTGCTGGCGGCGGCGACGACCTCGATCACCGGTTCCACTCGGCTCGCCTACTCGCTCGGCGAGCACGGCCAGCTCCCGCGCGCGTTCGGGAAACTCAACCGCCGGACGCTCGTCTCGCCGCAGGCGATCGTCGCGGTCGCACTGATCTCGATCGCGATCCTGCTCGGCTCGACGATCGTCGAGGACGACGTCGCCTTCCTCGCGAGTCTCTTCTCGTTCGGGGTGCTGCTGGCCTTCACCGCCGCTCAGCTCGCCGTGATCAAGCTGCGGATCACCGAGCCAGACCTGCCCCGTCCCTACCGCGCACCCTTCAACGTGCGCATTCGCGGGCATCTGCTGCCGCTGCCGGCCCTCGTCGGTGCACCGCTCACCGTCGCGGTCTGGGTGATCTCGATGGTCACGCATCCGGGCGCCCGCTACGCCGGCCCCGCGTGGCTCGCCGCCGGTCTCGTCGTCTACGGGCTCGTACGGCGCAGCGGGCGCCACGGCCTGCTGGAGGACGTCGAGCCGATCGAAGCGCTGCCGCCGGGGGCCGACTACCGCTCGATCCTCGTGCCGATGAAGCTCGGCGACATCGGTGAGGAGATGGTGGCGACCGCAGTCGCGCTCGCCAAGGAGAGCGGTGCTCTGATCGAGGCGCTGTACGTGATCAAGGTTCCGCTCGAGCTGCCGATCGACGCCCAGCTGATCGACCAGGACGAGCGTGCCGAGAGCTCGCTCGAGGAGGCGAGGCTGCTCGGCGAGGAGAACGGCGTGGAGGTGCGAACCGAGGCGATCAGGGCTCGCTCGATCGCGCATGCGATTCTGAGCGAGGCCTCCGAGCGCGGTGTCGACCTGATCGTGCTCGGCTCCTCGCCACGCTGGCGTCGGCAGTCGGCGTTCTTCTCGCCCACCGTCGAGGCCGTGCTGCGAAAGGCGCCTTGCGAGGTGCTCGTGGTCGCGTTCCCGGAAGGGGTCTTCGAGGAGGCCTGACTCCGGTCGCGTGGGATACGCTGACCCGATGAAAGCTGTTGTGATCGGCTGCGGCCGCGTCGGCTCGGCCGTCGCTCTCCAACTGCACAGCGAGGGCTGGCAGGTGACGGCGGTCGACGAGAAGGAGGAGGCCCTCAAGCGACTCGGCTCCAACTGGCCAGGCGAGTTCGTCGTCGGACACGGGATGGACGTCGATGTGTTGCGCCGTGCAGGCATCGAAGACGCCGACGCCGCCGTCGTCTCGACCGACGGCGACAACACGAACATCGTGATCGGCCAGGTGGTTCAGAAGCGCTACGGCATCGGCTGTGTCGTCGTCAGGCTGCTCGACCCGGCGCGCGCCGAGTTCTTCGCCGCGCGCGGCCTGCGCACCGTCTGCCCGACGCAGACCGCGATCTCCGTCCTCACCGAGGCGGTCCGCACATGCGCGATCCCGACTGCGGTGGCCGACTGATGTACATGATCGTCGCCGGCGGCGGCAAAGTGGGTGCGAACGTCATGCGCTCGCTGCTGCGGATGGGACACGAGGTGACGTTGATCGAGCAGCGTCGTGACCGGTTCGAGCGCCTCGAGGAGGAGTTCGAGCATCAGGTGCTGCTCGGCGATGCGACCGAGTTGCACGTGCTCGAGCGCGCCGGCGTCGCCCGCCCGCCCGATCTGCTGCTCGCGGTGACCGGCGACGACGAGGACAACCTCGTCATCTGCCAGATCGCGCGCGACGGCTACGGGGTCGAGAAGGTGATCGCGCGCGTCAACGATCCGCGCAACCAGGACCACTTCGACCTGCTTGGGATCACGCAGACCGTGTGCGCGACCTCGAACCTGATGGGGCTCGTCGAGCACGAGGTGCCGGAGCACGACCTCGTTCACCTGCTCGAGCTGCGCAAGGAGAACCTCGAGATCGTCGAGGTGCAGATCAGCGAAAGCTCTCCGTGTGCGGGCAAGCGGATCTCGAAGCTCGACCTGCCGGAAGGCGCACGCCTGATCTCGGTCGTCCGCGACGGCGAGGCCGAGATCGCCGGCGACGACACCGAGATCCGCGCGGGCGACCAGGTGCTGGCGATCCTCCGCCCCGGCAAGGAGGACGAGCTCCGCAGCGTCCTCCTTCGCAAGTAGCGCGCCGTGAAGGCCTGGGGGGTCGTCGCCGCCGCGCTCGTGCTCGTGACCGGCGCTTCGGGGGCGGCGGGAAGCGACGCGCGTACCGCGCTGCGGCTGCCGGTCTTCGCCTCCGGCTTCTCGGCCCCGGTGCATGTCGCAGCGCCCCGCAACGAGCCAGGCAAGCTCTACGTCGTCGAGCAGGGTGGAACGATCCAGGTGCTCGTGAACGGCAAGCGACGCGCCACGCCGTTCCTGAACGTCAGTTCACTCATCCGCTCGGGCGACGAGCAGGGGTTGCTCTCGGTCGCGTTCCACCCGAGCTACGCGAAGAACAAGCGCTTCTACGTCAACTACACCGATCTTCGTGGAGACACGCGCGTCGTCGAGTACCGCTCGGACGGGACGAAAGCGATCCCCTCGACTAGCAGACAGCTGCTCCTCGTCAAACAGCCCTACGAGAACCACAACGGCGGCCAGCTCGCGTTCGGGCCGAACGGGCGCCTCTACGTCGGGATGGGCGACGGCGGTTCGGGTGGCGACCCGCAAAACCGGGCCCAGAACATGAAGAGCCTGCTCGGGAAGCTGCTGTCCTTGAACGTGGCGACCAAGGGAATCCGGATCGAGGCGCTCGGCCTCCGTAACCCCTGGCGTTTTTCGTTCGACCGAAAGACCGGCGACCTCTACATCGGTGATGTCGGTCAGGCGGCGTGGGAGGAGATCGACTGGCTGCCGCGCAACTCCCCTGGACTCGAGAATTTCGGCTGGGACGCGAAGGAAGGCACGTCGAACTTCCCGGCTGGCAGCACGCTAGGTGTGGGCCGC
>JBKJML010000046.1:0-5265 GCA_046596415.1 Gaiellaceae bacterium | reverse complement strand
CCCTTCGGGATCAGCGAGCGGACGAGCGTGGGCGAGAGCCCGAGCATTGTCACGCGCTCCTCCTCGACGAGCCGCCAAAGGCGATCGTCCGGCCAGTCGGGCGCGCCCTCCATGAAGATGATCGTCGCGCCGACGGCGCCGCCGCCGACCACGGTCCAGGGGCCCATGATCCAGCCCATGTCGGTCGAGAAGAGGATCCGGTCGCCTGCGCTGACGTCGGTCTGGTAGGCGACCTCGCGCGCGATCGAGACGAGGAAGCCGCCCTGCACATGGAGCGCGCCCTTCGGCCGGCCGGTCGTGCCGGAGGTGTAGGCGAGCAGATAGGGGTGCTCGGTGTCGACGATCGCCGGCTCCAGGTCGCCGCTTCGTCCCTCGACAAGGTCGTGCCACCAGACGTCGCGGCCGAGCGTCATCGGCGCGTCGTCGCGGCCGAGCCGGCTCCAGACGACGGTGTGGGCGACCGTCGGCGCGTCGCGCAGGGCCTCGTCGGCGATCTCCTTCATCGGGAGCGAGCGGCCGCGGCGTAGCGACCCGTCGGCCGTGATCAGCACCTTGGCCTTCGCGTCGGCGAGGCGTGAAGCGATCGCCGGCCCGGCGAAGCCGGAGAAGATCGGCACCTGGATCGCGCCGAGATGCGCGCAGGCGTGCGCCGCTATCGCCGCCTCGGGCGCCATCGGCATGAACGTCCCGACCGTGTCGCCGGGGCCGACGCCGAGCGATGCAAGCCCCTCCGCGAGGCGGGCCGTCTCGTACGAGAGCTCGCGCCACGTGAGTGAGCGGCGTGACCCGTCCTCGCCCCGGAAGACCGCCGCCTCGTCGTCTGCCCGCTCACTCGCTGCCCAGCGGTGCAGGCAGTTCCAGGCGAGCGAGAGGCGCGCGCCCGTGAACCAGGTCGCCCATTCGACCCCGCGCGACTCGTCGACGACGTCGGTCCAGTCCGCCGCGAGCTCGAGCCCGAGGTCGGTGACGACGGCACGCCAGAAACGGTCGGGCTCGTCGATCGAAACGCGGTGGAGGCTCTCGTAGTCCTCGCAGCCGAGCGCCGCTGCAAGGCGGGTCACGTTCGCGTTGCGGAGCTGCGCGGGGGTCGGCGTCCAGGCGAAGGTCACGGGGGAGAACCTTAACGCGGCCGCTTGACCCGAGATGCTAGCGTACGCTAACTTAGCGTCTACTAACCTGGCGGGCGCCGACGAGTAGGACGGTCACGAATGCGAACCTCGCTCTTCCAGGGCCCGAACCGTAAGTGGTGGACGCTCGCCGCGGTCTCCTTCGGGCTCTTCATGATCATGCTCGACAACACCGTCGTGAACGTGGCGTTGCCGTCGATCCAGCGCGAGCTCGGCGCCGACCTCTCCTCGCTCGAGTGGATCGTCACCGGTTACGCGCTCACCTTCGCCGCGCTGATGCTGATCGGCGGCAAGCTCGCCGACGCCTACGGGCGCCGCCTGCTCTTCGTCGTCGGCATCGTCGTCTTCACGCTCTCGTCGCTCGCCTGCGGTCTCGCCGGCTCGACCGATGTGCTGATCGCAGCCCGCGTCGTCCAGGGCGTCGGGGCGGCGCTGATGAACCCGGCGACGCTGTCGATCATCGCCGCCACGTTCCCACCGAAGGAGCGCGGCGCAGCGATCGGCATCTGGTCCGGCACGGCCGCGCTCGCGCTCGCGATCGGCCCGCTCGTCGGCGGCCTCCTCACCGAGCACCTCAACTGGAGCTGGATCTTCTTCGTCAACGTCCCCGTCGGCATCCTCGCGATCGTCGCCAGCTACCTGCTGATCGACGAGTCGCGCGACGAGACGCACGTCAGGCTCGACCTGCCGGGGCTCGTCACCTCGGCGCTCGGCCTCTTCGCGCTCACCTACGGGCTGATCGAGGCGAACCAGTACGGCTGGACCTCGGGCCGGATCCTCGTCGCCTTCGTCGTCGCCGCGCTCTCGATCCTCGCGTTCGTGCAGCTCGAGCGCCGCCAGAAGGACCCGCTGCTCGATCTGTCGCTCTTCCAAAGCGGCACCTACGTCGGCGCGAACGTGGCGATGCTGCTCGTTGCGCTGTCGATGTTCGGCGTCTTCTTCTTCCTGTCGCTCTATATGCAGAACATCCTCGGCTACTCAGCGGTACAGGCCGGAGCGGCGTTCCTGCCGATGACGATCCTGATCATCCTCGTGGCCCCGATCGCCGGGAAGTTGTCCGACCGGTTCGGATCCCGCTGGCTGATGGCGGGTGGGATGGTCCTGCTCGGGATCCAGCTCGCCTACTTCTCCCAGGTCGGCTCGGCTGCGAGCTACTGGACGCTGCTGCCGCCGATGCTGGTCGGCGGGCTAGGGATGTCGCTGACGATGACGCCGACCGTCGCCGCGGCCGTCCGCGCTGTTCCCGTCGAGAAGTCGGGCGTCGGCTCGGCCGTCCTGAACGCGATGCGTCAGGTGGGCGGCTCGATCGGGATCGCGAT
This sequence comes from Gaiellaceae bacterium, assembly GCA_046596415.1. Classification (GTDB taxonomy): domain Bacteria; phylum Actinomycetota; class Thermoleophilia; order Gaiellales; family Gaiellaceae; genus JBKJML01. The sequence continues at coordinate 2,819 of JBKJML010000046.1, read as the reverse complement.
GATGGGCGCGATCGTCGCAGGTGCCGCTGCCGGAGCGCCCACGCCGGAGTCGTTCCTGCGTGGCTTCGAGCGGGCCTTGCTCGTCGCGTCCGTGATCGCGTTCGCCGGTGCGGTCGTCGCCGCGGTGCTCGTCCGGACGCATGTCGTGGCCGCTTCTTCGGGTGGCGAGCAGGAGCTCGCTGCATGACGAGCGTCGGTGTGACGCGCCTGCCGGCGCCCGCCCGCCGGGCCGCGCTCGTCGAGGCCGGGCTGCGCGTGTTCGAGGGCGGGAGCTACAGCGGCGCGACGACAGCCGAGATCGCCCGTGAGGCGGGGGTCTCCGAGCCGATTCTGTACCGGCATTTCGCGTCGAAGCGCGAGCTCTACTTCGCCTGCGTCGACGAGGCGTGGGCGCGGCTGCGCCGTGCGTTCGAGGCGAAAATCGAGGAGCTCGGGCCCGAGCACGCGGTCTTCGCAATCGGGGCGGTTGCAACGGGCCTCAGGTGCAAGCGGACGCTCGTCCCGAACCTCTGGATCCAGGCGGTGACCGAGGCGGGCGAGGATCCGGAGATCCGCCGCTACGTGCGGGGGCACATGCACGAGGTCCACGACTTCGTCGCCGACGTCGTGCGACGCTGCCAGGCGGCCGGCGGCGTGCCGGCCGACCGCGATCCGGACGCCGAAGCGTGGGTCTTCGTCGGCGGGGCGCTGCTCGTCGCAGTTGCCGATCGGCTCGGCGGCATGCTCGGGCCTGACGACTTCGCGGCGATCGCGGCAGCCCGGCAGCGCTGGCTCACCGGCGAGATCTGAGTGGGACCAGCGGAGCGTCCCCGGCTGCGGCTCCGGGGACGACTCCTGGTGAGGCAAGCAACCACTTCGAGCGACACTCCGAACGGACTGGCTCTGCGGCCCAGCCATCCCGTCCGGCTGCGGCGGTCGCCTGATTCTGTGGCGCGCCACTTGCACCGTCCGGACTAGCGTTCGACCGGTGCAAGTTGTGCCCACTATAGGCGCGATGTCCGCATTGGTCAAGTAGCTCGGTCAAGTGATTTGAGCTAGAATTGCTTGACTCCCCCGTCCGGGTGATTTTCCGCTTGAACGGTTGCGCTGCCGCCGAGAATGAACTTGAGTCCAGCGCAGAAGCTCGACATGGAAACGGACGCCGCCGCCATCGCCCGCACCGCCGCCGCCCCCTCGCGCCGGCTCGGCGAGCGCCTGCGCGTCCTCCGGGTCGCCTCGGGGCTCACGCAGACCGATCTCGCCGGTGAGCGCTTCTCGAAGGAGTACGTCAGCCAGATCGAGCGCGGCAAGACACGGCCGACGCGCGACACGATCGACTGGCTGGCAGGCAGGCTCGCCGTCGATGCCGACTATCTCGCGAACGGCGTCTCAACCGACGATCGCAGCCGGGTCGAGGCGCGTCTCGCACGCGCCGAGGCGCTCTCGGAGGCAAACCGCTACGAGGAGTCGCTCGAGGCCTACGAGGAAACGCGCGGCGATGTCACGAAGACCGGCTCCCCGGAACTCGAGGTCCGCGCCGCAAGCGGCGAGGCCTGGGTCCGCATGCAGCACGGCGACGTCCGGGCGGCGATCACCCTGCTCGACCGTGGCCGCATGCTCGTCGAGGGCGCGGGCTTCTCGGACCTCGACCGCGCCGACGTCCTCTTCCGGCTCGGTGTCTGCCGCTACAAGCTTTCGAGCATCTCCACCGCCGTCTCGCTCTTCGACGAGGCGCTGACGCTCGCCGAGCGATCAGGGCTGCCGTCCGATCTGCTTCGCGCCGACATTCTCGGCTGGCGGTCCCGGTGCCGCCGCCGCCAGCGCGATCTCGAGGCCGCGCGCGAGGACGTCGAGCTTGCACTCGAGCTCGCGCAGGCGATGGACGACCGTCGCGCAGCCGCGAACATCTATTACCAGGCCTCCCTCGTCGCCGAGCGGATGGGTCATTGGCTGCTCTCGCGGAACTACGCGGAGCAGGCCAAGGGGCTCTACTCCGAGCTCGACGACGACCGCAACGTGGGCCGGCTCCTGACGAACCTCGGCGGTCTCAACCTGATGCTCGGCAAGCCCGAGCAGGCGATCGAATGCCTGAAGGCCTCCTACGGCGTCGCGCTCGAGGTCGACTCGACCGAGGACGCCGCGCAGGCAGCGGGGTCGCTCGCCACCGTCCACCTTCGCCTCGGCGACCACGAGGAGGCCGAGCAGCATGCCCGTCACGCGCTCAGCTTGCTGGACGGGCGCGAGGACTACCTGCACGAGATCGGCCAGTCGCAGCTCGTGCTCGGCCGCTCGTTGCTCGAGCGCGGCAGGCACGACGAGGCCGAGGAGTGCTTCCGGGCGGCGGACGCGAGCTTCGAACAGCTTGCGTCGATCAGTCATCGCGCGGGAGCCTGGGTCGCCCTCGGAGACCTGGCCGCTGCGCGCGGTGACGACCGGGGCGCCGCACGTCTGTACCGGGACGCCGCCGAGGCGCTCCAGGATGTCCGCTTCTAAGCAAGGAGGATTAGATGAGAGCTCGTCTTCTGTCGCTCGTGCTCGTCGGTTCGGTGCTCGCCGCGCTGCTCGGCGGGTGGGGCTACCGCCTGCTCACCTGGACCGACGGCCACTAGACTCGTAGGCTGATGGATGCTCTGCTCAGCGTCCGCGAGGTCGCTGACGCGCTCGGCGTCCACCCTGAGACGATCAGGCGGCTGATCCACGACGGCCGGCTCGATGCGATCCGTGTCGGCCGTGTGCTCCGGATCGGGCGTGCGGAGCTCGACCGCTTCGTCGCGAGCCAGCGAGTCCGCCCGAACCGCCCCTGACGCCGCGTTTCCGGCGTTGCCTCTCCGGGCACGATC
>JBKJML010000074.1:0-3182 GCA_046596415.1 Gaiellaceae bacterium | reverse complement strand
GCGGTTTAGGAAGCCGCGACCGCTCGCGCAAGCCAACGCTGTCCCACAGAGATCGCTAGCCGTGTGAAGTCGCACATCGTTCTTGGGCCGACGGCGCTGCTGCTTTTCGCGTTGAGCCTGAGCGGTCGTGGCGTTCGTTCTTGCGGTTCTGCCGCCCTCCCGCCGCCGGCATCGGGCAGCGTGAATCGTTACTTGAACGTGAAGTTGGCGCGGTGCACTGTGCCGTCCGCGAACTCCATGATCAGCTGGCGGCAGGTGCCGGCCCACGCCTTATCGGTCTTCCAGACGTAGGTGTACTGGCCGCTCGTCGCGTCGTAGCTCAGCGTGCTGCTACCGGCGGTCACGGTCGACTCGAGGTTCGTGACCGGATCAGCCGCGTTGCACGGAATCTGGCCGGACTTCGGGTATCCCGCCGCGAAGACGCTCAGGCCCTGGGTCCCGCCTAGGCCGAATTTCGTCGGCACACCGCTCCCGGCTTTCACCGAGTTCAAGACGGGAAGGTTGTCGACGGGCTGGAAGAAGCCGCGGAATGCGTAGACAACCCGGTACGTGCCCGACGCGGAGCTCACCAGGCCGACCCGGTCGGTTGCGGTGACGGTGAAGTTCCGTGTCGTTCCGTTCAGCGTCGGCGTCGACGTGTCGATGCCCGGCGACGCTGTGCACGACGCGATGCCCGAGCCCGCGTCGGCACACGTGTAGAAGCCGAAGTTCGAGGTCTGGCCGAGCTCGACGATGCCCGGAGCGATCGCAACGGACGGAGCGGTGACGTCGATCGGGACGATCGTCGTCCCGTGTGCGCCGTTCGAGCCCTGGTACTCGACCGTGTGCAAGCCGGTGCCGGAGACGGTGACGACCGAATTCGAGCCGAACGGCGCGCCGTCGACGCTGGAGGTGATCCCGGACGCGCCGCTGACCGTCACGGTCGCGTCGCCCGTGAACCACCCGTTCGTCTGCGGTCCGCTCACGCTCGCGGATATCCCGCCGGTCGCCCCGGGCGGTGCGACGGGATCGATGTGCGCCTTGTTGCTGATCACGCCCACGTTGCCGGACGCGTCGACGGACTGGAGGAACCATTCGGCCGTCGAACCGGCGAACGGGCCGCTGCCGCTCCAGCGCGTCGACCCGGCGACGTGAGACAGGTCGACGGATCGCCACGCCCCGGAGACGTCCTTGTAGAGCGCGACCACGCGCTTCACCTCGTCGATTCCGGCGCTGTCGTTGACGTCGACCGCGAAGCCGATCGTCGAGGGGTCGGTTGCGAACGCCTGCACGGGGCCGAAGGTCGGCGCGCTGAAGTCCGTCACGGAGGGCGGCGCGTAGAGCACGACCCCACCGAGCGAGCTGAACAGCCGCTGCGTCCCGATTCCGAACGCATCGGGGATCCCGTCGGCCAGGAACTGGCCCGCGGAGATCACGAGCCGCTGCCGCCTGCCCGCCGGAGTGCTGAACGTCGCGATCGACTGGAGCCTCGTCGGTGAGGTCGCGTCGCCGACGAGCTCGGGCGAGAAGGCCGCGCTATCCTCGATCGCCCGACTGAAGGCCGCGTCGAAGCTCCCCTGATCGCTGGACACAGCCGCGGTCAATAGCGCTCCGTGAGCGACGTAACCGGGCTGCGTCACGTCGAGCTTCGTGAAGGGCTCGATCGGCCGCCGGTTCTGGAACGACGCGTCGCCGGCGACCGTGTAGTAGCTGCCGGTCGAGGCGGTCACCTTGGTGAACGACGGCGAGAGGCTGAAGGCGGCAGCCTGGAGACCGGTCGTGGCATCCGTCGCCAGCGGCAGCGGAGCCGGAGCGGCCGGGACAGAACCACTGCCGATGCGATACATGGGCAGACCGTAGAGCCCCGCCCCGTTGATCACCTTCAGGTCGTAGCCACCCGTCAACGGGGTCGCCGAGTACTCCTGTTTCGCGAAGACGAGCGCCTGTCCGACCGTCAGCGATCCGTCGAGCCGCTGCGCAAGCAATGCGTGCAGCTTCTCGGAATACGCGACGCCCGCTGTCTCGCCCAGCCCGAAGCCGCTGTTTGCGATGTAGCCGATTGCGCCGTTCGCGGCATAGCTCTGATCCCAATCCGCTGCCAGCGCCGCCGCAACGAGGAAGTCGGACACGGGCGTGCCGGAGTGGCAGCCGATCGTGATCACCAGCCGGCCAGGGGTCGATTGCAGGTCACTGGTCGTGAAGAGGATCGACTCGCGGTTGGCCGCGCTCTCGTCGGCCGGCAAGGCGCGGTAGTGGTCGTAGTGCGCGTTGATCGAGTCGATCAGCGGCGGGTTCGAGGCGGGGAACAGCGCCGAGAGCAGCTCGCTCTTCGACCAGGTGTCGTTGATCAGCTCCTTCGGCGCCCCGACCTTCGCCTTCAATCCCGCCGAGATCTGCTGCGCGCCGTCCTTCAGGAAGTCGTAGCCCGTGACGAGGGCGGTCGTCGGGTCGATCGCGCCCTGGCGCGTGAGGTACTGATCGAGCTGCGCCTCGATCTGCGCGGGCTTCTCGACCAGGCGACCCACCGCGACTTCGGGGACGTACGCCCCCTGGCCGGAGTAGCTCGTGTCGCCGTAGGGATCGTCGGTCGGCAGGTAGCCGAGTGCATACGAGCTCAGGTACTGCGTGTTTTCCGCGCCGTAGAAGGTCGACGCGTAGCCGCGCTCGTTGGCGAAGAACGTGTTGTCGAGAACGAGGCCCGTGGGCAGGACGGTCCAGTCGCCGACGAGCACGATGTACTTGTAGGGCGCCGTGACGGTGTCGAGGTAGGTGCCGAGCGCCCGGACAGCGTCGTTCGTGCGGCCTGGCGAGCAGGGGTTGCCCTCCCAGGCGGCGAGGGCCGTCGCCACCGCCGGAATCGCATCGACCGGGATGATCGTGCCCCCCGCTGCGTCGGTGCGGGCCGCCATCGTCTGGAGCTTGCTCCACGCCGTCGTCTCGGCCCCGTTCCCGTAGAGGTCGCCGTAGCGCTTCGAGTTGAAGAGGTAGAGCGTGCTTCCGCCGACGGACGATGGCATCGCCTGCGTCGTGCCGCCGCCGCCGACGAGCGGAGGGGTCTTGCAGCCGGCCGGCAACGGCACCGCGGGGCTTTCCTCGACGCGAAGCATCCACGGCTCGTTGGAATACGCGCCGTCGAAGCTCGAGATCTGGATGTTCACGTACCCGGCCGAGTCCTCCGGCACGATGAACGTCACCTCCTCGTC
>JBKJML010000259.1:0-4282 GCA_046596415.1 Gaiellaceae bacterium | reverse complement strand
TGCTCCCCGACGACCTCCATGCTCAGCGGTACAACCACACACGCATCAGCGAGAGGAGTTGGTTGGTGTCGACCGGCTTGGTGATGTAGTCGGAGGCTCCGGCAGCGATCGACCGTTCGCGGTCGCCCTTCATCGCCTTCGCGGTGAGCGAGATGATCGGCAGCCGAGCGAACTCCGGCAGCGCCCGGATCTTCGCGGTTGTTGCGTAGCCGTCCAGCTCGGGCATCATCACGTCCATCAGGACCAGATCGACCTCGGGGTGCTCCTTGAGGGTCGCGATCCCGTCGCGGCCGTTCTCCGCGAAGACGACCTGCATCCCGTTCGCCTCGAGCACGCTCGTCAGCGCGAACACGTTGCGGACGTCGTCGTCGACGATGAGCACCTTCTTGTCCTGGAAAACGGCGTCCGAGCTGTGGAGCTGCTCGAGCAGCCGCCGCTTCGACTCGGGCAGTCGCGACTCGACGCGGTGCAGGAAGAGTGACGTCTCGTCGAGCAGCCGCTCGGGCGAGCGGGCGTCCTTGACGACGATCGTCTCCGCGTAGCGCTTGAGCCGGGTCTCCTCGCGGCGGGTCAGGTCGCGGCCCGTGTAGACGATCACGGGCAGGTCGCGGAACCGCTCGTCGGACTTGACCGTCTCGAGCAGCGTGAAACCGCTCATCTTGGGCAGCTTCAGGTCGAGCACGATGCAGTCGAACTGCGTCACCTCGAGCTGTTCGAGCGCCTCCTCGCTCGAGCCCGCCGAGACGATCTCGACGTCGCCGTCGCCGCCGATCAGCTCGACGATCGTCTGGCGTTGAAGCTCGTCGTCCTCGACGATGAGCAGCCGGCGGACGCCGCGCGCGATGAAGCTCTCGATCTCGGCGAACGCGCTGACGAGCGCCTCCTTCGAGGCGGGCTTCTCGAGGTAGGCGACCGCCCCGGCCCGCAATGCCGGCTGCCGGTCGCTCGTCCCCGAGACGATGTGCACGGGGATGTGACGCGTCGCCGAATGTCCCTTCAGACGCTCCAGGACGGCGCTGCCGTCGACGACCGGCAGCCCCATGTCGAGCACGATCGCGTCAGGCTTGAACTCGTGCGCGAGAGCGATGCCCGTATCGCCGCGGAGCGCGACAAGACCCTTGAAGCCCCGCTCCCGGGCGATCTCCAGCACGGTCGAGGCGAACGTCGGGTCGTCTTCGACGATCAGGACGACCCGGTCGCCCTCCTCAAGCGTTTCTCGGTCGTCCGGCACCTCGCTCGGCTCGAGCAGCTCGGGATCGAACGTGGGCGGAACCTCCACGAGCACCGTTGGCGGCGCTGGCCGGAGGGCGTCGCCGATCTCCGGCAGCATGTCCACCGTGGGGTCGCCCACGTACGTGGTAGGCAGGTAGAGCGCGAAGCTCGAGCCCTCGCCCGACGCCGACTCGACGCGGATCTCGCCGCCGAGCAGCCGCGTGATCTCCCGGCTGATCGACAGTCCGAGGCCGGTGCCGCCGTAGCGCCGGCTCGTCGTCCCGTCGGCCTGTTGGAACGCCTCGAAGATGATCCGCAGCTTGTCGGCCGGGATCCCGATTCCGGTGTCGGAGACCGTGAACGCGATCACCGACTCGGCGTCGTTCAGCGTGTGGGAGGCGAACTGGAGGGTCGACGCAGCCCGCTCGACGCGCAACGTCACGCCGCCCTGCTCGGTGAACTTGAACGCATTCGAGAGTAGGTTTTTCAGCACCTGGTGCAGCCGCTGTTCGTCGGTCGTGATCGAGGGCGGCGCGGTCTCGGCGAAGTCGAGCTCGAACGTGAGCCCCTGCTGCTCCGCCACCGGCCCGAACGAGCGCTCGAGTGCGAGCAGCATCTCGGCGACCGAGACCTCTGCGGGGGTCACGTCCATCTTCCCGGCCTCGACCTTCGACAGGTCGAGAATGTCGTTGATCAGCTCGAGCAGGTCGCTGCCCGCGGTGTGGATCGTGCTCGCGAACTCGATCTGCTTCTCGGTCAGGTTTTCCTCGGTGTTGTCGGCGAGTAGCTTCGCGAGGATCAGGAGCGAGTTGAGCGGTGTCCGAAGCTCGTGCGACATGTTCGCCAGGAATTCGGACTTGTACCGCGAGCTGAGTGCGAGCTGTTCCGCCTTCTCCTCGAGGGCGGTGCGAGCGAGCTCGATCTCCTGGTTCTTGACCTCGATCCGACGGTTTTGCTCCTCGAGCAGCAACGAGCGCTCCTCGAGCTCCTCGTTCGTCTGCTGGAGCTCCTCCTGCTGGGCCTGGAGCAGTTCCTCCGAGGCCTTGAGCGACGCGGCCTGGGCCTCGAGCTCGGCGTTCGAATGCTTCAGCTCCTCCTGCTGGGTCTGGAGCTCCTCCGACTGGCTCTGCAGCTCCTGCGTCAGGAGCTGCGACTGCTCGAGCAGCTCCTCCGTGCGCATGTTGGCCTGGATCGTGTTGAGCACGACCCCGATCCCCTCCGAGAGCTGGTCGAGGAACGCCTCCTGCACGGCTGTGAAGGGCTTGAAGGAAGCGAGCTCGAGCACCGCCATCACCTGATCCTCGAACAGGACGGGCAGGACGATGATGTTCGCCGGCGCCGCCTCTCCGAGCCCTGAGGCGATCTTGATGTAGTCGTGCGGCGCCTCGATGATCACGATGCTCTTGCGCTCGAGCGCCGCCTGGCCGACGAGCGTCTCGCCGACCTTGAACTCGTTCGAGACCGACTTCCGCTGCTTGTAGCCGTACGTGGCGAGCAGCCGGAGGCGCGCGTCGTCCTCCTCCTCGCCGGCCTCGTAGACGTAGAAGGCGCCATGGTGCGCTGTCACGAGCGGGGTCACCTCGGACATCAGCATCCGCGCGACCTGCTTCCGGTCGCGCTGGCCCTGCATCAGCCCGGAGAACCGAGCCAGGTTCGAGTTCAGCCAGTCCTGCTCCGCGTTGCGGTCGGTCGTGCCGCGGAGGTTGGAGATCATCTGGTTGATGTTGTCCTTCAGCTCTGCGACCTCGCCCTTCGCCTCGACGGCGATCGAGCGAGTTAGGTCGCCCTGGGTCACAGCGGTCGACACGTCGGCGATCGCGCGAAGCTGCGTGGTCAGCGTCTCTGCGAGCACGTTGACGTTGTCGGTCAGGTCCTTCCAGACACCGCTGACCCCTTCCACCTGAGCCTGGCCGCCGAGGATTCCCTCGGTGCCGACCTCCTTCGCGACGCGCGTCACTTCCTCGGCGAACGAGGAGAGCTGATCGACCATCGTGTTGATCGTCGCGGAGAGCTCGGCGATCTCGCCGCGCGCTTCGACGGTGATCTTCTGCGCGAGGCCGCCGCGGGCCACCGACGTGGTCACCTCCGCGATCGCACGCACCTGGGAGGTGAGGTTGCCGGCGAGCTGGTTGACGTTGTCGGTCAGGTCCTTCCAGACGCCGCTGACCCCTTCCACCTGGGCCTGGCCGCCCAGGATGCCGTCAGTGCCGACCTCCTTCGCGACGCGGGTCACCTCGGCCGCGAACGAGCGGAGCTGCTCGACCATCGTGTTGATCGTCTCCTTCAGCTCCAGCACCTCGCCCTTCACGTCGACCGTGATCTTCTTCGACAGGTCGCCGTTGGCGACCGCGGTCGTGACCGTGGCGATGTTCCGCACCTGACCGATTCGGTGAACTTCATGGCGTCGTCCCTCACCGAGCAGGTGCGGAACGTGGCCGCGGTCACGACCGCGGTCGCGAACGGCGACCTCTCGCAGAAGATCACCGTGGACGTGCGCGGTGAGATCCTGGAGCTCAAGAACACCATCAACACGATGGTCGATCAGCTCAACTCGTTCGCCTCTGAAGTGACGCGCGTCGCGCGCGAGGTCGGCACCGAAGGAAAGCTGGGCGGCCAGCCGGTGGTGAAGGGCGTCGGCGGCACCTGGAAGGATCTGACGGACAACGTGAACTCCATGGCCTCGAACCTGACCACGCAGGTGCGCGGCATCGCCAAGGTCGTCACCCACGTCGCCAACGGAGACTTGAAGCGCAAGCTGGTGCTCGACGTGAAGGGCGAGATCGCAGAGCTCGCCGACACCATCAACGGCCTCATCGATACGCTCGCCGTCTTCGCCGACCAGGTGACCACGGTGGCCCGCGAGGTCGGCATCGAAGGAAAGCTCGGCGGCCAGGCGCGCGTGCCTGGTACGGCCGGCCTCTGGCGCGACCTGACGGACAACGTGAACCAGCTGGCGGCGAACCTCACGACGCAGGTGCGCGCCATCGCCGACGTGGCGACCGCGGTGACCAAGGGCGATCTCACGCGGAGCATCGCGGTGGAGGCGCAGGGCGAGCTCGCGGCGTTGAAG
>JBKJML010000112.1:0-12553 GCA_046596415.1 Gaiellaceae bacterium | reverse complement strand
ACGAGACCGGCCACGACGGACCCGATGAACTTCCTCTTCACATGCCCTCCCTTGATGCTCACTGTTTTGATGCCACCCATATGGACGTCACGATTACACCGCATGTTGGCGGTCTTTGCCACTCGAACGAGGAAAAGGTGCTCTTTAGGAACGAACGATGCGTTCCAACTCGGCCTCGTCCATGAGGACGCGCCGCGGCTTTGAGCCCTCGTAACCGGAGATGACGCCCCGGCGCTCGAGCATGTCGATCAGGCGGCCGGCCCGGGTGTAGCCGACACGGAGGCGTCGCTGGATCAGCGAGACGGAGGCGGTCTGCGTCTGGATCACGATGTCGATCGCCTTGTCGAGCAGCGGATCCTCGTCGGGGTCGAACTCGCCGGGCTCGCTGTCGTCGTCGAACGTGCCCTCCGGTACCTCCAGGAGGCTCTCATCGAGCTGCTGCCCGCGCTGGGCGCGGCACTGCTCCACCACCAGCGCGATCTCCTCCTCGCTCACGTACGCGCCCTGGACGCGCTGCAGCCGAGAGGTGCCGAGCGGCTTGAAGAGCATGTCGCCGGAGCCGAGCAGGCTCTCGGCGCCGGCAGTGTCGAGGATGACGCGCGAGTCCGTCATGCTCGAGACGGCGAAGGCGATGCGGCTCGGCACGTTCGCCTTGATCATCCCGGTGATCACGTCGACCGAGGGGCGCTGCGTCGCAAGCACGAGGTGGATGCCGACGGCGCGGCTCTTCTGCGCCAGCCGGATGATCGCGTCCTCGACCGCCTGCGGGCTCACCATCATCAGGTCGGCGAGCTCGTCGATCACGACCAGCAGATACGGCAGCGTGTCCTCCCCGCGAGCCCGGAAGGCACGGTTGGCCTCGGAGAGATTGCGCGCCCGCACGAGCGAGAGGCGCTCGTAGCGGCGCTCCATCTCGGCGACGACGTTCTGGAGGACGGCCGACGCCTCCTTCGGGCTCGAGACGACGGGGGTCAGGAGGTGCGGGATCGACTCGTAGTAGTTCAACTCGATCCGCTTCGGATCGATCAGGATCAGCCGCACCTCGTCGGGCGTCGAGCGGAGCAGGATCGAGGTGAGGATCGTGTTGATGCAGCCCGACTTGCCCGAGCCGGTCGTGCCGGCGATCAACAGGTGCGGCATTCGGGCCAGATCGGCCCAGACGGCGTTGCCGGAGATGTCCTTGCCGAGCCAGACGGCGAGCGGGCTCGCGGTGGCGGGCAGCGTGTCGTAGATGTCGCCGAGCGCAACGTAGGAGGGCGAGAGGTTCGGCACCTCGACGCCGACGGCCTGCTTGCCGGGGATCGGCGCGAGGATCCGGATCTCGGTCGTCGCGAGCGCGTAGCTCAGGTCGTCCTTGAGGCCGGCGACCTTCGACACCTTCGTTCCCGGGGCGAGCTGCAGCTCGTAGCGGGTGACACGCGGACCGGAGATCTGCCCGCTGATCGTCGCCTCCACTCCGAAGTGAGCCAGCGTCTCCACCAGTAGCTCCCCTGTTTTCGTGCCGCTCGCTGCAGAGCGCTGTGGCGTTTTCGGTGACGCCTTCAGGAGCGCTCGGTCCGGCAGGCGGTAGTCGCTCGCGGCAGGCTGGTCGAAGAGCCGCAGCGCCGAGCCGGCGGTGGTCACCTCGTCGAGGTCCGGCTCGACGAGGAGCTCCGATGCCCCGCCGAGGCCGTCGGAGATCACGTCGGGGTAGTCGTGGACGACGTCGACCGGCGGCTCATGCGTATGTGTGGGCTCGATCGGCTCCTTGTGGCTCTGAGCCACAAGGGCGCGCTCGGGACGCTCGAGGGAACGGCGGGCGGCGAGCGAGGCATGGTGGACGGCATGGCCAGAGCGGCGGAGGATCGCACCGGCCGAGGCGCCGGTGAGCAGGAGCGCCCCCGCGACGAGCGCCGTCAAGCCGACGAGAAAGGAGCCGGTACCACCGAGGAGCGATGCGAGCCCGCCGCCGAGGCCGCGGCCGACAACGCCCCCGTGGGTGGATCCGAGCGAGATCATCAAGCCGGGGATCGCGGCGAGCAGCCCCGCGCGAAACGGGCGCACGTCGACGAGGGCGCTGCGGAAGAGCATCAGGCCGCCGACGCCGATCAGGCCGAGCGGCGCGACGTACGCAGCCGCGCCGATCAGGTCGCGCAAGGCGTCTGCGAGCTTCCCGCCCACCGTGCCGCCTTCCCAGCCCAGCCAGAGGATCGAGGCGAGGAAGAGCCCGGCCGCGGCCATCACGAGGCCGGCGAGCTCCGGATGGTGGTGCACGCGAAGTGACTTCGCCTTCGTCGCCCGCTTGCGCACGCGCGACGGTGAGCGCGGCTTGAGGGGGCGCTTCTTCCTCTTGGCAGCCATGCGCCGACCCTTCGCCGTCACACGGCCCTCTCCTCCGGCCCGGCCCGTATCCTGCACCCGTGGCCGTGGCTCTCGCGATCGCGATCGCCGGCGCGCTTGGAGCGCTCGCCCGCTACGGCCTCGACTCTGCCGTCGAGCGGCTGGGCGGTGGCTTCCCGTGGGGGATCGTGCTCGTCAACGTGTCAGGCGCGTTCCTCGCCGGCCTCGTCGTCGCCTGGACGAACGCCCGGTTTGCAGACGTCGACTGGCTGCGGGCCGGGCTCCTCGTCGGCTTCCTCGGTGCCTACACGACGTTCTCGACCCTCTCACTCGACAGCTATCACCTGTTCGAGCGCGGGGCGATCGGCCTAGCGCTCCTGAACACCGTCGGGACGCTGACGATCGGCATCCTCGCCGTCTGGGCCGGGCTCAGCCTTGGCCGGTTGTTCTAGCGCGTGCTTCCTCGATGATCAGCTCCGCCTCGGCACGATTGCCGAAACCGCGCGTCTCGGTCTTGCCGGCCTCCAGGTCTTTGTACACCTGGAAGAAGTGCTCGATCTCGTCGCGGTACTCGCGCGGGATGTCGTGGATGTCGCCGACCCGCATCCAGGCCGGATCCTTGAGCGGTACACAGATCACCTTCTCGTCCGGGCCTTTCTCGTCGGTCATGTGGAAGACGCCGACGACGCGAGCCCGGATGCGACAGCCGGGAAAGGTCGGCTCGCCGACGAGAACGAGCGCGTCGAGCGGGTCGCCGTCCTCGCCCAGGGTTCCCTCGATGAACCCGTAGTCGGCCGGGTAGCTCATCGACGTGAAGAGCCGCCGGTCGAGCATGATCTGGCCGGTCTCCGCGTCCACCTCGTACTTGTTGCGCGAGCCCTGGGGCACCTCGACGAAGACGATCACCTCGGCCATGACCAGAACCTAGCCGAGCGTGGCGATGCGCTCGAGCAGCCGCTCGATGAAGAGCGGCCCGTCGATGTCGACGCCCACGTCCGCATTCGGTTTGTTACCAGTCCGCTGCCAGAGATCGACGACGGTACGCCCGCGGCAGAGCTCCGACTGGGTCTCGACCTCGACATGGCGGCGCTTTACCTCGACGAGCCCGGGCCAGATGACGTGCGCGACTGCGACCGCATCATGGATCGGGGAGTCCTCTGATCCGTATGTCTCGCGGTGGAAGACCGAGAAGAACTCGAAGAGCTCCGCCACCATTGTCCCCACCCTGCCCCCAGCGCGGAAACGCTCAGCATGCTCGCGCGTCATCAGTGCCCTGTGGGTGACGTCGAGGCCGATCATCGTCACCTCGACGCCACTCGAGAAGACACGGTGGGCAGCCTCGGGATCGGCCCAGATGTTGAACTCGGCCGCCGGGGTCACGTTGCCCTCGGCGATCGCGCCGCCCATCAGGACGATCCGCTCGATCCGCTCGGCAACGGCAGGATGGCGCGCGAGCAGGAGCGCGACGTTCGTCAGCGGGCCGATCGGCAGCAGCACGGTGCCGGGGACGATCCGCTCGGCCATGAAGTCGACCGCATGGAGCGTGTCGGGCGCCCGGCTCGGGGGCGGCAGCTGCGGGCCGTCGAGGCCGCTCTCGCCATGGACGTAGGCGGCGACGAAACGCTCGCGCACGAGCGGCCGGTCGGCGCCCGCAGCAACCGGGATGTCTGCACGGCCCACGTAATCGAGGACGCGGATCGCGTTCGCCGTCGTCTTGTCGAGCGTCTGGTTGCCGCACACCGTCGTGATTCCGAGCAGGTCGAGCTCGGGGCTCGCGAGCGCGAGCAGGATCGCGATTGCGTCGTCGTGCCCCGGATCGCAGTCGATCAGAATCGGTGTTGTCATAGGGCGAGTATCGCGTCGATCTCGGCGGCGGTCGGCAGTGAAGGCTGGGCACCGAGCCGCGAGGCGGCGATGGCGCCGGCCGCGCAGGCCCGCCGGAGCGCCTCCTCACGGTCACGCTCCTCGAGCAGCGACACGAGGAGACAGGCGGTGAATGCATCTCCCGCCGCAGTGCCGTCGACCGCCTCGACGCGAGGTGGTGCCGCGCGGGCCACCTCCTCCCCGCCCTCGAGCAGCACGGCACCCTCGGCGCCGAGCGTCAGCGCGACCAGCCCGTCGCGCGGGCCGAGCACCTCCAGCTCGTAGCGGTTCACGACGGTCAGGTCGGCGTCGACGGCGAGCCGCCGGGCCGGCGCCGCATTGAGGCAGAACAGGCCCGAGCACTGCTCCCACGCCTCGATCACGGCCGCGTCCGGGACCTCGAGCTGACAGAGCACGGCGTCAGCGGGCGGCAGCTCGAAACCGCCCACGAGCGCGTTCGCGCCGGGCGCAACGACGATCTGGTTCTCCCCCCTGGCGTCGACGAGGATGAGTGCGACACCGGTCGGCTGCTCGACGCGCCGCAGGTCGAGCTCGAGCTCACCGGCGTTCGCCAGCGCCTCCGCCGCGAAGACGTCGTCACCGACACAGCCGACGAGTCTGACCTTTGCGCCCAGCCGAGCCGCAGCGACCGCCTGGTTCGCCCCCTTGCCGCCGGGAAAGCGGTCGAAGCTCGCCCCGGTCAGCGTCTCGCCGGGCCGCGGGAGCCGCTCACAGCGGCCGACGAGGTCGAGGTTGATCGACCCGACGACGACGATCGAGGGCGGGCTCTCAGGCGGCAAGAGCGCGCAGGTCGTCCACCGTCGAGCCGAGCAGCGTGTCCCGCAGGTCGAAGAGCCCGGCCCAGAGTGACGAGCGGTCGGGCACGCTCTCCATCGCGGCCCCGTCGGCGAGCCCCTGGAGGGCGCGGACGAGCACGGCGAGCTCGAGGTACACGGCAGCGACACGATTGGGGCAGACGCGCACGCCGGCGCGCAGGAGCACGGGCTCCCACTCGACGAGCTCGGCGGCGCCGGGACCGCCGTACCAGGAGCGCCCCTCGGCAAGCTCGGGCTCGAGCTCGAGCAGGTAGCGGCCGAGCGGGGCCTCGAGTCCTGCGAGAGCTGTCTCCACACGGTCGGCGGCGTGGCGCAGCGCCGCCTGGCGGGCGCCAGGCGTGGACGGATCGGCGTCGCCTCTCCCCCAGCGTTCGAGCAGCCTGCAGAACGCGAGCGACGCGGCCTCGCAGGCCCGCAGCTGGCCGATGAGCCGCCGGGCGGAGAGCTCGCTCGCGGCATTCGCGGCGACCACTCCGGCCCAGCCGGTCATACCTCGATCACCACCGGCAGGATCATCGGCCGCCGGCGGGTCCGGTCGTAGACGAGCTGTCCGACCGCGTCGTGCAGATGCTCCTGCAGCAGCTTGATCTCGGAGACACCGTCCATCGCCAGGTCGTTGAGCACCCTCGATGCCTCCGCGCGGAGCTCGTCCAGGAGCTCGTCGCCCTCGCCGAAGCCGCGCGCGATCAGCTCCGGCTCTGCGATCGCACCTTCGGTGGTGGAGAGGGTGGCGACGAGGATCAGCACGCCGTCCTCGGAGAGGTGCCGGCGGTCGCGCAGCGCGACGTCGCGGACGTCGCCGACTCCGAGCCCGTCGACGAACGTCACACCCGAGGTGACCCGATCGACGATCCGGACACCGTCGGCGCTCAACTCGACGACGGAGCCGTTCTCGGCCAGGATGATCGAGCTCGCCGGCACGCCGGCGTCACGCGCGAGTTGGCCGTGTGCGGCCAACATGCGGTATTCGCCGTGGATCGGCATCACGGCCTTCGGCCGGACGAGCGCGAGCATCGTGCGCAGCTCCTCCGAGCAGGCGTGGCCGGAGACGTGGACGTTCGCGATCTCCTGGTGCAGCACCTCGGCGCCGGCCTTCGCAAGCCGGTTGATCGAATCGTGGACGCGGAGCTCGTTGCCGGGCACCGGCTTCGCCGAGATGATCACCGTGTCGCCGCGCTCGACCGACACAGCCGGATGGTCGTTGTAGGCAATTCGCGTCAGCGCCGACATCGGCTCGCCCTGACTGCCCGTGCAGAGGATCATCACCCGCTCCGGCGGGTACGACGGGGCGTCGTTCGGCTTGATCAGCGCGTCGTCCGGCACGTCGAGGTAGCCGAGCGTACGAGCGATGTTCAGGTTCTTGCGCATCGAACGGCCGACGATCGCGACCTTACGGTCGACCTGCAGGGCGACGTCGATCGCCTGCTGCATGCGGTGGATGTTCGAGGCGAACGAGGCGACGAGGATGCGACCCTTACGGACCGGGATCAGCTGCTGGAAGGCCTCACCGACGAGCCGCTCCGAGCCGGTCATACCGGGACGCTCGGCGTTCGTCGAGTCACCGAGTAGGAGATCGACGCCGCGGTTGCCGATCTCGGCAAGCTTGCCGACGTCCGTCTTCTGACCGTCGACCGGTGTGTGATCGAGCTTCCAGTCGCCCGTGTGCATGACCCGGCCGGCACCGGTCTCGACGAGGATCCCGACGCAGTCGGGCACTGAATGCGCGAGTCGGACGAACTCGAGCGTGAACGGCCCCAGCTGAAGTGGCGCGTCGGACGGCCCCACCTCGCGCAAGGTGGCGTCGCGGGCGAGGCCGTGCTCGTCGAGCTTGGACTTGATCAGCGCCAGCGTCAGCCGCGTGCCGACGATCTCGTCCACGTCGACCTCGCGCATCAGATACGGCAGGCCTCCGACATGATCCTCGTGGGCGTGTGTGAGCACCACCGCGCGAACCCGCCGCCCGCGGAGGTACTCGATGTCCGGCAGGACGAGGTCAACGCCGAGGTGCTCGTCGCGCGGGAAGGCAAGACCTGCGTCGATGACGATGATCTCGTCGCGATACTCGTAGACGGTCATGTTCTTGCCGACCTCGCCGAGCCCGCCGAGCGGGATGATGCGAAGGGTTCCTGCTTGCACGCGCGCAGTGTATGTAGCCCCCGCTGCCTCCGGTGCGCCCGTACAAGCACGGAACCCTCTGAAGGGGGATATACGGCCCCCTCGGCGTGACGAAGCTGTGACTCCCGCCACATTGGCGATCACTACAGGAGGCACGACATGCGGCATCGAACTTGGCTGTATCGCCTGATGACCCTCGCGGCACTGCTGGTCGCAGCAGGCGCAGGCACGAAGTGGCACTAGCTTCGCGCTGAGGCACTGAGACATGTCCGTTCCCAATCGGGCGCGGGCTCTCGTCGTCTGCATCGTCACACTCGGTCTCGCCACGACCGCCGGTTCGGTCGTGGCGACGCTGGACGTTCCGTCGGGGACGCTCGCGCTGCTCGCGTTGGCGGCGATCCTGACGGAGCTCCTCCAGGTCGAGGGCGACGAAGGTAGCGGCGAACCCGCCGACACCCAGCAGTTCAGCTTCTCGTCCGGGATCCATATCGCGGCCGTGCTGATGCTCGGTCCGTGGGCGGCCGCCCTCGTTGCAGCGACCGGCGTGGTCGTCGTCGACGGGCTGCGCCGCCGGCTCGACATCAAGGTCGCCTACAACGCGAGCGTGTTCGCGATCTCGGCGCTCACAGCAGGCGGCGTCTACCTCCTGGCCGGCGGCACGCCGGGCGTACTCGAGCTTCCCGGCGGTTTCCTGCCGATCGGCGTTGCCTGGGCGACGTACACACTCCTGAACCAGGGCCTCATCAGCCTTGTCGTGGCTCTGCATCAGGGGCTGAGCACGCGGGCGCTCCTGAGGGAGAAGCTCGCGAAGGACGTCCCGTCCGCCGCGGCCGAAGCCGGCCTCGGCATTTCGCTCGCCACATTCGCGCTCGTCGAGCCCTGGGCCATCGTCGCGCTTGTTCCCCTCGTCGTCGCCGTCTACGAGGCTCTCGCCCGCCACGCCGAGCAGCGGCGCGAGACCGCACGAGCCCTCGAGACCTTCGCCAACCTCGTGGACGAGCGAGACCCCCACACGTTCCGGCACTCGGAGCGCGTCGCCGATCACGTGTTCGAGCTGGCAGAAGCGCTCGAGCTGCCAGTGGCCGAAACCGCCCGGATCCGCTGGGCCGCCCGGCTGCACGACCTGGGCAAGATCGCTGTGGACGCCGACATCCTGCGCAAGCCGGCGAAGCTCTCGGCTGACGAGTTCGCGTTGATGCGGCGTCATCCCCGGCTCTCGGCGCGCATCCTGCGCCGCTTCCGCGTCGCGGGCTCGATTGCAGGCGCGGTCGAGTACCACCACGAGCGTTTCGACGGGCAGGGCTACTACGGCGTCCAGGGCGCCGCGATTCCCCTCGCCTCGCACTTCATCACGATCGGCGACAGCTTCGACGCGATGACGAGCGACCGGCCCTACCGGGATGCCCTCGACGAAGAGTTCGCGCTGGCTGAGATCGAGCGGCTGGCGGGCAGCCAGTACCACGCGGGGTTGGCGCGTGCCTTCGTCGCGCACAGGCGTGGAGAGGATGCGCGCGCCGCGCTCACTCCCAGCGAGCTGAAGGAGCTCTCCGATCTGTGGAGCGTCGGAACGGCGCGCCCGGCGCTCGTGCGATACGTCGACGCGAACCGACAGGAGACGGTCGTGCTCGGTGGCGTGACTCTCGGGCTGGTGGCAATCGGCGCCGGCCTCACGTCGATCGCACCCGTCGGGGTGGCTGCTGCGCTCCTCGGCGTCGTGTGGCTCGCAGTCGACTCCCGTCGCCAGCGACGGCTCACCACCTCGCTCGCGGCGACACTCAAGGCAGAGCTGCCACGGGCGCTGGCGTTCCACGCGACGGTGGGCCGCCTCGAAGCTGACGCTGAAGTCCAGTGGGCTGGTCTTGTCGGCTGGAATGCAGCCGACCTCGCCGGCACGCTCGAGCTCGAGCGCCGGACGGGCTCCCCAGGTCCCGACAGCCATGTGCTGACGAGTTGGCTCTTGCGAGACATGGACAACGCGGGCGAGCTGCACACGATCGACGGAGGCGAGCTCGGCGTCGACGGCACCTACGTGGCGGTACCGCTCGCCGAGAACGGTGTCACCCGCGGCTTCCTGATCGTCGGCTTCAGGAGTCGTGTCCCGCGCCGGATCGACGCCGCGCTCCACAGCAAGCTCGATGAGCTCGCGAAGGCGCTCCTTCCCGCAGCGCCACCGGCGGTGGCGCCTGCCCTGCCGATCGCGGCGGCACGCTAGATGTTCGTCCTGGTTGCGCTCCTACTGGGAGTGATTCTGGCGGTCGTTCTCGGCGGCAACCTCTCGCGGATCGCCGCGCTCCCCCTGCGTGGAGAGGTCCTCGTTCTCGTTGCACTCGGCGGCCAGATCGCCCTGTTCTCCCGCGTCGGTGCTGGCGTCCCCGAAGGGCTGGTCGGCCCGCTCCACCTCGTCACCTACGGACTGCTGATCGTCTTCGCGGCCTTGAACCTGCGGGTGCGACCGCTTGCGCTCATCCTCGGCGGCCTCGCGTGCAACACCGTCGCGATCGCGGTGAACGGCGGCCGGATGCCCGCGTCGGACAGGGCGCTCGCCGCCCTCGGGCTGCAGCAGTTCGACGGCAACGTCTCAGGCTCGGCGGACCGGCTCGTGTTCCTCGGCGACGTGTTCGTCCTGCCGAGTCGCTTGCTGTTTGCCAACGTCTTCTCCGTCGGCGATGTCGTCATCGGCCTGGGCGCGATCGCCTTCGTGCTGGTCGTGTCGCTCGGATCGACCGGGAATCCGCCACTCCAGGTTGCGCGGCTCGCGGTACCCTTCCGAAGCGGCCCCTACCGGCTCCTCGTCGGCGGCAAGCTCGTGTCGCACGCTGGGGACTGGCTCACGCTCGCAGCGCTCATGGGCTGGATCTACGCCGAGACGAGATCCACGGCGAACGTCGCGCTGCTCCTACTCGTGCGGCTGGCGCCTCCCATCGTCGGCGGCGGGATCGCGATGATCGTCGTTGACCGGCTGCCGAAGAACGGCTTGCTCGCGACGATCGAAGCCGCCCGCGGCCTGGTTCTGATCGGTGCGATCGCGGCGGTGGTGCAGTCGAACCTCTGGGGCGCGTATGCCGCGCTCGCCGCGTCGGGTGTGCTCGCGGCGATCTCGAATGCGACCGTGCCGGCCTTCCTGCCGGCGCTCCTGCCCGAGCACGAGCTCGCATCCGCGAACGCGGCCATGGGCATGGCGAAGGACGTCGCGATGGCGCTCGGCGCGCTCGGTGCCGGCGTCGCGCTCACGACCGTCGGCACGACAACGGCGCTCGTCGTCGACCTCGCCACGTTCGTCCTCGCCTGCGGGCTCTTCTCCCTGCTCCGGGTCGAACCGCTCACGCTGGCACGGGAACCGCGCCAGATCGGCGGCCTGCGGTACGTGGCGCGGCGGCCCGCGCTGCTGCTGCCGATTCTCTCCTTTGGAGCCGCCTCCCTGGCGACGGGGCTCGCTAGCGCCACCTTCCCGAGCCTCTTCGACGAGCTCGGCTTCGGGGCCGGCGGCTACGGGTTCGCGCTCGGCTCGCTCGCGATCGGGCTGGCCCTGGGCCAGGCGATCGTCGGTTTCTCGCGTCCAGCGGGAGATTCGACGCGCTGGATTCCAATCGGACTGCTGACGATGACCGGCCTGTTCGTCGTGCTCGCGCTCGGCGAAGATGCCCCGACGGCACTGCTGGTGCTCGGGCTGATCGGCCTCGTGGACGGCACCACCGACGTCGTCTACGACACGGCGCTCCAGCGCCGTGCAGATCCCGACCGGCTCGGCGCGGTCTTCGGCATCTCATCCTCCACCGTGGCGCTCGCGATGTTCATCGGCGTCTCGCTGGCGCCCGCCGCCGCACAACTCTTCTCGCCTTCCGGCGCGATCGGGATCGGCAGTATCTTCCTCGTCGGAGGAGCGCTCCTGGCCCAGCTCGGTTCGCGGGCGCGTCGTCTAGAGTGCCGCGCGCTCAAGCAGGCCGAGCCGCTCGAGGCAGTCGCGCACCTGCTCTAGCTCGTCGTCCGTCGCCGCGACCAGCGGTAGCCGGTGACCGCCGACCGCGTGGCCGAGCAGGTTCAACGCACACTTGATCGCGATCGGGTTCGGCGCCACCCGCAGCAGATCGATCGAGGCCCGGATCTCGGCGTCGAGCTCCCGTGCTCCCTCGTGGTCGCCCGTCTGCCAGCGACGGCAGATCTCCTGCACCTGCGGCCCGACGACATGCGTGTGGACGCAGACCCCACCCGCTCCGCCAAGCTCGAGGAATGGAACGATCAGGTCGTCGTCACCGGCGTAGAGCGTGAGGCCGAGCTCGACGATCCGCCGCGCCTGCTCGAGATCGTCGTTCGCCTGCTTGACCGCGACGACGTTCGGGATCTTGGCCAGCTCGGCCATCGTCTCCGAGTCGATGTTGAGCACGACCCGGCCAGGAATGTTGTAGACGACAATCGGTTTCTCGGTTGCAGCCGCGATGGCCCGGTAATGGGCGACGATCCCGCGGTTGGGCGGCTTGTTGTAGTACGGGGTCACGATCAGGAACGCGTCGACACCAAGCGCGTCGGCGCGCTCCGTCAGGTGGATCGAGTGGGCGGTCGAGTAGGTGCCCGTGCCAGCGACGACCGTGGCGTTGCCTGCGGCCTCCTCGACGGCGGCGCCGTACAGCGCGAAGCGCTCGTCGTCCTCGAGTGTCGGTGACTCGCCGGTCGTCCCGGTGACGACGAGGCCATCGGAGCCGTTCGCGAGCAGGTGGCGCGCCAGGCCCCGGAACGACTGGAGATCGACCGAGCCGTCGGCCGAAAACGGGGTGACGATCGCAGTGAGGACGCTACCGAACATGGCCGGATTATACGCCGGCGCCCGGGCTCGCCTACAGCTCGAGGAGGCGCGCCAAGCCGACGGTGAGGCCTGGTGGCAGGGTGTGGATTTTGTCCAGCGCGAGGAGCACCCCGGGCACGTACGCCTCGCGAGAGCTCGTGTCATGGCGGATCGTCAGCGTCTCTCCCTGACCGCCGAAGATGACCTCCTGATGAGCGACGAGCCCCGGGAGGCGCACCGAGTGGATCGGTGTCGTGCCCGGCAGGAGCGCCGCCGTCGCCTTCGCCGTGCCGGAGGGTGCGTCGAGCTTGGTCGCATGGTGCAACTCCACGATCTCCGCATCCGGCAGGTAGCGGCAGGCCTCGGCGGCGAACCGCATCATCAGCACGGCGCCGATCGCGAAATTCGGAGCGAAGAAGACCGGGAGCTCGTGCTCGCGCGCCAGGTCGTTGATCCGTGCCTCGTCGAAGCCGCTCGTGCCGATCACGACCGGGAGCCGCTCGGCGAGCGCTGCAGCGACGTTCGCCTCGACGGCGTCGGGGCGGGTGAAGTCGACCGCAGCGTCGCTGCCGGCCGGCCCCTCGGCGAGCTCGTGCCCAGCCGCCTCGAGCGCCGGCGCCAGCACCGAGCCGACCTTGCCGTT
>JBKJML010000110.1:0-8461 GCA_046596415.1 Gaiellaceae bacterium | reverse complement strand
CTCCCGGCCGTGGCGCTCGGCGAGCGCGACGAGGGCGCGCTCGGCGACCGAGCAGGCGGCGACCTGCGCGCCGAGGTCGCCGAAGGTCATCCGCGGGATCCGTACGTTCGCCTCGATGATCTTGAACACGTCCTCGACCGGCTCGCCCGCCGCGTAGAGCCTGAGCCAGGGCAGGCGAATCCCCTCCTGGAAAATCTCGGTGTTGTCGCAGGCGCTCGACCCGGGGAGCCGGCCGCCCACG
Source organism: Gaiellaceae bacterium (assembly GCA_046596415.1). Classification (GTDB taxonomy): domain Bacteria; phylum Actinomycetota; class Thermoleophilia; order Gaiellales; family Gaiellaceae; genus JBKJML01. The sequence continues at coordinate 8,220 of JBKJML010000110.1, read as the reverse complement.
TCGCCGTGGTGCGCCGTGGTGCACGTGAAGCCGATCAGCTCGCCCTCGAAGTGGACGGGCTTGAAGACGAAGAGATCCTGGAGGTGGATTCCCCCGTCGAAAGGGTCATTCATCAGGAAGACGTCGCCGGGCTCGATCCGCCCGGCGTAGTGGGCGAGGAGCGACTCCATCGCGACGGGGATCGAGCCGAGGTGGAACGGCACGGTGACGGCCTGGGCGACCGTGCGACCCAATGCGTCGCAGATGCTCGCCGAGAAGTCCATTCCGTCGCGAACGACGCTCGAGTGGGCGGTGCGGAAGATCGTCGTCGCCATCTCGTCGGCGGCGGAGGCGAGTGCGTTGCCTGCGATCTGGAGCGTGACGGGGTCGACCCGGGCTCGAGTGTCAGTCATCGGAGCGCTCCAGGATCAGCGTGTCGGTGCCGGCATCGCGGCGCACGCTCCAGCCGGGCCGGACGACGACGGTCGTGTCGTACTCGTCGACGAGCAACGGGCCGGGCTCCGACGTGGGGCCGAGCCAGGAGCGGAGCCTGACCGCCACGTCGAGCTCCTCGGCGTCGAAGCTCACACGGCGAGTGGCGGTCGCTGGCTCGGATCGCGTCTCCTCGAGGCGGAAGGACGACGTTGCGGCCGACTCGCCGAGCGCGGTCAGCCGGAGCGCGCGGGTCTCGACCGGCGAGCCGGGCTGGTCGCGGACGCCGTAGAGCCGCTCGTGCTCTCGTTCGAAGCGCTCGCGCAACTCCGCGAGCACCTCACGGTCGAGCGGCCGTTTCGGCAGCTCAACCTCGACCTCCCAGCTCTGGCCGCCGTAGCGCAGATCGGCGCTGCGCACCCATTCGACGCCGGGCCTCCCCTCGAGCACGGGGTCGAGCTGCGCCTTCAGCTCGGCGAAGAGAGCCGCAGGCCCGGCGGGATCGGTGGAGTCGATGTCGAGGTGGCACGTGCGCACCTCGTGGAACTCGGGCCGAGCGAACAGGAGGCCGACCGCGCTGAAGAGCCCTGCAGCGGCGGGGACGAGGATCGTGCGGACGCCGAGCTCCTCGGCGAGGCCGCACGCGTGGATCGGGCCGGAGCCGCCGTAGGCGATCAGGGCGAAGTCACGCGGGTCGCGACCCTGCTCCGACGAGACGGAGCGGAGCGCGCGCACCATCCGCGAGTTGGCGATCCGGTGGATCCCGCTCGCCGCCTGGAGGGCGGTGAGGCCGAGCGGCCCGGCGACACGCTCGACCGCCTCCTCGGCACGCTCGCGCGAGATCTCGATCTGCCCGCCGGCGACCGCGCCCGCCGGCATGAAGCCGAGGAGGACGTTCGCGTCGGTCACGGTCGGCTCGACGCCGCCGCGCCCGTAGCAGGCCGGCCCGGGATCGGCGCCAGCGCTGCGCGGGCCCACCTGTAGGCCGCCGGCCGGGTCGAGCCAGGCGATGCTGCCACCGCCCGCCCCGACCTCGGCGATGTCGATCGTCGGGATCCGCAGGAGCTCCCCGGCCCCGCGGATCAGCCGGCTCCCCGCCGACATCGAGCCGCCGACCTCGTACTCCCGGCCGCGCGAGATCGCCCCGCCCTCGATCAGCGATGCTTTCGCCGTCGTGCCGCCCATGTCGAAGGAGATCAGGTTCTCGATTCCGAGCCGCTCGGCCATTCCGCGCGCGGCGACGACGCCGGCAGCGGGGCCCGACTCGAGCGCGAAGACAGGTCGCTCCTTCGCATCGTCGGAGGTCATTACACCGCCGGAGGACTGCATGATCGAGAGCGGGCCTGCGAGGCCGATCGCGTCGAGACCGGTGCGGATCCGGTCGATGTACGACGCCATCAGCGGCCGCACGTAGGCGTTGACGACGGTCGTTGCCGAGCGCTCGTACTCACGCTGCTCGCGGAGGATCGAGCTCGAGAGCGAGATCGTCGCCGCGGGGAATGCCTCGGCAAGGATGGCGCCGAAGCGCTGCTCATGCTCGGGGTAGAGGTAGGAGTGGAGGAAGCAGACAGCGACCGAGACGACTCCGCTCTCGCGGAGGCGGACGGCGAGCGTGCGGCATTCGGCCTCGTCGAGCGGACGCTCCACTGTGCCGTCGGCGGTGACGCGCTCGTCCACCTCGAAGCGAAACCGGCGCTCGACGAGCGGCGGCGGCTTCTGCCAGAAGAGGTCGTACATGTGCGGGATCCGGAGCCTGCGAAGCTCGAGCACGTCGCGAAAGCCGGCCGTCGTGACGAGCGCGGTCAGGCTGCCGCGACGCTCGAGCACGGCGTTCGTGGCGACCGTCGTCCCGTGCACGACTTCCAGCACGGCGCCGTCGCCCACGAGCTCCCCCACCGCCTCGACGACCGCTCGGTCGTAGCTCGGCGGCGTCGAGAGGAGCTTGCGCACGACAACCCGGCCGTCGGCGCCGTGCAGGATCACGTCCGTGAAGGTGCCGCCCACGTCAGCGCCGACGCGTGCCTGCATCAGCAAAATGTAATTTGATATTTCATGTTGCGGATTTGGCGAGCGTAAACGACACTTGCTCAGAATGGAAGGGTCTTCCTCAGCGCAGCCGTCGATCGCGCCGCTCGAGAGTCGCGAGTCGATCGAGCAGCGCGTCGCGCGAGAGCTGCGCCTGCTGATCGTCGGGGGGCAGCTCCAGGAGGGGACGCAGCTCGTCGGCCGCGACCTCGCAGCGCGCTTCGGCGTCTCGCCGACGCCGGTGCGCGCCGGCTTGAGCCAGCTCGAGCGCGAAGGGTTCGTCTCGTACGGCCCCACCGGTCGCGCCTTTGTCAGCAGGCTCACGCGCGAAGACTTCGAGGAGATCTACTACGCGCGCTACGGGCTCGAGGGTCTCGCAGCGCGCCTCGGCGCGGTCGCAATCGACGCGTGGGAGCTCAACCGGATGTCCGAGGTGCTCGTCGACCTTCGCGCCGCGTCGAAAAGGCAGGACGTCGAGGCGTATCTCGACGGGCGCTGGCAGTTCTACGGCACCTGCTACCGGGCGAGTGGCCGCGAGCGGCTCGTTGCCGACGTCGAGCGGCTTTACCGCCGCTCGGAGCGCTACAACCGCCTCGTGCTCTCCACGCCCGACCGCTTCCGTGAGTCGCTCGGCCGCTACGAGGACTTCTGTCTCGCCTGCGCTGCAAGCGATGGGCGGCTCGCCGAGCGGATCGTCCACGAGAGCCTGCGTTGGGCGGTCGACGGCGTCTCGCCGGACCTGCCGTCCGAGGTCGACCAGTGACCACCACGACCGAGAGCCTCCGCGACACGCTGGCCGCGTTCGTGCGCGTCTCGGAGAGCGAATCCGACCGCGACCTGCACGGCGCGGACATGACCTTCCACCGCCCCCGCCGTCCTGATCTCGTCGTCTACCCGACGGCGACCGACGAAGTCTCCCGCACCCTCGCGCTGGCGAACGAGCGCCGGATCGCGGTGACGCCGTGGGGTGCCGGCTCGAGCCTCGAGGGCCACGTGATCCCCACCCAGGGCGGGATCTCACTCGACCTGTCCGGGATGAACCGGGTGCTGGAGATCGCAGCCGAGGATCTGACTGCGTCCGTCGAGGCCGGGGTGACGCGCGGCGCGCTCGAGCGAGCAGCGGGCGAACACGGCCTGTTCTTCCCGGTCGACCCCGGCGCCGACGCGACGCTCGGCGGGATGGCAGCCACGAACGCTGCCGGGACGACGACGATTCGCTACGGGAAGATGCGCCCGAACGTGCTCGCCCTGGAGGCAGTGTGCGCCGACGGCACCGTCATCCGCACCGGCAGCCGCGCGCGGAAGACCTCGGCGGGCTACGACATCCAGTCGCTCCTGATCGGGTCGGAGGGAACGCTCGCCGTGATCACGGAGCTGCGCCTGCGCCTCTACGCGATCCCTGAGCACGTGACAGCGCAGCGAATCGCGTTCGAGACGCTCGAAGCCGCCTGCCGGACGGCCGCCGCGATCGTCGCCGCAGGCTCGGCGGTGACACGGCTCGAACTGCTCGATGCACGCACGATCGCCGAGATCAACAGCCATTTCGACACGAGCTACCCGGTCGGCCCGTGCTTGCTCGTCGAGGCAGCAGGCGGCGAGGCGACCGTCGAGGCAGACCTCGAGCTCGTCCGCGAGCTCGCGGAGGCAGAGGGCGCGCTGAGAATCGACGAGGAACGCGACGCCGACGGCCGCGCCCAGCTCTGGCGCACACGACACCAGGCCGCATACGCAGGCGCAGCCGCCTCGCCGGGAAAGCGCGAGCGAGCCACCGACACCTGCGTTCCCGTCTCGGAGTTGGCGAGCGCGGTCGCGTTCGCACGAGCCGAGCTCGAGCGGCTCGCCCTGAGCGGAGCGATCCTCGGCCACGCGGGCGACGGCAACTTCCACGTCGGGCTCCAAGTCGATCCGGACGATCGCGAGGAGCTGGCACGCGCCGACGAGCTGGTCGCGAGCCTCGTCGCCGACGCGCTCGCGCGCGGTGGCACCTGCACCGGCGAGCACGGCGTCGGCCTTGGCAAGATCGGCGCCCTCGAGCGTGAGCACGGCGACCTGATCCCGCTGATGCGTGGGATCAAGCAGCTCTTCGACCCGAACGGGATCCTCAATCCCGGCAAGATCTTCACCAGCGTGCCAGCCACCCGAGAGGAGCACTGAATGGCCCCGAACGGCCTACCGTTCGACCGTCCGAGCAAGATCGTCTGCGTCGGCCTGAACTACGTCGACCACGCCACCGAGTCGAAGCTGGAGGTCCCGAAGCGGCCGCTCCTCTTTGCGAAATGGCCGAACGCCCTGACCGGGAACGGACAGCCGATCGTGCTCCCCACCCAGGCGCAAGAGGTCGATTTCGAGGCCGAGCTCGGCGTCGTGATCGGCCGGACTGCGCGCGCGGTCTCCCAGGACGACGCGCTCGATTACGTTGCGGGTTACCTGTGCGCGAACGACATCAGCTCCCGCGCCGCCCAGTTCGAGGACGGCCAGTGGACGCGCGCCAAGTCGTTCGACACGTTCTGCCCGGTCGGGCCTGAGCTCGTCCCCGCTGACCGGATCGAGGATCCGCAGAGCCTGCGCATCCGGTGCATCGTCAATGGCGAGACACTCCAGGATGCGTCGACCGCGGACATGATCTTCTCGGTCGCCGAGTTGATCGCCTCGATCAGCGACGGGATCCAACTCGAACCGGGCGACCTGATCCTGACGGGAACGCCGCCCGGCGTCGGCTTCGCCCGCACCCCGCCGATCTACCTGGAGCACGGTGACGAGGTCACGGTCGAGATCGACGGCGTCGGCACGCTGACGAACCCCGTGCGCCGCGCGTGAGCGTGGCGCCGGCGTCGGTCGCGAGGGAGTTGCGGGCGCGGTTCGGTGACGTCGTGCTCGACGACGTCCCGGCCGTCTACCTTCACGACGCCACCGAGGCCCGCGGCCTGCGCGGGCACGCCGACGCGGTCGCCCGGCCGCGCACGGCAGACGAGGTGGCGGAGGTCGTCGCCTGGTGCTACGAACGCGAGGTCCCGATCACGCCACGCGGCGGCGGGACCGGGTTCGCCGGCGGCGCCGTCCCGCTCGGCGGCGTCGTGCTCGCGCTGGAGCGGCTGACGAAAGTGCGTTCACTCGACCCGCTCCTCTGGCGGATGGAGGCGGAAGCGGGCGTGTCCACGCTCAGCGTCGGGCGGCTCGCCCGCGAGAACGGCCTGCTCTTCCCACCCGATCCGGGCGCGGCCGAGCAGTCGCAGATCGGCGGCAACGTCGCCACGAACGCGGGCGGTCCACACGCCTTCAAGTACGGCGTCACCGGAGACTGGGTGCTGGGCGTCGAGGCCGTCGTCGCCCCGGGCGAGCTCGTCCAGATCGGCGGCCCGATCCGCAAGGACGTCGCAGGCTACGACCTCACGAGCCTGCTCGTCGGCTCCGAGGGCACACTCGGAGTGATCACCTCGGTCTGGCTGGCCCTGACGCCGGCCCCCGAGGCAGTCGCGCCTGTCGTTGCGTTGCACCGCGACACGGCGTCCGGCTACGAAGCGCTCGCCGCGGTGATCGGCAACGGCCTACCGGTCTCGGCGCTCGAGTACCTCGACGCCGAGACCGTCAAACGCTCGCGAGACGCCTTCCCCGTTCCGCTTCGCAACGGCGGGTTCATGGTGCTGGTCGATGTCGACGGGTCGAAGGAGGAGGTCGCACGCCTGCGCCAGGCCGTTCTCGACGTCGTCTCGGAGGACGCCCTCACGACCTGGGCGCCCGAGAGCGCGAAGGAGATCGCGGCGCTCTGGCGCTGGCGCGACGGTATCTCGCTCGCCGTCCAGGCGGAGCGGGGCGGCAAGGTCAGCGAGGACATCGTCGTCCCGTTCGAGCGGCTTGCCGAGGCGGTCGAGGAGACGCTCACGATCGGCGCCCGCCACGACCTCAGCGCCTGCAGCTGGGGCCACGCCGGCGACGGGAACCTTCACTCGACGTTCCTGATCGACCCGGGCGACGAGGACGAGCGCGGGCGGGCCGAGGCTGCGGCGGCGGATCTCTTCGAATTGGCGATCCGGCTCGGCGGCAGCATCTCCGGTGAGCACGGGCTCGGCCTCGTGAAAGGCGCCGGGCTGGCGCGGCAGTGGGCTCCCGCGGCACTGGCGCTCCACGACGGGGTCAAGACGGCGTTCGACCCGAAGGCGCTCTTCAACCCGGGGAAGAAGCGCTAAGCCTTGATCGTGACCGGCACGCCGGGGCCGACGTGGAGGACGAGCCAGCGCATCGCGTCGTTGGCGAGGCGCACGCACCCGTGCGAGACGGCGGTGCCGAGGACGCCGCCGACGTTCACGAGCCCGTGCAGGGCGATCTGGCCCGGGCCACCGGCGAACTCCTGGAGGACCGTGGAGCGTGCGCTCAGGGCGAGCGCGTACGGCGCCCCCACGTCACCTGCCCGCAACTCGACGGATTCTTCGATGAAGAACGTGCCGGTCGGCGTCGGCGTCGAGGGCGCCCCGACGATCACCTTGAAAACCCGCACCGGGCGACCGCTCCGGTAGACGGTCGCGCTTCGGCTCGAGGTGTCGACGACGATGTGCCAGCTCGTGCGCACAACGCGTGTGCCGTGTCGCCTGACCCAGCCTGTGTGTCCGTTCGGCCGCCCGGGGAGCAGGACGCGGAGCCAGACGCCCCCGCCCGGGCCGCGCCGTTGCCCGGTGACGGGTAGCACAGTCCGTTCTTCCGTGATCGGGCGCCGCGCGCTGACCCGCTGCAGCACCGCGGAGCGCGCGTCGGGCGCCGTCCTCGCCGCCTGCGACTCGAGGAGGACCGCAAGCGACTGGCTGGGCCGCACAGCGGCGGCACCTCCGCGCAGAGACGTTGTCGCTGCCGAGCCCGTCGAGACGGCGACGAGCACCGCTAGAGCTGCGGCGAGAGTCGAAAGGGGGGCGGACGGCAATGCCGTCCGCCCCCGATACCTCAGCGGTTGCATGGCGCGTCGCGCCGCTAGCCGGTGAAGCCGACCTGACGGCGAGCCGGCCGGGCGGAGCCGCGGCTGGTCGACGTTCCCTTCGCGATGGCCTTCCGCTTCGGCTTCGGCTTCGCCACCGGCTTGGGCTTCGGCTTGGGCTTCGGAGCGGTCGTTGTGGTCGGAGTGGTCGCGGTCGTGGTCGCCGTCGGCGGCGCCGTCGTCGTTGCCACGGTCGTGGCCGCAACGGTGCAGGCCGGCCTGGAGATCGTGGTGGTGTCGAGCGTGACGGCACCGTTTCGAGCCAGGACCCGGCCGGAGACGGTAGTGCCGGTCGTGACGGTGATCGACTGCAGGGCGAGGCCCGAGCCCCGGAAGCTGGAGCCGGTTCCGAGCGTCGCGGAGCTGCCGATCTGCCAGAAGACGTTGCAGGCCTGAGCACCGTTGATCAGGTTGATCGAGCTGCCTGACGCCGTGGTGAGCGTTGAGCCCGCCTGGAAGACGAAGGCCGCGTTCGGATTACCGGCGGCGTCGAGGGTCAGCACGCCGGTGAGCCCGATCGAGGAGGCGGAGTTGTAGACCCCCGATGCGAGCGTCCGCCCGCCGAGGTCTCCGGCAATGGGCGTGGTCGGCCCTTGACCGGCCGCGGTGTTGTACGCCGTGACGAGATCGTTCTTCGCTGACTGCGTGACACCGTCGCCGGCATGGTTCGTGCCGTTCACGGTGAGCGTCGAGGTCCCGGTGATCGTCGTGGTCGGGAAACTCCCGATATCGCCGTTGAGCGTGGTCGGCCCTGTGTTGGTGATACCCGAGCCGGCCAGGACCGCGAAACTATCCGCGGTTCCAAGCGGCACGGCCGTCGCTGC
>JBKJML010000194.1:0-8619 GCA_046596415.1 Gaiellaceae bacterium | reverse complement strand
GCGACGGCACGTTCGCCGCGCTCGAGCGCCTCCACGCCGCCGACCCGCGGATCCGCGCCGTCCGCTTCAAGCGCAACTTCGGCCAGCACCCGGCCATGCACGCAGGCCTGGCACGGGCCCGCGCCGAGATCGTGATCACGATGGACGGCGATCTCCAGAACCAGCCGGAGGACATCCCGCGCCTCGTCGAGGCGGTCGAGGCGGGCTACGACGTCGCGAGCGGCCGCCGCGCCGCCCGCTACGACTCGTGGGGCCGCACGCTGCCGTCGCGGCTGATCAACGGCATGCTCCGGCGTTTCACGGGCGTCGCCATCGCCGACTTCGGCTGCGCCTTCAACGCGTACCGGCGGGGCTCGGTCGAGCCGATGCTTGGCGCGATCGGGCGGCAGAAGTTCACGAAGGCGCTCATCCTCTCGGGCGGCGCGAGCGTGATCGAGGTGGACGTCGGCCACGCTCCGCGCGCCGGCCGCTCGCGCTACACGCCGCTGCGGCTGACGCGGCTCGCCCTGCACGTCCTGGCGGGGTTCTGGCCGCAGCCGATCCAGTGGGCCGGTGTCGCGCTCGGCGTCGTCTGCACGCTCGTCGCCACTGGGCTCGCGGTCTACGCCGCCGTGTACTGGGTCGATACGCAGGACTTCCCCGGCCCGCTCTTCGCCGGCGTCGCAATCCTGTTCGTGCTCGGCATCCAGGGCTTCATCCTCGCCCTCGTCGGCGAGTACCTGGGCAGAATCCAACGCGAGGTGGAAGGCCGGCCTCTCTACTCGATGGAAAGGGAGCTTTGACGGATCCGTTTGTGAGCACACGATCTGCGGGCGGAGCCGGGCTCGGCCCGGCGGGAGCCCAGGCCGACGTGGACAAGGGCGCTGCGCAGAAGGAGGGGGCTCGTGGGGGAACCCTGGCTCCCCCCACGCGACAGCGCGAGGTGGAAGGCCGGCCTCTCTACTCGATCGAAAGGGAGCTCTAGCTTGCGGCAGAAGCGCGTTCTCGTTACCGGCGGCGCCGGGTTCATCTCCTCGAACTTCATCCGGCACCTGTTGCGGGCGACGCCGTACGAGATCGTGTCGCTCGACGCGCTCACCTACGCGGGCAACCTCGAGAACCTCGCCGACGTGATGAGCCACGAGCGGCTCTCGTTCGTCCACGGCGACATCCGCGACGCCGAGCTGATGGCGAAGGTCGTCTCCGAGGTGGACGTGATCGTGAACGCCGCCGCCGAGTCGCACGTCGAGAAGTCGATCGAGGAGGGTGCCTCCGAGTTCGTGACGACGAACGTCGAGGGAACCCAGATCCTGCTCGACGCGATCCGCCGCACGCCGGTCGAGCGCTTCATTCTCATCTCCTCGAGCGAGGTGTACGGCACCGCGGAGGCAGCGCCGATGGACGAGGAGCACTCGATCAAGCCGCGCTCGCCCTACGCGGCGACGAAGGCGGGCGGCGACCGGCTCGCCTACTCGTACTGGACGACCTACGAGCTGCCGATCGTGATCGTGCGGCCGTTCAACAACTACGGGCCGCGCCAGCATCCGGAGAAGGTGATCCCGCGCTTCATCACGCAGGCGCTCTCGGGCGAGCCGCTGACGATCCACGGGGACGGCCACGCGAGCCGCGACTGGCTCTACGTCGACGACGACGCCGAGGCGATCGAGGCGGTGATCGCGGCCGATCTCGACTTGGTCGCGGGCGAGGTCGTGAACGTCGCGACCGGGATCGACATCTCCGTCGCGGAGATCGCCGACCTCGTGCTCGAGGCGGTCGGCAGCCCGAGCGCGGAGAAGACATACGTCGAGGAGCGGCTCGGACAGGTCGACCGGCACATCGGCTCGACGGAGAAGGCGGAGCGGCTGCTCGGCTGGCGGGCGCGCACGAGCTTCGAGGACGGGCTCGAGCGCACCGTCGCCTGGTACCGAGAGAACGAGGCCTGGTGGCGCGAGATCCTGAGACGCGACCGCGTCTCCTCGTACTAGGCGCCGGCCCCGCGCAGTTGGGCCTGCTCGCGGCCGCGCGCGACCGCGGGGTGCTGGTGATCGCTGTCGACCGCGACCCCGACGCACCCGGCTTCGCGCTGGCCGCCAAGCGGGCGGTCGTCTCCTCGGAGGACGAGTCCGCGGTCGACCGGCTGGCGCGCGCCGAGCACGTCGGCGGGTTGATCTCGCCGGGGGCCGACTGGCCGGTCGGGGTGGCCGCCCGCGTCGCGGAGCGGCTCCGGCTGCCGCACCCGATCTCGCCTGCGACGGCGGTGCTCGCGATCACGAAGACGCGTCAGCGCGAGCGGCTCGCGGTCGCCGGCGTGCCGCAGCCCCGCTCGCGCGCCGTCACCGGGGACGATGGAACGATCGAGCTCCCCTGTGTCGTCAAGGCGCCCGACCGACAGGGTCAGCGGGGCCTTTCGCTCGTCCGCACTCGCGCGGAGCTCGCGCCGGCGATCGCAGCAGCGCTCGCAGCCTCGCGCGGCGGCTCCTGCCTGATCGAGGAGCTCGTCGACGGGCCTGAGCTCACCGTCAACGCGATCTCGATCGACGGCAGGTTCGTGCCGCTGACCGTCACCGACCGCCTCACGGCCGAGCCGCCCGCTTTCGGCGTCGCGCTCGCGCATGCGTGGCCGAGCGCGCAGGACACAGGCGCCGCGGTCGAGGTCGCGCGCCGGGCCGCCGAGGCGCTCGGAATCGAGAACGGCCCCACGTACACCCAGCTGCGGCTCGGGCCGGCCGGCCCGCAGGTGGTCGAGGTCGCCGCCCGGCTCGGCGGCGGTCACGATGCCGAGCTGTGTCTTGCCGCGCTCGGCGTCGACCTGAACGGGCTCGCGATCGACTTCGCGCTCGGACAGGCACCAAGTGGCTCAGAGCCACAAGGGATCGTCGGTGGGGCGTGCGTGGTGTTCTTCGTCCCCCCCGAGGGAGCGTTGCGGGCGGTCGAGGGCGTGGAGGAGGCGCGCGGGTCGGCTGGTGTCCTCGACGTCCATGTCTACCGCAGGCCCGGCTGGACGTTCGGGCCGCTGCGGCACGGGGCCGACCGGGCCGGTGCCGTGATCGCGACGGGCGACTCGCGGGACGACGCGCTCGAGCGTGCGCGCAGCGCCGCAGCCTGCGTACGCTTCGTCGTCGAATGAGCCAGCGCCGCGAGACCCAGCTCGGCTTCCAGCCGCCCGCGATCGACGAGGACGAGGTCGCGGCCGTCGCCGACGCGCTCCGCTCCGGCTGGCTGACGACAGGCCCGCGGGCGGCCGAGCTCGAGCGGCGTATGGCGGAGTACCTCGAGGTCGAGCACGTGCTCGCCGTTGCCTCCGGTACCGCGGCGCTCCACCTCTCGCTCGTCGCGCTCGGGGTCGGCCCGGGCGACGAGGTGATCACGACGCCGATCACCTGGCCCGCGACCGCCAACGTGATCGTCCACGCGGGCGCGACGCCCATCTTCGCCGACGTGCGGCCCGGCGACCTGAACATCGACCCCGAGCTCGTCGGCCCGCTCGTCACCGAGCGGACGAAGGCGATCATGCCCGTGCACCTCGCGGGCCAGCCCTGTGACATGGACCCGCTGCTCGCGCTCGGGATCCCCGTGATCGAGGACGCCGCCCACGCCGCCGGGAGCGCCTATCGCGGCCGCAAGATTGGCGGCCTGTCCGCCGCCACCTGCTTCTCGCTCTACGCGACGAAGAACATCGCCGCCGGTGAGGGTGGGCTTGTCGCGACGAACAGCGCCGAGGTCGCGGACGCGATCGGCAACCTGCGCCTGATGCGCCGCGGCGACGGCGCGCTCTATGACATCACCGTGCCCGGCTACAAGGCGAACCTCGCCGACGTGCTCGCGGCGATCGCGCTCGTCCAGCTCGACAAGCTGCCGCGGCACACGGCGATTCGCGAGCGCCAGTTCGCGCTCTACGACGACGGGCTCGCCGGCGTGGCGGGGCTCGAGCCGCTCGAGCGCGACCTCCGCGACACGCACGCGCTCCACCTCTACGTCGTCCGGGTCGACCCCGAGCGCTTCGGTGCGACGCGCGATGAGCTCCAGCGCGCGCTCGGCGAGGAGCGGATCTCGACCTCGATCCACTTCCTGCCCGTCCACAGGCTCACCTGGTACCGCGAGCGCTTCCCCGACCAGCCGCCGCTGCCCGTCGCGGAGCGTGCGGGCGACGAGATCCTGTCGCTGCCGCTCTCGCCCGCGCACTCCGACGACGACATCCGCGACGCGATCGAGGCTGTCCGGCGCGTCCGCGCACGCTTCGCGGCATGAATCGCGCGCTGCGAGTCGTCGCGACACTGATCTTCACCGCGCTCGCGGTCGGCTACCTCGTCTGGAAGATCGACCTCGGCACGACCGCCGACGTGCTGCGCGAGACGAACGTCGCCTGGTTCGCGCTCGCCGTCGCGATCATGATCCTCACTGCGCTCCCGATGGCGCTCCGCTGGCAGTGGCTCCTGCGCGCGCAGGCGATCCAGGAGCGCTTCGCCTGGCTGACTCGCGCCTACTTCGTCTCCTACGCGGCCGGCCAGATCCTGCCGACCTCGATCGGCGGCGACGCGGTACGGATCCTCGAGACGTCGCGGCGCCACCCCGGCCGCTCGGGGTCGATCACCGCGATCGTGCTGCTCGAGCGCGGCCTCGGCGGCGCGGCGACCGTGCTGCTCGGCGCGGTCGGCTTCGTGCTCGCGCTGGGCCGCTACGACCTCGGCGCCTACTACTGGCTCGAGCTCGCGTTCGTGCTCGGCACGCTCGTGCTCCTCTTCGTCTTCTTCTCCCGTTCGGCCCGCCCGCTGCTCGCTCGCGCGCGGCCCGCGCTCCTGCGGCTGAAGCTCGAGCGTCCGGCGCGGGCCTTCTACGAGGGCGTGCACAGCTTCCGGTCCCGGCCGCGCCTGCTCGGCACGGTCTTTGCGCTGACGCTGTCGCTCCAGGCGGTGCGCGTGCTCGCGATCTGGGCGGCGGCGAAGGCGGTCGGGATCGATCTCTCGCCGCGGGTCTTCTACGTGATGGGGCCGCTCTTCTTCCTCGTCCTGCTCGTCCCGTTCACACTCAACGGGTTTGCGGTCCGCGAGGCGTTCTTCGTCAGCTTCCTCGGCAATGTCGGTGTTGGCGCCGACCAGGCTTTCGCCGCCGGCTTCCTCTTCTTCCTCGTTACCGTGGCGCTTGCCGCGCCGGGCGGTGCGATCCTCCTCTGGGAGGGCATCCGCGGTGGCGCCCGGCCAGGCCATGCCTGACGTTTCGGTCGTCATCGTCACCTACGACGCGCTGCCGTGGATCGAGCGGAGCCTGGAGAGTGTCCGCGGTCACGAGACGATCGTCGTGGACAACGGCTCGAGCGACGGCACCGTCGCTTTCGTGCGCGAGCGGTTTCCCGAGACGACCGTGCTCGAGCAGGGAAACCGTGGTCTCGCGGCAGGCTGGAACCTCGGCATGCGCCACGCGAACGGCGAGTGGTTCCTGATCCTGAACGCCGACGCGTGGTTGACGGAGGGAGCGTTGGAGCGGCTCGTCGAGTTCGCCGAGCGCCGCCCCGACGCGGCCGTCGTCGGCCCGCGGCTCTTGAACCTCGACGGCTCGCTCCAGCGCTCCGTTCGCGGCTTTCCGACCGTGTGGCGCCTCGCGACCGAGTACCTCTTCCTGCGCAAGCTGGCGCCGCGCTCCCGGGCGCTGAACGCGTTCTACGCCGGCGGCTTCGCCCACGACGAGGTGCGGGAGGCCGAGTTCCTGCTGGGCGCCTGCATGCTCGTCAGGCGGGCCGCGGTCGATCAGGTCGGCGAGCTCGACGAAGACTTCTTCCTCTTCAGCGAGGAGACCGACTGGCACTACCGCTTCCGCCAGGCCGGCTGGCAGGTGCTCTTCTTCCCCGGCGCCGAGTGTGTGCACGTCGGCGGCGCCGCGCACGGCGGCCGCCTGTTTCGCGAGAACGTCCGCGGGCACCTGCGCTTCTTCGCCAAGCACCGGGGGACGAAGGAGGCCGAGCGGGCGCGGCGGCTGCTGCAGGTCGCGCTCCGCCTACGCGGGCTCGTGTTCCGCGGCGAGCGTGGCGCGCAGTACCGCGAGGTGGCGGCTTGGCTTCGGAGCGGCACGGTGCGGGAGCTGCTCGAGCGGTGAGCTCGCTCCTCCTACTCGTTCGCCTCTCGCTCGCGACCGGCGTCGTGCTCCTGCCGGGGGTGCTCGTCTCGCGCGCGCTCGGGCTCGCCGGCGCCGCGCCGGCGCTCGCCTGGGCGCTGGCGGCGCTCTTCGGCGCGCTCGGGGTGACGTTTCTCGTCCACGGCTCGCTCTGGCTGACGATCGCGCTCCTGGCGGGCGTGGCGGTCGCGGCCGCGCCGGTCGCCCGCCGCCGCGAGCGGGTGGGCGCGGTGCCCGGTTGGCGGGCGGTGGCCGCAGTCGGGGCGCTGCTCGGCCTCGCGCTCTGGCGCGTCGCCGGCTCGATCGGCGGCGACGGGAGCTTCCACCTCGCGCGCGTGCGCAAGCTCGAGGCCTTCGGCGACCTGCACCTTTCGACCCTGAACGAGTTCGCCGACGGCGGCCTGCACCCCGGCTACGCGTTCCCACTCTGGCACGGCTTCCTGGCGCTCGTCGCGAAGCTCGCCGCCGTCGACCCGGGCGACGTCGTCCTGCACGAGGCGACCGTCCTGGCCCCGCTCGCGCTGCTGCTGGCGTACGAAATGGGCCTGGCCCTCTTTCGCTCCACCGGACCGGCCGTCGCGGTCGTGGCCGCCCAGGTCACCGTCTCGTGCCTGGCACCGGACGGGGGCGGCGCCTACACGGCTCTGGGGCTCCCGGCGACCGCGTCGCGGCAGCTTCTCGTTCCCGCTGCGCTCGCGCTGGCCCTGGCCGCCGTGGCCACGCCTTCGCGCGCTGCGTACGCCTCGGTCGCTGCGGCCGGGCTCGCGCTCGCGGTCGTGCACCCGACCTACGCGATCTTTCTCTGGCTGCCGTTCGCCGGCTTCGTCGGCGCGCGCTGGCTTCTGGCGCGCAGCGACCTGAAAGAGGGGTCGGCAGCATTGCTCGCCCTCGCGCTGCCCGCGGGAGCCTTCCTTGCCTGGCTGGCGCCGATCGTCGCCGACACCCGCTCCTACGACCCGGGCGCCAGGGAGCTCGCACGGGCCTTGCGGCAGTACGCGGGCCAGCTCGACGTCTCGTCGCCGACCAGCTACCACCTCGCCCCGGAGGTGCTCGGCCGTGGCGGCGCGGTCGCCGTGGCGGCGCTCCTCTTCGTCCCGCTCGCCGCGTTCGCGGCGCGCCGGCGCTGGGCCGCGTTCGTGCTCGGCGGCACGGTGGCTGTCCTCGCAGTGATGCTCCTCGCGCCGCTCTTCACCCGTTTTTCCGACCTCGTCTCGCTCTCGCAGTCGCGCCGCGCCGCCGGCTTCCTGCCCTTCGCCTTCGCGTTTGCCGGCGGGCTCGCCGTGCTCGCGGCCCGGCTACGGGTGGTCGTTTTGCCGCTCGCGTTCCTCGTCGGCCTCGTGCTCCAGCTCCTCTGGCCGGGCGACTTCGGCTACCGGCTCGAGCACGGCGGCCCCGCGCTCGCGACCTGGATCGCGGCGTTCGGTGGCGTCGTGGCGCTCGCCTACGGCGCGTGGCGGCGCGGCTCGTTCGAGAGCCGCGGGCCGATCGTCGGCGTCGCCGCCGTGCTCTTCGTGCTTCCGGTCGCCGTGCACGCGCTCTGGAACTGGAGTGCGTCCGAGGCGCGCACACCGAGCCCCCTTACGGCCGGCCTCGTCGCCACGCTTCGTGACGCCGTGCCACGGGGCGACGTCGTCTATTCCGATCCCGAGACGAGCTACCGGATCGCGGCCGCAGCCCCCGTCTACATCGCGAATGCGCCGCCCGGCCACGTCGCCGCCACGAAGCAGAACGACCCCTACGGCCGCCGCGCGATCTTCAGGAGCTTCGAGCGCAGCGGCGACCTCGCGATCCCACGTCGCGCCGGCGCCGGCTGGCTTGTCCTCGACCGCGAGCGTGATCCGACGCTCGCACCGTCGCTCACCGCCGTCTACCGCGACGGGCGCTTCTCGCTGTACCGCCTGCCGAAGGCGCGGAACTGACCCGTCCGGCGCGGAACGCTCCGCGCCGGACGGGTCGAAGCGCGGCTAGCGCCAGCCGTGGATCGGATTCGCCCAGAGGACGAACGTGACGAGTTCGCTGCCGTCGGCGAGCTGGTCGACGTAGACCGACCGCGACCGCTGCGACGCCGGTGCCCACGACGGGACGGCCTCGGGCATGGCGCCCGCGGCGTTGATCGTCGTCGTCCCGTCGAGGTGCGAGTAGATCGTCTGGAGCTGGTCGTAGTCGTGCTGGTTCGGGCTCGGGTTGTCGAGCGCGTTCGAGTAGTCCATGCACGTGTTCAGATCCGCTCCCGACGTGTCCTGGTGGTCGAGACCGAAGTCGTGGCCGATCTCCTGGCACATCACGTGCTGCCTGTTGACCTCCGTGTAGGAGGTGGAGCTGAAGTAGCTGTCGTTCATCTTCGCGCTGCCCTGTGTGATGTGGCCGCCGCTGATGTTGATCGAGGCGAGCCCGAGCCAGCCGTTGGTGCCGTACGCCGCGTTGCAGGAATGAATCTTCCCGCTGATCATCACGCAGCGCTTCCGGGCCCGCGACGAGTCGTCGCCCGCTTCCCGGGTCAGGTCCATCACGGTCGACCTCGACCAGTCCGAGATC
>JBKJML010000262.1:0-5202 GCA_046596415.1 Gaiellaceae bacterium | reverse complement strand
CCCGCGCCTCCGACGAGCTGATCGTGCACGAGCTCTGCCACGTCTGGCAGCTGCAACACCGGCCGCTCTCGATGCCGTTCAGCTTCCTCGTCCGGGGCTATGCGCGCAACCCGTACGAGCTCGAGGCGCGCCGGGCGGCCGAGTCGACGCGCATGGAACCGCGCTGAGCCGGTAATGATCGTGGCGTGCGATTCCGGCGCGGAGCGAATCTCGACCCCTCCCAGGTGGAGGATTTCCGCGGGCGCGGGGGCGGCATGCGGCGCGGCGGGATCGCGGTGGGTGGCGGCGGCATCGGCATCGTCGGCCTGCTCGTCTACGTGCTGATCGCGGCGCTCGGTGGCGGTGGAGGCACGCTGGACGACCTCGCGGGGCAGAGCTACGGATCGCAGCCCGGCTCGCAGCCGGCCGGTCAGCTCTCCGACTGCGCGACGGGCGCCGACGCGAACGCGAGCGAGGACTGCCGCATCCTCGGCTTCGTCAACAGCATCCAGGCGTACTGGACCGAGGAGCTGCCTGGCTACCGTCCGGTGACGACCCGCTTCTTCGACGGACAGATCTCCACCTCGTGCGGCACCGCGTCGAGCGCGGTCGGGCCCTTTTACTGCCCGCAGGACGAGCATGTCTACATCGATCTCGGCTTCTTCGACGACCTGAAGTCGAAGCTCGGCGCGCAGGGCGGCCCGTTCGCGCAGGCGTACGTGCTCGCACACGAGTACGGCCATCACGTGCAGGACCAGCAGGGGACGCTCGGCAAGATCGGCGGCGACCGTGAGGGACCGCAGAGCGCTGCCGTCCGCACCGAGCTCCAGGCCGACTGCTACGCGGGCGTCTGGGCCGGCCACGCGGTCGACACGGGCTACCTCGAGCAACTCACCCAGGCAGACGTGGCGCAGGCACTCGACGCTGCGGCCGCCGTCGGCGACGACCGGATCCAGCAACGCTCGCAGGGCCGCGTGACGCCGGAGAGCTGGACGCACGGCTCGTCGGCGCAGCGCGAACGCTGGTTCACGGCCGGATACGAGAGCGGCGACCCGAAGCGCTGCGACACTTTCCGCGGCGAGCTCTAGGATCGCGTCATGGAGCGCGCGGCACTCGTCACCGGCGCGGCGAGCGGGATCGGCCGCGCGATCGCGCAACGACTCGTCGCTGACGGCTGGGACGTGCTCTCCGTCGACCTGGCCGGCGGTGGGCCGGGAGAGACGCTCGCCGCCGACCTCGCCACACGCGCCGGCAATCGCGCTGCCGTGGACACGGCGCTCGAGCGCTTCGGGCGCCTCGACGCAGTGGTCGCGAACGCCGGCTTCCAGCACGTCGCACCGATCGCCGAATTCCCCGAGGAGCGCTGGGACGCCCTGCTCGCGGTCCTGCTGACGAGCCCGTTCCTGCTGGCGAAATACGCCTGGGAGGCACTTGGAGCGTCGGGGGACGGCCGCTTCCTCGCCGTCTCGTCGGTGCACGGGCTCGTCGCCTCGCCGTACAAGGCCGGGTACGTCGCCGCCAAGCACGGCGTGCTCGGGCTCGTGAAGGCGCTCGCGCTCGAGGGTGCAGAACACGGCATTTCGGCCTCCGCCCTCTGCCCGGGCTTCGTCCGAACGCCGATCGTCGAGGACCAGATCGCCGCCCAGGCGGCGATCACCGGCGTGCCTGCCGAGCGCGTCCTAGCCGAGGTGCTGCTCGCGCCGCAGGCGGTGAAGCGCATGCTCGAGCCGGAGGAGGTCGCGGCAGCCGCCGCTTTCCTGCTCGGCCCAGGTGGGCGGGCCGTGACCGGCACGCCGCTCGTGCTCGACCTCGGCTGGACTGCGCGCTAGCCCCGCTCCGTAGACTCGCGCCATGTCCGGCACGCCGAGCACGAAGGCCGACGACATCGCGCTCGCACTCGAGCGCTCGATCGTCTCGGGCGACATCGCGCCGGGCACCGTGCTCCGGCAGGAGGAGCTCTCGGAGCGCTTCGCGGTCAGCCGGACACCGATCCGCGAGGCGCTGCGGCGTCTCGCCGCGCTCGGCCTCGTCTCGTTCGAGCCCAACCGCGGCGTCCGCGTCCGGACGCTCACCCGAGAGGAGCTGCGCGAAGCGTTCCTCGTTCGGGCTGAGCTCGAGAGCCTCGCGACCGAGATCGCCTCCGCAAAGATGACGGCAGCCGACCTGCGTGAGCTCGAAGAGGCGGAAGACCGCTTCGCGGCGCTCACGGACGACCTGCGCCGTCGACCCGCCGACGCCGACCGGACCGAGCTCGTTGCGCGCTGGGTGCGCGCGAATCATGCCTTCCACGACATCATCTACCGGGTCGCAGCGATGCCGCTCGTCGAGCGCCTTGCGAAAGGGTCTCGCTTCTCCGGCTCGGGGGTCTGGGCGCCGGCCGACGCCGGCGAGCTCGACGAGCTCTACCGGGCGAACGAGAGCCAGCACCGTGCGATCATCCAGGCGCTCGTCGCACGGAGCTCCGCCGGGGCACGCTCACTGGCGCGCGAGCACGTCCTCGCCTCGGGCAACCTGCTCGAGCGGATCCTGGAACAACAAATCTTGGATCCGAAATAAGAGGTTCATTGGCACTTGACGTCCGTCTGATGCGGCATCTAGGATCCGGAATCCTTTACTTCGGATCCAAAGGAGTCTCGTCGTGAGCGATCAGCATCTAAACGGGAACAACCGGGCACTCGCTGGCGCTGCGGCGCTCCTCGAGCAGGAATGGGCCGCCGACGGCCGTTGGAGCGGCATTCGGCGAGAGTACGACGCGGCGACCGTGGCGCGGCTGCGCGGCTCGATCACGCCGGAGAACACGCTCGCACGAGTCGGCGCGGAGCGTCTGTGGCAGCTTCTGAGCGAGGAGGACTACGTCCCGGCGCTCGGCGCGCTAAGCGGCGGCCAGGCGGTGCAGATGGTCAAGGCGGGCCTGAAGGCGATCTACCTCTCCGGCTGGCAGGTCGCCGCCGACGGCAATCTCGCGGCCGACGTCTACCCCGACCAGAGCCTCTACCCCGCCAACAGCGTTCCGGCGATGGTGCGCCGGCTGAACAACGCGCTGCGCCGTGCCGATCAGATCGACTGGTCGGAGGGCCGCAACGACACCCATTGGTTTGCGCCGATCGTGGCCGACGCAGAGGCCGGCTTCGGCGGCGCCCTGAACGCGTACGAGCTGATGAAGGCAATGATCGAGGCCGGCGCGGCGGGCGTGCACTTCGAGGATCAGCTCGCGGCGGAGAAGAAGTGCGGCCACCTCGGCGGCAAGGTGCTCGTTCCCACGGGCCAGTTCGTCCGGACGCTCCTCGCGGCACGCCTGGCGGCTGATGTCTGCGGGATCCCGACCGTGCTCGTCGCGCGCACCGACGCCGACGCGGCGACGCTGATCACCTCCGACGTCGACGAGAACGATCGCGCGTTCATCACGGGCGAGCGGACGCCCGAGGGCTTCTTCCGCGTCACGGCCGGTATCGAGGCGGCGATCTCCCGCGGGCTCGCGTACGCCCCGTACGCCGATGTGATCTGGATGGAGACGGCGACGCCGACCCTGGAGGACGCCCGCCGCTTCGCGAACGCGATCCACGCCGAGTTCCCCGGCAAGCTGCTCGCGTACAACTGCTCGCCGTCGTTCAACTGGAAGCAGCACCTGGACGACGCGACGATCGCGAGCTTCCAACGGGAGCTCGGGGCGATGGGCTACAAGTTCCAGTTCATCACCCTGGCGGGCTTCCACGCGCTGAACGAGTCGATGTTCGAGCTGGCTCGGGCGTACGCAGCGGACGGCATGTCCGCGTACGTCGAGCTGCAGCAGCGAGAGTTCGCGCTCGAGTCGTCGGGCTATACGGCCACCAGACACCAACGGGAGGTCGGCGCCGGCTACTTCGACGAGATCGCACAGGCGGTCTCCGGCGGATCGAGCTCGACGCTTGCGCTCAAGGGATCGACGGAGGAGGCGCAGTTCGAAGGCGCGCCTACCCTGGCAGTGCCCGAAGCGGACTAGCTCGGATCAACCCGCCGCTTGCGGCGCTTGCTGCGACCGAGCTGCTTTCCCCACGAGCCGCCGGCTTCCGCCGCGATCTCGCCGCGGAGCAGCCGCGACGCCGTGCGAATCAGCGAGAAGGCAACGAGCGCGACCGGCCCGACGACGAGGATCCAGATCAGCAACGTCGGCAACATGCCAGAAGTATGCGCAGCCTCAGACGGTGATCACAACTTTTCCCTGGGCGTGTCCTTGCTCGAGGTACCGGATCGCCTCGGGAACCTCGCTCAACGGGTGGCTCCGGTCGATGACCGGGGTAACAGTGCCGGCCTCGATCAGCTCCTTGACGAGCAGCAGGTCGTCCCGGTTTCGGTTCGCCATGAAGAAGACGACCCGTTGGCCCACGAACGGCGACATGGCAAGCGCTCTGAGCGGACGGGACAGCGGCCCGGGCAGCCGGCCGCCGCCGCCACCGACGAACACCAGTGTCCCCTTGGTAGTCAGCGCGCGCCTGAAAGCCCTGAACGACCGGTTCCCCACTGCGTCGATGATCAGGTCGTACCGCTGCCCACCGCGGGCGAAGTCGGCCTGGGTGTAATCGACGACGTGGTCGGCGCCGAGCGAGCGGACGAGATCCACGTTCCTCGTGCTGCAGACGCCGGTCACCTCCGCTTCGAACGACTTGGCGATCTGCACCGCGAATGTGCCCACACCTCCGGCGGCGCCGTTGATCAGGACCTTCTGGCCCGGCTGGATCCGCCCCTTGTCCCTGAGCCCCTGGAGGGCGGTGATCGCCGCGACGGGGACGGCCGCGGCCTGCGCGAACGTCAGGTTGGCCGGCTTCGGTGCGAGCCCGGCTTCGGAGACGCAGACATACTCGGCCAACGTCCTCTGGCTCATGCCGAAGACCTCGTCGCCCGGCCGAGAAAGCGTCACGTTCCCCCCGACCGCTTCGACCGTTCCGGCCAGATCGGATCCCAGGCCGGGGTTCTTCGGGCCCCTCCGGCCGTCGCCGATCCGCATGATGTAGGGCTGGCCTCTCATGCGGTGCCAGTCGATTGGATTGACGGAGGCGCCGTGAACTCTGACGAGCACTTGATCGTCCTCCGGCACCGGCGGGTCGATTTCCTCCAGCTCGAGGACAGTCGGCGAGCCGTACCTGGGACAGACGATCGCTTTCATCGGAGCGCTCCTTCTGATTTCTCGTACACTGTAAGTGTATGTCGCAAGCTACGCTATACGCCGTAAGGTTGTCAACCCGCAGC
>JBKJML010000174.1:0-20372 GCA_046596415.1 Gaiellaceae bacterium | reverse complement strand
GGCGACGGGAGCCACAACACCGCTCGTGCCGGCCGACCCACGCACGCAGCCGCATTACCCGCAGTGGACGACCGACGGCCTGGGTTTCCGTTACCGCGAGGACCACGGCAGCGACGTGGTGGTGCTGGAGAGTCGGCTGGCGGGGAATGACGCCAGGGAGGTGTTCCGCACGGTGCGGACCGGCGTCGGGCCGATCCTCTTCTCGCCCGACAGCCAGACCGTCGGCTTCGTCAGATCCGACCAGTCGTTGTATGTGGCAGCCGCCGCGGGCGGTGAACCTCGCTTGATCTTCAAGGCCGATGGCGACTGGAAGCTGGCGGGGTGGGCGTGGAACTGGTCTGACGACAACCAGAGCATCACCATCTTCAGGTTCTCCGACACGACGAAAGAATTGTGGCAGGTGCCGCTGTCCGGCCCGCCGCGCAAACTCGACATCGACGTTCGCCAGTGGACGGAGGGAATATCCATGCATCCGGACGGGCGCCAGATTGCGTTCGCCGCTCAGGCGGGCGCGAGCGGCGCCGAAATCTGGGCGCTCGAGCGGGTGCTGCCGTCGCCCGGCAAGTGACGACGATACGCCGGTGGTCGCCTACGCGACCGGCGCGGGCAGACTCGTCCGGCCCATCAGGTATTCGTCGACTGACCGGGCGGCCGAGCGCCCTTCCGCAATGGCCCAGACGATGAGCGACTGGCCGCGTTGCATGTCACCGGCGGTGAAGACGCCGGGCACGCTCGTCATCCAGCGCTCGTCGCGCCAGACGTTGCCGCGCGGCGTCAGCGTCACGCCCAGGCGCGTCAGCATCCCTTCGGTCTCCGGCCCGGTGAAGCCCATCGCGAGGAACACCAGGTCGGCCTTCAGTTCGAACTCGCTGCCGGCCACCGGCACGAACTCGGTGCGGCCGTCCTTCTGCACCATCTCGACGTGCTGGGCGTGCAGAGTGGTGACGGTGCCGTTCGCGACGCCGCTGAACTTCTGCGTCGCGATTGAATACAGACGTTCGCCGCCTTCTTCGTGCGCGCTCGAGACGCGGAAGACCTGGGGCCACGTCGGCCACGGGTTGCTCGACGCGCGATCGTCCGGCGGACGGGTGAGCAGTTCCAGTTGATGCACGCTGGCGGCACCCTGACGATGGGCGGTGCCGAGACAGTCGGCGCCGGTGTCGCCGCCGCCGATGATGATGACGTGCTTGCCCCGGGCCGAAATGGCCTCGGCGTCGGAGACGTGATCGCCCTCGTTGCGCTTGTTCTGCTGCGTCAGGTATTCCATCGCGAAATGGATTCCCTTCAGCTCGCGGCCGGGCACGTTGAGATCGCGCGGCCGTGTGGCGCCGCCGGTCAGCACGATGGCGTCGAACTGCGCCCGCAGTTCCTCGATCGGGACCGTCACGCCGATGTTGGCGTTCGTTCGGAAGACCACGCCTTCGGCCAGCAGCAGGTTGAGCCGCCGGTCGAGGACGCGCTTCTCCATCTTGAACTCGGGAATGCCGTAGCGCAGCAGGCCGCCGATGCGGTCGTCACGCTCGAACACCGTCACCGTGTGACCGGCGCGGTTCAGCTGCGCCGCCACGGCCAGTCCGGCCGGCCCTGAGCCGACCACGGCCACGCTGCGGCCGGTGCGCGTCTCCGGCAGGACGGGCGTGACCCACCCTTCCTCGAATGCGCGATCGATAATCGACACCTCCACCGACTTGATGTTGACCGCGTCGTTGTTGATGGCGAGCACGCACGCCCCTTCGCACGGCGCCGGGCAGAGGCGGCCGGTGAACTCCGGGAAGTTGTTCGTGGCGTGCAGCCGATCGATCGCCGCCTTCCACCGGTCGCGATAGACCAGATCGTTCCAGTCCGGGATCAGGTTGCCGAGCGGGCACCCCTGATGGCAGAACGGGATGCCGCAGTCCATGCAGCGCGCGGCCTGGTCCTTGATGAGCGAATCCGGATACGGGAGATAGACCTCGCTCCAGTCCTTCAGCCGCTCCGCGACATCGCGCGTCGGCTGCTTCTTCCGCTGGATCTCGATGAACCCTGTGATCTTGCCCATTACGAAGCCCCTGTCAGCTCGAGGAACGTCGCCTCGCGTCCGGCGGTGGCCGCCTTCGCCTGCGCCTGCAGCACGCGCTTGAAGTCGCGCGGCATCACCTTCACGAACACATCTTTCAGCGCATCGAAGTCGCGCAGGATCCGCGCGCCGAGTTCGCTGCCCGTATGCGCCACGTGCGTCTCGATCACGCTCTGCACGAACAACAGGTCGGCCGGATCATCGAGCGGGTCGAGTTCCACCATCGCCATGTTGCAGCGCTGCTGGAAGGTGCCGGCCGTGTCGAGCACATAGGCGATGCCGCCGCTCATGCCGGCCGCGAAGTTGCGCCCGGTGCGGCCGAGCACCACGACGCGTCCGCCGGTCATGTACTCGCAGGCGTGGTCGCCGACGCCTTCCACAACCGCCACCGCACCGCTGTTGCGGACGCCGAAGCGTTCACCGGCGATGCCGCGGAAGTAGGCCTCACCGCTGGTGGCGCCGTAGAGCGCCACGTTGCCGATGATGATGTTGTCTTCGGCGACGAACGTCGCGTTCTTCGGCGGATAGACAATCAGCTTGCCGCCCGATAGTCCCTTGCCGACGTAATCGTTGGCGTCGCCCTCCAGTGTCAGTGTCATGCCGCGGGGCACGAACGCCCCGAAGCTCTGACCGGCCTGGCCGTTGAACATCAGCTCGATAGTGCCGTCCGGCAGCCCCTTGCCGCCCCATTTCCTCGTCAGCCGCGAACCGAGCATGGTGCCGGTGGTGCGGTTCACGTTCCGGATGGGAATCGTCAGTGAGACCTTCGTCCCGTGTTCGAGTGCGTCCGCGCAGGCGACGATCAGCTGCTGGTCGAGGATGCTGTCGAGACCGTGATCCTGCGCCTTCATCCGGCGCAGCGGCGTCCCCTCAGGCAGCGTCGGCATGTGCAGGATCGCCGAGTAGTCGAGCCCCTTGGCCTTCCAGTGATCGATGGCCTGGCGGAAGTTCAGGCGATCGACCCGCCCAACCATTTCGTCCATCGTGCGGAAACCGAGGGCAGCCATGTACTCGCGTACTTCCTGCGCGATGAAGCGGAAGAAGTTCACGACGTGTTCGGCTTTGCCGTCGAAGTTCTTCCGGAGTTCCGGGTCCTGCGTCGCGATGCCGACCGGGCAGGTGTTGAGATGGCAGACGCGCATCATCACGCAGCCTTCGACCACCAGCGGCGCGGTGGCGAAGCCGAACTCTTCGGCGCCCATCAGCGCGGCGACCACGACGTCGCGGCCGGTCTTCATCTGGCCGTCGACCTGGACGGTGATGCGGTCGCGCAGGCCGTTCATCAGCAGCACCTGCTGCGTCTCGGCCAGTCCGAGCTCCCACGGCACGCCGCCGTGCTTGATCGAGGTGAGCGGCGAGGCGCCGGTTCCGCCGTCATGCCCCGAGATGAGCACCACATCGGCGTGCGCCTTCGAGACGCCGGCCGCCACCGTGCCGACGCCCGCCAGCGCCACCAGCTTCACGTGGATGCGGGCCTCGGGGTTCGAGTTCTTCAGGTCGAAGATCAGCTGCGCGAGATCCTCGATCGAGTAGATGTCGTGGTGCGGCGGCGGCGAGATCAGCGTCACGCCCGGCGTCGAGTGGCGCACGCGCGCGATGATCGCGTCGACCTTGTGGCCGGGGAGCTGGCCGCCTTCGCCCGGCTTCGCGCCCTGCGCCATCTTGATCTGGATCTCGTCGGCGTTGACGAGATATTCCGCGGTGACGCCGAAGCGCCCCGAGGCGACCTGCTTGATCGCCGAGCGTCGCTTGTCCTTGAAGCGCTCGGGGTCCTCCCCCCCCTCGCCCGTGTTGGAGCGACCGCCGATGGTGTTCATCGCGATCGCGAGCGTCTCGTGCGCCTCGCGCGAAATGCTGCCGAAGGACATCGCGCCGGTGTTGAAGCGACGGACGATGTTCTCGGCCGGCTCTACCTCTTCGATCGACACGCGCTGTCCGGTGGGCCCCGAAGGGTTCACCAGATCCCACATCCCGCGCAGCGTCATGAGCCGCTTGGTCTGCTCGTCGATCTCCTGCGAGTAGGCGGCGAAGCTCGCGTGGTCCTTGCGCCGGACCGCGTTCTGCAGGTTCGCGACGCTCGTCGGCGTCCACATGTGCGGCTCGCCCTGCACGCGGAAGTGGATGTGCCCGCCCACGTCGAGCTTCTTCGCCGGGTTCGGCGCGTACGCGCGGCGATGACGCGCGAGCTGCTCGTCGGCGATCTCCTCGAGGCCGATGCCGCGGATGCGCGACGAGGTCCCGCTGAAGTAGCGATCGATGACCACCTGGTCGATCCCGATCGCCTCGAAGATCTGGGCACCCTGGTAACTCGAGACCGCGCTGATGCCCATCTTGGACATCGTCTTGAGGAGCCCCTTGCGGAGCGCCTTGACGTAGTTGGTGAGCGCCTTTTCCTCGCCGACCGGCTTCGGGAGCGCACCGTCGCGCGCCATCTGCGCGACGCTCTCGAGCGCGAGGTAAGGGTTCACCGCGCCGGCGCCGTAGCCGATGAGGAGCGCGAGGTGCTGCACCTCGCGCGGCTCCGCCGACTCGATGATGATGCCGGCCTTCATGCGACGGCCGTGGTGGATCAGGCGATGGTGGAGCGCGGCGGTCGCGAGCAAGGACGGGATCGGGACCCAGTCCGGTCCGACGTCGCGATCGCTGAGGATGAGGATCGAGGCGCCGCCGTCGATCGCCGTCTTCGCCTCGCGCGCCATCTGGTCGAGGGCTTCTTGGAGGAGCTCGCCAGCGGTGTGATCGCTCCGCGTCTCCTCGGGCGAGGGGCGGCGGAAGCGCATCGCGATGGTGCACGCCTTGAAGTCGGGCGCGGGGTTCTTGCGCAGCTTCGCGAGGTCGTCGTTCGTGAGGATCGGGTGCGGCAGCTGCAGCATGCGGCACTGCTTCGGCGTCTCGTCGAGGAGGTTCCCCTCGCCGCCGACGGCCGAGATCATGCTCATCACGATCTCTTCGCGGATCGGATCGATCGGCGGGTTCGTGACCTGCGCGAACTGCTGCTTGAAGTAGCGGAACAGCAACTGCGGCCGCTCGCTCAGGACGGCGAGCGGGATGTCGACGCCCATCGAGCCGACCGGGTCCTCGGCGCCGACCGCCATCGGGGCCAAGAGCATCTTCAGATCTTCCTCGGTGTACCCGAAGACCTGCTCGAGACGTGTGACGTCGTTCGGCGAGAGCGCGTACGGGCTCTTCACGTTGGGGAGCTCGTCGAGATCGATCTTGTTCTCGTCGAGCCACGCGCGATACGGACGCTGGGTCGCGACGCGGTGCTTGATCTCGTCGTCGGAGATGATGCGCCCCTCGCGCGTGTCGACGAGGAACATCTTCCCCGGCTGGACGCGCCCCTTCTGGGTGACGCGCGCGGGGTCGAGATCGAGGACGCCGAACTCGGACGCGAGGACCACCAGGCCGTCGCCGGTGACGACGTACTTCGCGGGACGCAGACCGTTGCGGTCGAGCATCGCGCCGATCATGTCGCCGTCGGTGAAGGCGAGGGCCGCGGGGCCGTCCCACGGCTCGACGAGACACCCGTGGTACTCGTAGAAGGCCTTCTTCTCCGCGGCCATCTCGTCGAGGCCGGGCGAATCTCCGCCGTCGCCGGCCGCGTCGGGCGCGAACGCCTCGGGCACGAGCATCATCATGACGTGGGGGAGCGAACGGCCGCTCGCGACGAGGAAGTCGACCACGTTGTCGAGCGAGGCCGAGTCGCTGCCGCCCGGCCGGATGATCGGCTTAAAGTCCTCGATGTGCTCGCCGAAGAGCGGCGACTCGAGGAGCGCCTCGCGCGCGCTCATCCACGCGCGGTTGCCGTTGAGCGTGTTGATCTCGCCGTTGTGCGCGAGGTAGCGGAAGGGGTGCGCGCGCTCCCAGGTGGGGAACGTGTTGGTGCTGAAGCGCGAGTGCACCATCGCGAGCCGCGACACGGCGCGCGGATCGGCGAGGTCGGGGAAGAACGCCGCGACCTGCTCGGCGAGCATCAGGCCCTTGTAGACGATGGTCTTCGAGGAGCAGGACGAGACGTAGAAGTCGTCGCCGCCGAGCTGGATGCTGGCCGTGCGTCCGGCGCGCTTCCGCACCATGAAGAGCACACGCTCGAACGCGTCGCGCGGGGTGTTCGCGGAGCGGCCGATGAAGAGCTGCCGGATCGCGGGCATCGAAGCGCGCGCCATCGGACCGATCGCGTTCGCGTCGATCGGCACGTCGCGCCAGCCGAGGACTCGCTGTCCGTGGTGGAGGACGGAGCTCTCGAGGATCGCCTCCATGCGACGACGACGGCCCGGCTCCGGCGAGAGGAAGCACATGGCGACGGCGTAGTCGCCCCGATCGGGGAGCTTCAGACCCTCGTCTGCGCGCGCGGCCTTGAACAGATCGTGCGGGACCTGGAGGAGGATGCCCGCGCCGTCGCCGGTACACGGATCACACCCGGCGGCGCCTCGATGGGTGAGGTTCGCAAGGATTTCCAGGGCTTGAGAGACGACGTCGTGCGTCGCCTTCCGATCGACCCTCGCGACGAAACCGAGCCCACAGGCGTCGTGCTCGTGCGCGGGGTCGTACAGTCCTTGGCGCGGCGGGAGCGGCATTCCGGGAAGTATTGCGCCACTGACGCGCCGCGCCAAGCGGGTCCTGCATGCTCGGGTCAGGTGGGGGTGTCGGCCCCTCTTTTGTCGACGGCAGCGACCGGAGCGATCAGCCGCGCGCCTTCTTCACGATCGCTCCGACCTGCGCCTTTGCGAGGCCCGCGCCGGCGCCGATCTTCTCGAGGATCTGCGCCTCGGACTTGTCGATGCCGTTGCTCGCGTGCGCGACGAGCGCCGCGATGAGCAGACCGGCTTCGGGGTTGCCGAGCTCCTTGAGGCGCGCGCCGACGGCAGCGCAGCGTGCGTCGACGCCTTCGGAGCTGATGCGGCCCCAGGCTGCGCCGAGGAAGTCCTCGGTCTCCCACTCGAGAACGATGCCCTTCGAGAGCACCTCGAGCGCTTCGACCAGCGCAGCGCGCTCGTCGGCGTCCTCGGATCCGTCGGCGAGGGCCGTGAGGTACCCCGCTTCGGCCGCCACCTTGAAGAGCTCCTCGGCCTTGCTCGTCCCCGCGAGCGTCGCGCGGATCGCCTCTGCCTGCTGCTCGAGAACCGAAACGTTGCCCTTCTTCGCGGCCGCCATGGCCGGGGAGGATACACGACCGCACTTCCCGAGCGATAGTGCGCAGGTGCGCCGCGCCGCGCGCGCCGAGCTCAGAACGGATCGGGTATCTGCGCGAGCTCCCAGAGCTCGAGGAACTTTGCGCGAACCCACGGGTCGAGCTCGTCGGCCACGGCGGGTGTCAGACCTGCGCTGCGAATGAGCTCCTGAACGTCGACGAGATCCTTGGCTCGGTGCGGCGCGACCATCCCTGAAGCGAGCTTGAGCTCGAGAAATCGCGGCATCGGCAGCAACGCGAACCGCTCGCCGCGCACGGCCGTCGTCGCCGGATCCGGAAACGCGATGGGTTTGGGCTTGTCGTCACCGGGAAAGCGTCCGGTGCTCAAGACATCGACGTTCACATCGTGCTCGGTGTCCAGCAGCTTGCCGCTACCGGCAACGCGCTCGGCGTAGCCCTTGCCGAGATGCCCCCGCTTGAACGTGCGGAGATCCTCGTCGCGCATCACGAGGTCGACGTCCACCGTGACGCGACGGTGCCCATACTCGTTGAGCGCAAAGGCTCCGATGATGGCGTACGGCAGGCTCTCTTCCTCGAGGATGGCCGTCAGCCGGTAGAGCGCCTTCTGCGCATCTGCCATGCCCATGAAGAACCTCCCACAGTATTCGACGCCCTCGATGAACCGCGCCTCGGCTTCCGGCGAGAGCGTCCCCGCGCCCCACGTTCTTCCACCACGAACACCGAGCTCGGCCACCACGTGATGGTAGCGCGCTTCGACGTCGAGTTGACGAGCTCCGGCTGCGCCGCTCCGTCAGCAACAACCCGGGTCGTAGGCGACCCTACGACCGTTTCCGGCTCGGCGGCCGCCAGGTGAAGCGGTCCACCAACACCGGCTTTTCGCCTTCGCGCAGCGGGTCGACGAGGCCGATGCACCACCCGTCGATCGCCGTGCCGTCCTTGCGGACGCGGAGGCGGAGGAAATGCTTGAAGCCCGGGTGGCCGAGCGTCGTGAAGGCCTGCGTCGACTCGAGGCCGAAGCGCGTGAGGGTCGCGAGGAAGAGGCCGAAGACCCACGCGCCGACGAACGTCGCGGCGCCGAGGGTCACCCACGCGCCCACGAGGACGCGGGTGTCCTTCTCCCACGCGCCGAGATCTCCGAAGAAGTGCGTGAAGCCGCGCGCGATGAGCGCGGGGAACAGGCCCATGATCGCGGCGGCGATGATCGACATCGCGATGATCTTCCGCGCCTTGCCGCGGCCCGCCTTGCGGATGTCCCCGATGAGGGCGAACACCACGGCGGCGGAGAGCCCGGCGAGGAACGAGGCCGTCGTCACGCTCTGGTGGGTGCCCCAGTACGTGAGGCCGATGTGCAGCGCGGGGGCGAAGAACATCCCGATCACGAGGTGCGGGATGAACCCGCTCTTGCCGAGCGCCACCTGCAACGGGACGTGGCGGAGGAGCGCGCGCGAGGCCTCGGCCGTCGGGAACTCGCAGTCGGGCTTCTTGTGGTGGCCGTCGCGCAGCACGCGCGCGGGGTGGAGGAACGCGCCGCCGCCGCCGGCGGTCACGTGCAGCGACTCCCCGACGGTCTGCCGCTCGTAGTGGTGGAGATCGCCGGCGAGGACGAAGTGCGGCACCCGCTGCACGTCGAGCTCGAGCGAGGTCACCATGTCGATGCCGGTCGGGCTCTCGTCGAGGAACGCGTAGACGGGATCGGGGAGCACGACGAAGAGCGACTTCCCGAAGCGACCGTCGCGCCACTGCCCGAAGAAGCGACGCTGACGGAAGTCGACCGATCGCAGCTGACGATCGATCGCGAGCCAGTCGATCCCCGGCGCGAGGGGCAGCGCGAAGTAGCTCGCCTGCTGGAACGGGACGTACCCCTCGAGCGCGAGGATCTTCTGCTTCTGCACCTGCCCGCCGACCACGAACCGCTCGACGAAGTGGACGACCTGTTCGAGCTTCGTCTCGCGCGCGCCGTCCCCCTCGAGGAAGGCCGGGTCGATGTCGGGCGAGATGTCGCCGAGGCGACGACGGAAGAAGCGCCCGAAGCCGTCGAGGCCGTCGTACCAGTCGTGGTTGCCGGGGATCGCGAGGACGGCGCGCCGCGGCTCGCCTTCCGGGTTCCTCGCGCGCGCGATCGCCTTGTTGAACGGCACGATCACGCGATCGTGGATCTCCGCCGCAGTCGCCACGGGATACGCGGTGTCGCCGCCGAAGAAGAGGATGTCGCCGCGCGGCGACGGGAGGAACGCTCCGTCGTTCTCCGGGTCGGGGAGCTCGTAGCGGCGGAAGATCAGCTCCGCGACCGCTTCGCTGACGCTGACGTCGTCGCCGGTGTCCGCGACGTAGTCGATCCACACGTCGCGCTCGAGCGCCTCGGTGAGCGACCCACTCGTCGTCCGTGACGAGGCGCTCGAGCTCGCATCGCCTGCACCCGAGAGGTGCGCCGCGATGTCCGAGCAGAGCTGCTGCGGATCGTCTGCGTGCATCCAGTCGCGCGAGTCGATGTCCTCCGTCGCGATCGCGCTCGCGATGAAGTGCTGCATGTGCCCCCAGAACGAGCGGAGGCCGAACCACACCACACCGCGCGGAGACTTCTTGCCGCGGACGAACCCGCGCGTCGGCAGCACGGCAGGGACCGGCTCGGGACGCACGGCCGCCGAGACGATGGTCGCGGCGGCAATCAGCGGAGCGGCGCCCACGCGCGGGGCAGGAGTCGCCGGCTCACCGGTCTCGAGCACCCGCTCGGCCGACGAGGCTTCGAGAGGGGGCGACGCTTTCGATCCCACGCGCGCGAGGATAGCTCACGGACGCGTCACCTCCCGCCGAACTGCACGCGGCCGAACCGCGAGACGCGGTGGTAGTTCCCCTGCCCGAGGATCGGCGACCACGCGACCGACTGCCGCATCCCGGCGGTGAACACGTAGAAATTCATGCGCCACACGTCGCCCGGGCGCGGCGGGATGCGGACGTTCGGGCGCGAAGGGAACGCCGACCACGGGATGGCCATCTCGACGAAGTACCCCTTGTGCGCGACGACCGTCGTCATGCGGTAGACCTGCGAGGACCACGCCTGGTAACCGAAGGTGACCGGGCTCGTCGCGAGGATCGGCGTGTTGTAGTCGGCCCATTGCGAGTCGAAGACGGCGCCGCGCGGATCGATCTCGATCTGGAAGTAGTGGACGTTGTCGCCCGGATCGCCGGGCTGGATCACGAGCCCGACGCCCGAGGCCTCCTCCCAGATGTGCGGATCGAGGTCCGTCGGCGCGAAGGGTGACTGCGGATTGGGGTCCTCCGCGCGGATGCCGAGGTAGAGATAGTCGTCGTCGAAGAGGACCCACGCGCGTCCGCCGAGGCCCATCGCCGGGTTCGCGGGAAGACCGCGGTTCGGCTCGACGAAGGGGGGCGTGGAGTACGCGCGGCTCCAGGCCTCCTCGCCGAGCGCGCCGTCGATCACGATCGGCGTGCTCGTGCGCATGGCCTGGAGGAAGGGTACGTCGCCCATCATCGCGGGCGGTTTCTCGCGCGGTTTGATCGCGCCTTTGGGGGTCGGGGGCTCGACGCACGCCGCCGCGAGGAACGCGATGGTCGCGGTCGACCACACCCCCGTCTTCTGGAGCGAACACACGGGCTGCACCATAGCCGAACCACGTCGTCGCGCGCGGCTCGACGAGAACGAACCGCTCCCACCGCGCACGGCAATCAGCGGGGCGGACGATCCACTTCGCCGGTGACCACCTTGGGCGGCGCCTTCTCCCACTTGATGTTGTCGATCAGCACCGCACTGTCGAGGCGCCCGTCGCCCGCGTCGACCATCAGGAAGCGGATCTCGAACGTCTCGCCCGGCTTCACGCCGAACTTCGTCGTGAGCCAGCCGCTGCCGCCGCCGTAGATGTACGTCTTGTTGCCGCTCGACTTGACCGTGTCGTTGGCGGACGCCGGGCTGAGGCCCGCCCCGTCGAAGTTGGTCCCCCCGAGCGTGCCGAAGATCAGCTTGGCCGCGTCGCCGTTCACGCCGGCGCAGTTCGTGAGCGAGCCGGCCTTCTCGATCCCGGCCGGCGCAGGGTTCGGACAGAGCTGGAAGAACCCGCTGTTCACCGTGATCGCCTTGGCGGTCGCGTCTTTGGCGACGTTCGCACCGGCGATCGCCGAGTTCTTCACGATGGCGAAGAACGCGTCGTTGAAGTCGGTGTTGTGGAACTCGTTGAACTCCGTCGAGAAGAACGCGAAATCGAAGCTCATCGCCTGCGCATTCGCCGGCGCCTTCAGCGTGAGCTTCAGCTCCGCGAGATCGGTGACGGCGATGGGATTCGCGGCGACCCTCTTCAACGAGCCGCAGTCGGCGGCATTGAGCTTGAGAGCGGCGCAGCCGTCGGCGATGGCAGTGATCGAGCCTTGGTGCAGCGACATCCAGCGATCGGTGTCACCGGTGATCGGACCGCGCGGATCGGCGGCCGGGGTGGGACCGGTCGAGAGGAGGACCATCGAGCCCCCTGCGCGCGCGTCGTTGTTGCCGAACTTCTCGACGAGCGCCGTTGCCTTGGGGTGATGCGCGAGCGTCACCGTCGGCGGGAAGAACAGCGCCGGCGCCTTGCCCGTCGCGGTGCTCCACTCGGCCTTGACGACGGGATCGAACGGCTTCCCGGTGGACGTCACCTTCACCTGCGGACAGAGCTCCGCGACGCGCGCGTAGTCGAGGGCGACGTCGCTGGTGAGCGCGGACGGTGCGCACGACGCCACGGGGTTGTCGTTCGTGCCGTCACAGTCGTTGTCGACCATGTCGTCGGGAAAGTCGTACGCGTCGGGGTTGATCGTCCCGTCCTTGTCGTTGCAGTCGTCGGCGGTCTTGTAGCCGTCGCCATCGCAGTCGTCGGCCGCGACGCAGGCCCCCGACGCGGGCGCGTCGTTCGCGAGCGCGGAGTCGGTGTTCAGGCCGGTGCCCGTGTCGTCCGGCACGATGCCCGTCTCGTTACCGACCGAGGTCTCCTCCGTCGTGGCGTCGGTGCCCGGGATCGGCAGCGTGGTGTCATCCCCTTTCGAGGCGTCGGCGCCGCAGCCGGCGACGATCAAGACCGCAGGTAGCGCCAGCGAACGGCGAAAAAAGGACCGCATCCGGCAGACTGTGTCACGAACACTTCGCCTGCGCGATGTGGGTGTCCTGTCGCCTGCCTCGTAGGACGCTCGGGGGACCGCCGGTTCCGTGAGGGCGGTGATTGCGCCGCCGAGACGGATCGCGCACCCCCTCGGAATGGTCGACTACGACATCGCCGACGACGTCGCACGCGCGGCCCTGGCGCCGATCCTCGGGCACGCGTTCGCCTTTCCGGTCGAGGACGCCGCGGACTGGTTCCTCCGCGCCGGGCACCCGAACATCCGGGCGATCCGCAAGGATGGCCGCGTGGTCGGCGGGCTCCTCGTCGTGCCCATGGGCCAGTACTTCGGCGGCCGGTCGGTCTCGACCATGGGCGTCGCCGGCGTCGGGATCGCTCCGGACGCGCGCGGCTCGGGGGCGGCGACCGAGATGATGCGGGCGCTCATCCGCGAGCAGCACGCCGCGGGCGTCGCGCTCTCGACGCTCTATCCCGCGACCGTGCCGCTCTACCGGCGGGCCGGGTACGAGCGCGCGGGCGTCCGACGCGAGGTGCGCATCGATCCGGTACGCTGCATCCCCTCGGGCGGCCGCGACGCGGCGCTGCACATCTCGAAGCTCCGGGTCTCGACGATCGAGCGCGAGGACGATCCGGAGGTCCGCGCACTCTACGCCGAGTACGCAGCGACGCAGACCGGCTTCCTCGATCGCGGGCCCTACGTCTGGAGCCGCGTGTTCCGACCGCGGAAGCTCGTGCCGCAGGCGATCGCCGTCCGCTCGCAGGAGCGGCTGGAAGGGTACGTCGTCGCGGCCCATCGCACGGTCGACGGAGGGCACATCCAGACGGAGGTCGTCGTCAGCGATCTGGTCGCGGTGACGAGGCGCGCTGCCGAGCGCATCCTGCAGATCCTGTCCGACTACCGCTCGCTCGCGAACGTCGTTCGATGGAGCGGGGGAGTCCCCGACGTCTTCAGCTTGCTCCTCCCGGAGCGCCATCACGCCATCGCGGATCTCGATCACTGGATGCTGCGCATCGTCGACGTGGAGCGCGCGCTCGCCGCGCGTGGCTACCCGAAGCCGGTGAGTGCGTCGTTGACGATCGAGGTCGAGGACGACTTGATCCCGGAGAACCACGGAACGTTCGAGCTCCGCGTGGAGAGCGGCACGGCCACGGTGCGTCGCTCGGCGCGCTCGGGCGGCGAGGGCGCGGTGGCGAAAGCCCTGCACATGAAGGCCACGATCCGCGGGCTCGCTGCGCTCTACTCCGGCTATCTACCGGCGCGGACGCTGCGCACCGCCGGCCTCCTCGAAGGTGGCGACGAAACGCTCGCGCACGCCGATGCCCTCTTCGCAGGTCCGACGCCGTCGATGCGCGACATGTTCTAGGCTGGACGAGGTGCAGGAGCGCGACGATCGGAAGCGACGTTTCTTCCGCGTCCGCGTCGGAATCCTGCTCTCGATCCTCTTCGTCGTCGTTCTCTGGGCGGTGTCGAACATCCGAGCTCGTCGCGCGCGCAACGAGTGGAAGCGCACGCTGAACGTCGCGATCATCGTCGTGCGGCTCGGACCGGTCGACGAGGGCGCGCTCAGAGCGCTCCACGCGCGCGCATGGGCGCTCGAGGACACGCTCGCCCGCGAGCTCCATCGCTACCGTGACACGCCGAGCAAGCCGTTCGCGATCGTCGTCCACGGCCCGGTCGACGCGCTCGAGGCGGCCCCGAACGATCCGGGTGACGGGCTCGCCGATCTCGCGAGCTTCACCTGGAAGAAGTGGCGATGGGTGCGGCAGATCGACGCGTGGGGGAAGATCGACGGCGGTGCCTACGACTCCCGCGTGTACCTCATCGTGCGCGCGCCGCAGAACGATCGGCAGCGGTTCATCGAGGGCGCGTCCGAGCAAGGCGGTGCGGTAGGGACCATCGAGGTCGAGCTCGCGCTGGACATGGTCGACTTCGCCCTCTTCGTGAGCGCGCACGAGCTGTTCCACACCCTCGGCGCCGTCGACAAATACGACGAGACCGGTCGCGTGCTCTCGCCGACGGGGCTCGCCGACCCCGACCGCAAGGTGCAAACGAAGGTCGAGCTGATGACGCGTGGACGACCGCTCCCTACCGGCGGCGAGAAGGAGCCCGAGAGCCTCGAGGAGCTGCGCGTCAACGCGTTCACCGCGGGCGAGATCGGTTGGTCACGCTGACGCGCGCCCTTGCACGCGCCCCTGCGCGCGTCCATGCACGATGGCGGCGAACGAACGGCTCTGGAGCTCGTCGACGGAGACACCGACCGCCTCGACCTCGTGCACGTCGATCGCGCCGCACGCGAGCCCACGGAGGAAGAAGTTCAAGAGCCCCTGCCCCGTGGCGGCGTCGTCGAAGACATCGCCCACGCGCGACGCCTGCGCCGCAGCGTCGAGGAAGGAGCGGAGACGCACGGTCGATGCGACGAGCGCTTCGCGGAAGAACGCGAAGACCGCCGCGTAGCGGGAGATCAGCTGCGCCGGATGCAGATCCCACCCTTGATAGAAGCCGAGGCGGAGCGCGCGACGCACGTCGTCGTGGTGCTGCCGCCACGCGCGGTGGATCACGGTCCGGTTGCGGACGCGCTCGGCGTAGGTGAGATCCTTCCCGCGGTGCGGCGCGATCGGGAGCCGCGTGGTCGCCCCGTCGGAGAGCCGCACGGTCGTCGCGGCGAGGGAGACTTGCATGATCTGCCGCGCGAAGTCGGCGGAAGGATGCTCGGGCAGCTGTTGCGTCGCGGTGACGTGGCAGCTCGCGGTGTAGTCGTAGGTCCCGAGGTGCGCGGCGACGCAGCGTCCGCGTGATGCGGCGACGAGACGCGGCAGGTGCAGGCGCCCTTCCGCGTCGAACAGCGCGGAGACGTGCTCGACCATCAGCTCGATCGACACGCGCTCGAGGCCGAGCTCGGACTCGAGCGCCTCGAGCACCGCGTGCAGGGTCTCGACGTGCGCGACCTGCGTGACCTTGGGGAGCGTGACCACGAAGCGAGCTGGTGACGAGCAGGGCGGTCCTCCGTTCTGCGCGAGCGCCGTCAGGAAGCGATCGAGGGTGCGGATGGCGCGGGGTGCGCTGCCACGCGGATGGTCGAGCGCCTTGATGCGGATCCCGACGAAGGGGGGACGCTCTTCCGAGAGGGCGAGCTCGCGGGCGGCGTGCGTCGCGGCCGCGTCCTCTTCGTCGTCGGGGCGCACGCCATAGCCGTCCTCGAAATCGATCCGGAGATCCTCGATCGGCTCGGTGGCGAGCTTCCTCGCGATGCGCGCGTGCACGTCGGCGCGCAAGGTCGGCGAGAGCTCGAGGGCGTCGCCGAGCGTCTCCGCGTCCGGTGCATGCTCCTCGAACGCGCGCCGAGCCAGCTCCGCGAGCTTCCGTGGCGCGTCGCGCGAGAAGAGATGGGCACCGCCGTAGAGCACGTGGACCGGCTCCCGCCCGAGCACCGCTGGCTCCGCAGGCGGAAGGCCGGCGAGGCCGCCGAGGAGTCTCTGGATCGTCGCGTCGTCGAGGGTGCTCTCACGCATGCACCGCTTCGAGTATCACGAAGCACTTTCCGTCGCGATCCGATCGACCGGATTCAGGCGCGGGCGCGTGACACCTTCGTACCAGGGAGACGCGTCGGGGTGGGCGCCGAAACGACCGTGCGGAACGCGCCTTCGCGGACCAGGGCGTCGAGGGCGAGGCGCGACGACGAGAGCACCGTGCACTTGAAGGGCGCGCGGGTGAGGATCTCCGCCGCGTCCTCGTGGAACGCGCGACACACGATCCGCGCGTTCGGCGCGTGGTCGCGGATGCGATCGACGCGGATCAGGTTCTTCCCGAGGTCGTCGTCCGCGATGACGATCAGCTCGGCATCGGCGACGCCGGCCGCGGCGATGGCGTGGGTGTCCTCGGTGACGTCGACGAACGTCGTCGACACGCCGCGCGCGCCGAGCGTGTCGGCCACGCGACGCCCGATCGAGTTCTTCCCGAAGACAACGGCGCGTCGCGTCCCGCGCTTCGCCGCGTCGTCGCACACCACCTTGGCGACGATGCGCGAGGTCGACACGATGCGCGCGCGATAGGTCCGGGCGATCACGTCGCCCACGTCCTCGTCGGGGCACCGCACGATCAGCTCGCAATCGGGGTTTCGCGCGCGGACCTCGCGCGCCGCGATCACCGCCACCTCGACCTCGTCGCTCGCGATCACCACCACCTTTGCGTAACGGATCGCCGCCGCCTCGAGGTTCTCCGGGTCGCGCGGATCGCCGAGGACGAGCGGGTGCTCCTCGCGGAGGATCTCCTCGACGCGCGCGCGGTCGTCGTCGACGACCACGACCTCCGTGCGCGTCTCGAGCATCGCGTCGCGGATCCGCTCGCCGAGGTGGGTGTGTCCGATGATCACGACGTGATCGCGGCAGCGGGACGCGAGGAAGCGCGCGGTCGCTTCCGGACGGTGCTTCCGCGTGACGTTCGCGGCCACCATCGACACCACGACGCCGAACACGACGAACTGAGTGAACGGCTGGTACAGCTTCCCCCAGCCACCGGACGCCCGGGAGAGCCCGGTGACCACCTCGAAGAGCTCGAGCCCGCGGTGCTCTCCCGAGAAGACGGCGGCGTTCGCGGCGAGCCACACCAGCACGAACCCGAGCGCGACGCGGTTGTCCCGCACCGCGACCGCGATCCGGGCTCCGATCCTGCGCCTGCTCTCGCGGAGGGATTCGTGGAAGGTCGACATGGCCAACGGATGGCCACGAATGCCGAACAAAGAAAGGGCCGTCACCGCGTTGTCACACGGTGACGGCCCCCTCGCATCTCCCTCTCTGGCGCTACGCGTGATGGAGCGTCTTCACGGCGGTCTTCAAGGGGAAGACGTCGCGATGGTCGTGGTCTTGGTGTAGGCCAGGCTCCTGTTTTGCGGCGGGCAGTTCCCGGCGCCGTCGTCCACCGTGACCTTCACGGTCTTCTTCATGCAGTTGCCGTCGGCCGCGGCTGCGGAGTACGAGCAGGTCGCGCCGGAGCATCCCGTGATCGCCGTGCAGACAGGCGTCGCGTCCAGCGTGCACGACTGCCAGGTGTACGAGAGCGTTCCGGCGCCACCGGTCGCGGTCGCCACGAAGCTCACGCTCTCGCTGATGTCCGTCTGCGGAGCGTTGGCGTCGCAGCTCGTCGATTGGATCGGCTGCAGATCGGTGATCGCGATCGGCGAGGCGCTGGTAGCGGTCACCGACGGCGACGTGACGACGCAGCCGGTGTTCGCCGAGTCGTTGGCGACCACGTAGAACGTGTGCGCTACCCCCGGCGTGACGGGATACCCCTGGATGTAGTCGCACGTCGGGGTCGTGATGGCCTCGTTGCCGTCGATGTACCAGGTGCACGAGGGGGGCGAGCCCGCCGTGGCTCCGCCGATGGTGGCCTGCAGGTCGACGGTGCCGTCGCAGCTCGGCAACACGTGCGCCGTCACGTCGATGCTGCCGAAGTTGACGAGCCGCGGCCCGAGCAGATCCTTCATGTCGCCGTTGGCGGGATCGTTCCCCTCGGAGTTGGTGATCACGGTCACCCAGTAGTTGCGCCCGCAGGTGCCGCTGCCGAAGATGTTCGTGCGCACGGCGCCCTCGGCGAAGATGTGATCGGAGAACGCGGGCTGTCCGTCGAGGCCGGTGACCGTCGATGCCTGTCCGGCAGTTCCCCAGTTCTTCGACGAGGTGATGTCGGTGTTGATCGCGACCGCGGCGACGGCGTTCGCGCCCGCGCTCCACAGGTCTGCGCTGCCGACCTTCCCGGCGAAGTCGATCGCGTCGTTCGCCGAGCGCACGGCGGGCGTGTTCAGCGTGTAGGCCTCGAGGAGCTTCGCCGAGCCGGTGCGGAAGTGCCCCCAGATGAGCACGTCGCCAGACTTCAGATCGAAGTTCATGAACTCGCCGTTGCACGAGGCGCCGCCGACGCCCGCGGGCTTGTTCACGCAGCCCGGCCGCTCTTGCGTGACGAGGATGCCGTACCCCATGTCCCCCGTGCCCGCCGCGCGGAGCACGTTGAGGAAGATGAAGTCCCTGTTGCTCCCGAGGCCGACGTGCAGGAGCTCGTCTTTCGGCGGGTTGTTCGCAGCGCCGACACAGGAGTTGCTTCCGGGGAACGCCGTCGGATCCTTCCCCGTGAAGTTGTCGAGCAGCCGGTGGTTCGCGTCGGCCGCGATGTCGTCCCAGTCGCGCGTCGCGTTCGGGATCGCCGCCGGGCTGTAGTTCGGGCTGTTGTCGGCGGGATCGTTCTCCGGCACCACGAGGTTCGCGTTGGCGCCGATCACCGAGCCCGCCGAGGTGTCGTCGTCGATCTGCAGGTTGGGGAAGCCGATGAACGCGTTCACCGCGACGTTCGCGTTCGTTCCGGGGTTCCCCGGACACTGCAGCCCGAGAGCGCTGTCGGAGGCTGCGTCGCCGCTGCCCGCCTCGCCGGAGATCCACCCGTCGCCGACCTCCTGGCCGGGGGCGTCGTTGGTCGCTCCGTCCGGGAACGTCACCGACTGCGAGGTCTGGCCGGAGTCGGGCCTCTCCGCGCTGCACGCGACGACACCGACGGTACCCAACAGCAGGACGAAGCTGCTCACGACGGAGCTGCGCGTTTTCATGGATCCCCCCCTCTCGAGGCGCAGGGCGCTCGAGCCCACAGGCGACGTTCATCGCGACGTCGATCGCCTTCGAGCGATCCTGACGCGACGTCTCCGCCCTCAGCAGCGAGCGTGCCGATGTCGAGCAATCCCGGAGCGCATGCGAAGGCGAGGCGTGTTCGTCGGAAACATCGTCCTCGCGGTGGGCGGCGCTCAGGCGTGGAGCGTTGAGCAGCACGCGCTCTTCTCGATCGGACGCACACGTGCGCCGCGACACCTACGAGAACACCACCGTCGACGGATGTGCACGCGCGCGATGGCGCAGAGCCGAGGCGTCAGCGTCGCCGGATCGAGCGCGCACGGCGTGACCACCAACCGAGCGCCACGAGCGCCGCGGGGAGCGCTCCGTAGCCGCTGGCGGCGCCCGCGAGATCGCAGCCGCACCCCTCCGACTTGCTGCCGCCGCCGCACTCGTCGCCGAGGCCGCCGCGCGGCGTCGCGTCGCAGGTCGCGGTGCGCGTCGGCGGATAGATCGCGCACACGCCGCACACGTCGTCCTGCGACAGCGAGCGCATGAAGAACTCGCCGGGCTTGTAGCTCTCGTACATCGTCGCATCGCTGTTCGCGCGCGCGGTGTGGGCGAGACCGAGGAAGTGCCCCATCTCGTGCACGAGGATCGAGCGGAGATCGTACTCGCCCGCCGGCACCGTCTCGGCGGTCGTGAGCTTCACCTCGGCCGGGTTGCTCTGCACCTCCACGTCGACGTCGTAGATCTCGCCGCCGTCGACCTTGTACGTGACCGTCGTCAGCGCCAGCGCGGCGCCCTCGTGCGGCCACGCGCCGTCGCGGAAAATCACGATGTTCGCGTTGGTGCCGCCTTGGGTGTGCTCGACGTTGCCGCAGGTGATCGGCCCGAGATCCGAGACGGCGATGGACGGCTTGCCCGCGACGCCGCACGGGGTGCAGTCGGCGTTCGTCCACTGCGCGAACGATTCCGCGACCAGCGCTCGCGCCGTCGCCAAGGGGACCTGGCCGCTCGCGTTCTCCTGCACGCTGAAGCCCGTGCAGCGCCCCGACCAGAAGAGCTTCGTGCCCACGTCGTCGCACGGCTTCGTCGTGGTCGGCACGAACTTCGTGTTCGTGGTGGTGCGGCAGTACGCGCGCGCGTCTCTTCCGAGGAGAACGGTCGCGGCGACGGACGCGGCGGAGAGGGCGGCGACGAGGGCGATGCGCACGGAGTCGACCACCCGCGCAAGCCTAGCTGCCCCACGGGTGCCGCGCGAGGATCCGCGCGGCCCGGGCGCGCAGCTCCGGCGTCACCACGCCCTCCGCGGCAGCCTCGAGGGCGTCCGCGAGCTCGGAGGCGCTGTCGAATCGATCCGCCGGAACCTTCGCGAGCGCGACCGCGAGCACGGTGTCGACTTCGTCCGAGGCCGAGATGACGTCGCTCGGCTTGGGCGGCATCCCGTGCACGACCTTGTAGAGGATCTGGCTCTCGGTAT
>JBKJML010000145.1:0-10967 GCA_046596415.1 Gaiellaceae bacterium | reverse complement strand
GTACACCGGCAGCGCCGACCATTCGCTCACGGCCGAGCTCGTCGCGCTCGTCACCGTGCCGGTGATCGCCTCGGGTGATGTCACGTCGCGCGCGCGGGCCCAGTCGGTGCTGGCGACAACAGGTGCGGCGGCCGTGATGGTCGGCCGCGGCGCCCAGGGGAACCCGTGGGCGCTGCGCGAGATCGTCGACGGCCCGACGGCTGAGCCGACACGCGAGGAGGTCGTCGCGGAGCTGGTCCTCTTCATCCGGGAGACGGTGCGCGAGCTCGGCGAGCGGCGGGCCTCAGGGTTCCTGAAGAAGTTCTACGGCTGGTATCTCGGCCGCGGGCGCTTCCCACGCCCGTTCAAGCAGGAGCTCGTCGTGCTCGACTCGACCGACGAGGTCGAGCGGCGCTTGATCGCAGCCGCCCCTGGCGCGCTGCCTCTGATCGAAGCACTCGAGGACGAGCTGCCGACCGGCAACGACGACGTGCTGCTCGACCTGCCGATCTCGATCTACGGCGGCGGCTGAGCCGCTTCGATCACCGCGTCGCCCGCAGACGCGGCTCTCGGAGCGACGGAACGGCTTCGTCAAGCCTTCGGGCCGGTGTCTCCATCGCCGCGTACCGTCTCGAGCCGGCGTGTCGCCTCGTCTGCAGACCTGTCCTCGGAGTCAGCTGGCGTGGACGAGGGCACGTCGGGGGCCGCCTTGTCTGGCGTCTCCTTCGCGCGTGCCACTCCCGCGTCGAGATCTCGCTTGAGCTCTTCCTTGTGCTCGCGGCCCTTGTCGTACGCACCCTGGAGCAGCTCGCGCGCGACGTCGCGGCCTCCGAGGCCGAACGCCAGGGCCGAGCCGAGCGCGACCGCGCCGAGCAGAGCGGCGTAGGTGATCGTGACGATCGTCTCCGCGATCTTGAGCTGATCGAGGATCATGAACGTCGCGATCGTCAGCACCAGGATCGGGCCGACGGTGGCGACGATCTTGCCGAGCGAGGTGTCGCCCATCGTCCTCGCTGCGAGCGTGGCGATCGCCGTCGCGATCGCGCCCGCGACGAGGAAGATCAGGAACGCGGCGAGCACGTTCGGCAGGTAAGCGAACACAGCTGCGACGAACTCCTTCAGCGCGTCGACGCCGAGCACCGAGGTGGCGAGCGAGATCGTTGCGAGGATCACAGCCCAGAACGTCACGGTCCCGACCAGGCGCGACGGGCTCGACGTCACCTTCTGGACATACCGGCCGCCCTGGCCCGCGTGGATCGTCCGGTCGAGGCCCGCTCGGTGCAGGGCGCGCCAGACGAGGCCGGAGACAGCCTTGGCGACGAACCAGCCGATGATCAGGACTGCGATCGCGCCGAGCAAATGCGGAACCCAGCCGAAGAAGACGGTGAACCCGCGCTGGACACTGTCGCCGATGTCGGCGAAGAGCATTACGACCTCCTGTAGCTGATGTTGTCCTTACGACAACGGACGAGCGAGACGGCCGGTTACGTCGCGTTGCGCT
Organism: Gaiellaceae bacterium; assembly: GCA_046596415.1. Lineage (GTDB taxonomy): Bacteria > Actinomycetota > Thermoleophilia > Gaiellales > Gaiellaceae > JBKJML01. Next base: position 9,487 of record JBKJML010000145.1, on the reverse strand, counting down.
CCCAGACGAGACGGAGGCCGATGAGGGTCAGGTTCGGGTCGACCCGCTCGATCGTCTGCGCATGGGGAGCGATCAGCTCGGCGAGGCCGCCGGTGGCGATCGCGCGCGCCTCGGCGCCGAGCTCGCCGCGGATGCGGCCGACGATCCCGTCGACCTGACCCGCAAAACCGTAGACGAGCCCCGACTGGAGCCCCGCGACGGTGGTCTTTCCGATCACGCTCGCCGGCTCGACGAAGTCGACCTTGACGAGCCGCGCCGCGCGCGCGAAGAGCGCCTCCATCGAGACCTCGATCCCCGGCGCGGTGACGCCGCCCACGTACTCGCCTTCAGGCGAGACGATGTCGAAGTTCGTCGAGGTCCCGAAGTCGACCACGATCACCGGGGCCCCGTAAAGCGACGACGCGGCGACCGCGTTGACGATCCTGTCGGGCCCGACTTCGCGCGGGTCGTCGTAGCGGATCGGAATCCCCGTCTTCACCCCGGGGCCGACGACGAGGAGCGGCGCGCGCGCCCAACGCTCCGCAACCCGCTCCCACTCGCGCTGGAGCGCGGGCACGGTGGTCGAGAGGCAGATCCCGTCGACGTCCTCGAGGTCGAAGAGAGCGGCCAGCGTGACGCCGAGCTCGTCGCCGGTGCGGCTCCGGTCGGTCGCGAGACGGAAGCTGTCCGCGAGCTCCTCGCCCCTGAAGAGGCCGAGCACGGTCTGGGTGTTGCCCACGTCGACGGCGAGCAGCATGGAAGGGCTCAGGGGGTTGTGTCGTCGTCGCCGGCGAGCGGCTCGCCGATCTTCTCGGCGAGCGCCTCGGCGGTGAGGCGCGGCTCGTCGCCGTCGCCACGCAACTCCTCGACCGTCACGTCGCCGGAGGTGTAGACCTCGGCGCGCGGGATGATCCTCGTCGGACGGTTCTTGTCCCAGACCCACACGTCCTCCATCGTGATGTGGAAGAACGGGTAAGCGGCCTGCGGCGCGGCCTTCAGGTCGAGCTTGTTGCAGAGATACGTGGCGTCCTGGGTGAGGATGCAGTAGCGGAAGAGGCCGAAGACGGCCGTGTACTCGTGCTTGAGCTGAAGCTCGAGGTCAGCCTCGAACTCGTCGAGGTCGTCGAGATGCGACATGGGATCAGTCTAGCTCCGCGAGCAGGTCCGACACCCGGCCGCGCCCGGGCACGACGAGGGAGGGATCGAGCTCCGCGAGCGGCTCGAGCGCAAAGCGGCGCTCGTGGAGCCGAGGGTGCGGTAGCTCGAGCCCGGGCTCGGCCACGACGGAGTCCCCGTAGAGGAGCAAGTCGAGGTCGATCGTCCGCGGCCCGTAACGTGGCCCCGCTCGCACGCGCCCGAGCTCCCGTTCGACCGCGAGCAGTGTGTCGAGCAACTCCCTCGGCGCGAGGGACGTCTCGAGCTCGGCAACGGCGTTGACGAAGGCCGGCTGCTCGACGGGCCCCCACGGCTCCGTCTCGCGGAACGACGAGACGCGAACGACCCGGATACCCCCTTGTGCGCCGAGCAGCTCGAGCGCCTGGCGCAACGAATGCTCGCGGTCGCCGAGGTTCGCGCCGAGACTCGTATAGGCGATTCTTAACATCGGCTCTGCAATCGGCGGCTACCGTGTTCGGGAGCTGATGAGGAGACTAGCCGCCACCGCAGCTGTCCTCTGGCTCCTCGCGCTGCCCGCCGCTTCCGCCGCGGCAGCCGGCTTCTCGCTCGTCCAGCTCCGCGCCGGCGCATCGTGCACCGCCGCGACCCAGGTCGCGCGCGCCGGCGGCACCCTCGTCGCAGCCGAGCTCGCCCTCTGGCGCGTCCCGTCCGCCAGGGCCGCGACCTTGGCGGCACGCCTGCGGGAGCAGGAGGCCCTGCGCCTCTTCGAGCCTGACCGGAAAGTCGGCCGCCTCGACGCGATCCCCGTCACCGACCCGCTCGCGGCCGGCCAGTGGTGGCGCGCGGTCGTCGGCGCCGACAAGGTCGAGCCCCCCGGGCCCGGCCGGACAGTGACCGTCGTGGATTCCGGGGTCGATCTCTCGCACCCCGAGTTCGTTGCTCGGGCGGGCACGATCGCGCTCAACGCGCAGACGACCGGCAGCGGCACCGGCGCCCACGGTACCGCGGTCGCGTCGCTCGTCGGTGCCCCCGCGGACGGCGTCGGCATGGTCGGGATCTATCCGCAGGCGGTCATCCAGTCCTATGACGCAGCCCCGGGCAAAGAGCTCGACACGAGTGAGATCGTCGCCGGCATTCTCGAGGCAGCTCGGCTTGGGCCCGGCGTGATCAACCTGAGCCTCGGGAGCCACGCCCGCGACCCGGTGATCGAACAGGCAGTGAACGCCGCCTACGGCCTCGGCTCGCTCGTCATCGCCGCGGCCGGGAACGAGCGCCAGGAGGGCAACCCGATCGAGTACCCCGCTGCACTCCCGCACATCCTCACGGTCGCTGCCACCGACCGCAGCGGGAACGCGGCGTCCTTCTCGAACACCTCGCCGCAGAACGACCTCGCCGCGCCCGGCGTCGAGATGACGATCGCCCTTCCTGGCGGCGGCTACACGAACCGCGGCGCCGGTACGAGCTTCTCGTCCCCCCTCGTCGCCGGCGCAGCAGCCTGGGTGTGGACGGTGCGGCCGGAGCTCGACAACACCCAGCTCTTCGAAGTGATGCGCCGCTCCGCCACCGACGTCGGCCCACCCGGGGCGGACGACGCAACGGGGTTCGGGATCCTGAACGTCCCGGGTGCATTGACGTTCCCGACGCCCGGCCGCGACCCGAAGGAGCCGAACGACGACGTCGAATTCGTCAGCCCCCAGGGCTTCTTCGCCGCGTCGACGACGAGCGCTCCCCTGACCGGCCCAGGCAAGGAGCGGCTCTCGCTCTACGCCCGCCTCGACGCCCGCGAAGACAGCCACGACGTCTACCGGGTCTGGGTCCCGGCGCGGAAGGACATGGTCGCGACCGTCAGGCAGCTCGACGCCGACATCGACGTCTCGGCCTGGCGCCTCTCCACCGCATCGATCCACGAGGCCCCCGCCGGCGTCCGGCTCGCACTGAGCGCCCGCCGGGGCAGCACGAGCGAGAGCCTCTTCGTCCGGAACTCCGGCAGCCGAGGGAGCTACGTGTACCTCGACCTGACGCTCGCGCCCAGCACGCCGAGCGGCAGTTACGTGCTGGGCATCTCCACCAAGCCGCTGCCGAAGCCGGCCACGAAGAAGCGCTAACGCACGCGCTCGACGGTGACGGCCGACCACGCCGCAGGCGGGTCGAGCACGACGTCCGGCTTGCGCACGCGGACCCGGACGAAAGCGGCGGGGAACCGCACGAGGAGCTCGTCCGCGACGGCACCCGCGAGCGCCTCGAGCAGTTGGTAGTCGCGGCCGTCCGAGACCTCACGGACGCAGGCTGCTACGAGTCGGTAGTCGACGGCATCATCGATCAGGTCGCTTGCGCCCGCATCGCCGACCTCGAGCTCGATGTCGAAGAGGAAGCGCTGCCCGTCCAGGCGCTCCTGCTCCAGCAGGCCGTGGCGCCCGTGCAGCTCGAGGGCGTGCAGCTCGACGATCACGGCCGGAGCGTAGCGGCGAGCGTCAGCGCCTCGACGTGCTCGCGCACGTCGTGGACGCGGAAGATCGACGCGCCGCGCTCATAGGCGACGACCGCGGCGCCTAGCGAGGCGGCGAGCGACGAGGTGGTGGCTTCGGGGTCGCCGAGCGCACGAGCGAGTGAGCTCTTGCGCGAGAGGCCGACGAGCACCGGGCGGCCGAGGCCGGCCAGCACGTCGAGCCGGCGGACGAGCTCGACGTTCTGCTCGACCGTCTTCCCGAAGCCGATCCCGGGGTCGAGGCACACCCGCTCCTCGTTGATCCCCTCGGCGACCGCGAAGGCGAGCCTCGCCTCGAGGAACGCGGCGACGTCCGAGACGACATCGTCGTAGCGCGGCGCCTGTTGCATCGTCCGCGGAGCGCCCTGCATGTGCATCAGGCAGAGGTAGGCGCCGGACTCCGCGACGACCGCCGCGAGCGCCGGATCGCCACGCAGCGCCGTCACGTCGTTCACGAGCTCCGCGCCGAGCTCGAGCGCACGCCGAGCCACCTCGGCCTTCGAGGTGTCGATCGAGATGGAGGCCCCGGCGAGCGCCTCGAGGACGGGCACGACCCGCCGCAACTCCTCGTCGAGCTGGACACCGCTCGACCCGGGCCGAGTCGACTCGCCGCCGACATCGACCATGGCTGCACCCTCGGCGAGCAGCCGCCGTGCGGAGGCGATCGCCACGGCCGGCTCGTAGTTCGCCCCGGCGTCGGAGAAGCTATCGGGCGTGACGTTCACGATCCCCATGACCGAGGGCGCCCGCAAACGTTCGTGGAGCGGCGGTCGTCTCACCCTGCGATGCACACTAGCGCGATGAGGTCTGAGTCGAAGCGCGACGGCAGGGGGCGGCGGACGCTGCTCACGGTCGGCGGCGTCCTGCTTGCACTGGCGATCGTGGCACTCGCCTCGCGAGGCGCGACGCCGATCGGTGAGGCGGGCACGAGGCGTCCCTCGCAGCGCCTCATCGACTACGCGATCAGCCTCTACCTGCTGCTGATGGTGGTCGGCGTCGGCCTGTACGCCTACATCCTGCTGCTGCGCCGTGACGTGATGGCGGAGGCCGCGAAGCGACGGAAGAAGAAAAACCCGATCGTCGGCTTCCTCGTCTTCCTGCTCGCGATGGGCGTTCTCGCGGTCGTCGTGCGCCAGATGAGCGTCGACGGCGGCAGAGGCGGCGACTCGCCGATCGCCAGGGCGCTGCGGCCGCGGACCCCGCCCGGAACGAGCACGGACACCACGCAGCGGTTCGAGCCCCAGTTCGCGCTGCTACCGGTGCTCGTCGTGAGCGGCGTGGCGGCAGCGGCGATCGCAGCGTTCGCCCTCTCGGCACGAGCGCGCCGCCGGGCGCTCGGCGGCGACGACACCGGGGCGCTCGCGGAGGCGCTCGCGGATGTGCTCGAGGAAACGTTGGACGACCTGCGTGCCGAACGGGACCCGCGCCGGGCGGTGATCGCCGCCTATGCACGGCTGGAGCGAACGCTCGCTGCATTCGGCCTCCCTCGCCGTCCGGCGGAGGCGCCGCTCGAGTACCTCGAGCGCGTCCTCGGCGCGCTGTCGGTGACCGCACCGTCGGTTCGCCGGCTCACCATGCTCTTCGAGCGGGCAAAATTCTCGCAACATGAGATCGGCACCCAGATGAAGGACGAGGCGATCGCCGCTCTCCAGACCGTCCAGGACGAGCTGCGGGCGGCGCAGATCCAGGTCGAACAGGAGCGTGAGGCCGCGCTCGCGGCGTTGCGCCAGCGGGCGCACCCGTGATCCGTCACGCGCTCAGGCTCGCCAGCATCGCCATCGTCCCGTCGCTCGCGCTCGTCGGTGTTGCGCTCGTCGCACCCGGCCGTGCGCGGCTCGCGGTGCACATCTACCTGCTCGTGCTCTGCCTCTTCTCGCTGATCGGCGTCGTCGGGGCTCTGAGGCGGGCGAACCCCCTCCACCGCGTGTCTGCCTTCGACCGCGCCCTCAACCGCCGGCCGCCCCGCCACGACCGGCTCGCCGAGCTCGCCCGGCTCGAGCGCGAGGTGGCGCTCGGCACCGCAAGCGCGTTCGACCTCCATTACCGGCTGCGGCCCACCGCCCGGCGCGTCGCTCACGGTCTGCTGGCGGCCCGCCGCGGGATCGACCTCGAGCACGACGCCGACGGAGCACGCCGCGCGCTCGGCGACGAGGCCTACGAGCTCGTCCGTCCCGACCGGCAGCCGCCGCTCGACCGCTTCGGCCCTGGGCTCGAGCCCGCGGGCGTCCACCGTCTCGTCGAAGCCCTGGAGGCAATCTGATGCTGTCGCTCACCGAGGTGCAGGCAACGTGCGCCCGAATCGTGGACGAGGTCGAACGCGCGGTGGTCGGCAAGCGTGAGCCGCTCGAGCTCGTGCTGATGGGCCTGCTCGCCGACGGCCACATCCTGCTGGAGGACTACCCCGGCCTCGCGAAGACGCTCGCCGCCCGCTCGTTCGCGCAGGTGACGAACATGGGCTTCTCCCGCATCCAGTTCACACCGGACCTGATGCCGTCCGACGTGACCGGCTCCTCGATCTGGAACCAGCGCGAAAGCGACTTCGAGTTCCGGCCCGGCCCGATCTTCGCCAACCTGCTGCTCGCCGACGAGATCAACCGCGCCCCACCGAAGACCCAGGCGGCACTGCTCGAGGCGATGCAGGAGCGGCAAGTGACGATCGAGGGTACGACGCACACGCTCTCACCGCCGTTCCTAGTCCTTGCGACCCAGAACCCGATCGAATACGAGGGCACCTACCCGCTGCCCGAGGCGCAGCTCGACCGCTTTCTGCTACGGATCGGCTTTGGCTACCCGACGCGCGACCAGGAATGGGACGTGCTCGAGCGACGGCTGGCGCGCGGCATGGACGAGCTCGAGCTCGACCCCGTCGTCGACACAGCCGGCGTGCTCGAGCTCCAGCGCGCGGTCGAGCAGGTGCACGTCTCGTCGAGTGTCGGGGGGTACATCGTCGACATCGTCGCCGCGACGCGGCAGAGCCCGAGCACAGCCGTCGGTGCGAGCCCCCGCGGCAGCCTGGCGCTGCTCAAGCTCTCACGCTGCCGAGCGGCCCTCTCGGGCCGTGACTTCGTGACTCCCGACGACGTGAAGGCCGTCGCGATCCCGGCGCTCGCGCACCGGCTGATGCTGAAGCCCGAGCTCTGGGTGCAGCGGCTCTCCGCCGACGACGTCGTCCAGGAAGTCCTCGAGTCGGTGCCTACCCCTCCAGCTGAGGCCCCCGACACCGACGCCTCCGACACCGGAGAATGACTCGCTCGGCGACGCCGCGGCTGACGGCGTACGCCGTCCTCACATCGCTCGGCCTGCTCGGCGCGCTCGCGCTGCGCCGCCCCGAGCTGGCTGTGCTCGCCGCGCCGTTCGCGCTCGTTCTCGCGCTCGGGCTCCAGCCGGGAGCGGAGCCCGACGTCCGCGTCTGGTTCACCCTCGACCACGAGCGGGCGCTCGAACGCGACGAGGTGATCGCGGAGATCGAGCTCAACTCCGCGACGGCCGTCGAGCGGCTCGAGCTCCTGCTCGACCTGCCGGAAGAGCTCGAGCTGATCGAGGGGGAGAACCCGGTTGCGATCCGCCTCGCTGCCGACGAGGAGCGGACGATCACGCTGCGGCTCCGGTGTGTGCGATGGGGCAACCACCGCCTGGGGTCGGTCGCGCTCCGGTCGCGCGACCGCTTCGGGCTCGTCACGCACGAGTGGGCGGCGGAGCGGGAAACGCTGCTCCGCGTCTACCCGCACCCGGAGTCGCTGCGACTGCTCGTGCCGCCGGTCGAGACGCAGCCTTTCTCGGGCAACGAGGTCGCGCGGACGAAGGGCGACGGGCTCGAGTTCGCCGACATCCGCGCCTTCGCCGCCGGCGATCGAGTGAAAGCGATCAACTGGCGGGCGAGCGCGCGGCGCGGCGAGCTCCAGGTCAACGAGCGCCACCCGGAGCGAAACACCGACGTGATTCTCTTCCTCGACAGCTTCGCGGAGGCCCGGACGCTCGACGAGAGCACGCTTGACCTCGCGGTCCGCGCCACCGCGACGCTCGCCGCTCGCTATCTCGAGCGGCGCGACCGCGTCGGGCTCGTCAGCTTCGGTGGGATCATCCGGTGGCTCCAACCGCGGCTGGGGCTGACGCAGCGCTACCGAATCGTCGATTCGCTCCTCGACACCGAGATCGTGCACAACTACGCGTGGAAGGACGTCAGCTTCATCCCCCGCCGCACGCTGCCGCCGCAGGCGCTCGTCGTGGCGATCACGCCGCTCCTCGACGAACGCAGTGTGGCGGCGCTCCTCGACCTGCGTGCCCGCGGCTACGACCTGACCGTGGTGGAGGTCTCGCCCGTCCCGTTCGTCCCGGCAGGCCCGTCCGAGCTCGACCAACTCGCCCATCGTCTCTGGCTGCTCCAGCGGGCTGAGCTTCGGTCCCGCTACGAGCGGCTCGGGGTCGCCGTCGCCCAGTGGACGGAGGACGTGCCGCTCGACGCGGCACTCGAGGGGGTGAGGGCATTCAGGCGTCACGCCCGGCTCTCGCGCGTCTAGGCGCCGCGACGGCCGCGCTCGCCGCGGCGAGCGGGCTTGGAATCTGGCCCGCGCTCGCCTCGAGCGGAAGCGTCGCGCGCCTCTGCGTCGCGTTCACCGTTGCCGCCGTGCTGACGCTCGCGGTCGCGCTGGCGACGCGGCTGGCGGCGCTCGTCCCCGCCGCCGTGCTCCTGCTCGGAGCCGGCTACGCAGCCCGGCTCGCCTTCGACGACGTGCCGCTCGACCAGGGGTCGGCGGCGTTCGCCGCCGGGCTGCTCGCCGTGGCGGAGCTCTCCTACTGGTCGCTCGAGCTCCGCTCGACGGTGCCGGACGAGGCGGGTGGCTACCTGCGCCGGATCGCGTTCGTCGCCGCGCTCGCACTCGCCACGCTCGGTCTCGGCGCCGTGCTCCTCGCCGCGGTCGAACTGGGCCGGGACGGCGGCATCGGCCTTGAGCTCCTCGGGGCGCTCGCCGCAGTGGCGGCACTCGGGATCGTCGTGCTGGCACCCCCCGGCCCCCGCTGACCCGAATCAGAGCTGCCTCTCGTCTGCTAGCGTAGAGGTCAACCGAGGGGCAGTATCCCCGAACGGGTGCCATCGTCAATCCGGCCCACGTAGGCCCGGTGGCACCGGCCGCAGTAAGCGGCGGGAGAGACCTTCGTCGACCGGCAACCGGCCTGACGAAGGAGTGCTGCATGGAACTCGACCTGTGGATGTGGGGAGCTTTCGGCGCGTTCGTCGTGCTCATGCTCCTCGTCGACCTCGCCGCCTTCGGCCGGAGCGGGGAGGAAATCTCGTTCCGCCGCGCGGTCGGCTGGAGCATCGGCTGGACGGCGCTCGGCATCGCCTTCAGCGGCTTCGTCTGGTGGTGGCAGGGGCGCGCCCCGGCCGAGGAGTACCTGGCGGGCTTCGTGATCGAGAAGTCGCTCTCGGTCGACAACCTCTTCGTCTTCGCGCTGATCTTCAGCTACTTCGCCGTCCCCGCCGCCTACCAGCGGCGAGTGATCTTCTGGGGCATCGTCGGCGCGATCATCCTGCGCGCGCTCTTCATCTTCGCCGGCGCTGCCCTGCTCGACGCCTTCCATTACACGGTCTACGTCTTCGGGGCCTTCCTCGTGCTCACCGGAATTCGGATGGCCCGCCACTCCGGCGTCGAAATCCACCCCGAGAAAAACCCGGCACTGAAACTGCTCGGCCGAGTGCTGCCGATGACCGCCGGCTACCACGGCGACCGATTAACCGTGCGCGAGAACGGCAGGCGCCTGGCGACCCCGATGCTGGCCGCACTCGTCCTGGTCGCGACCTTCGACGTCGTCTTCGCGGTCGACTCGATCCCGGCGATCTTCGCGATCACCCGCGACACGTTCATCGTCTACGCCGCGAACGCCTTCTCGCTGCTCGGCCTCGCCGCG
>JBKJML010000131.1:0-2752 GCA_046596415.1 Gaiellaceae bacterium | reverse complement strand
CCGACGCCTCCGCGTGATCGACCTCGAGACCGGCTCGCAGCCCGTCGAGAGCGAAAACGGCGAGATCGTCGCCGTCTTCAACGGCGAGCTCTACAACTTTCCCGCCCTGCGCGAGGAGCTGGCGGCGAAGGGACACCGGGTGCGCGGCACCGGCGACACGCCGATCATCCCGCACCTGTACGAGGAGCACGGGCCGCACTTCGTCGAGCGGATCCACGGCATGTTTGCGCTCGCGCTCTGGGACGGCCCGCGGCAGCGGCTCGTGCTCGCGCGCGACCGGCTCGGCAAGAAGCCGCTGCTGTGGACGCACCTGCCGGACGGCTCGCTCGCCTTCGCCTCCGAGCTGAAGGCGCTGCTCCGGCTGCCGCAGCTCCCCCGGAAGATCGACCTGCGGGCGCTCGACGCCTACCTCTCGCTCCAGTACGTGCCCGCGCCGGCGACCGGCCTGTGCGGCGTCCACAAGCTGCCTCCCGGCCATCTGCTCGTCGCCGAGGACGGAGGCGAACCGAGGGTTGAGCGCTGGTGGGAGCCCACGCCGGTCACGGAGAGCCACTCCGAGGAGGAGTGGCTCGAGCGGGTGCGCGACACCGTCGGTGCGGCGGTCAGGCGCCGGCTCGTGGCCGACGTGCCACTCGGCGCGCTGCTCTCCGGCGGCATCGACTCGAGCATCGTCGTCGCGCTGATGGCCGAAGCGAGCGCCGACCCGGTTCGGACCTTCTCGGTCGGCTTCACCGACGAGCGCTACGACGAGCGCCGCTACGCCCGCCTCGTCGCGGAGCGGTATGGCACCCGCCACGAGGAGCTGCTCGTCGAACCGGATGCCGCGGAGCTCCTCGTGCGGGTCGCCCGCACGTGGGACGAGCCGTTCGGCGACTCCTCGGCGCTCCCGACCGCGATCGTCTGCGAGCACGCGCGCCGCCACGTCACGGTCGCGCTCACCGGCGACGGCGGCGACGAAGCATTTGCAGGCTATGAGCGCTACCGCGCCGTGGGCCTCGCGGGCGCGCTCGACCGGTTTCCCGCCGCCCTTCCCCGTGCTGCCGCCCGGTCGCTGCGCCTGCTCCCCGCCGCCCGGCGAGAGCCGCGCTCGCCCTTCTTCCGCGCGGCGCGCTTTCTGGAGGCGGCAGGCGCACCGCCGGCGACGCGCTACGGGCGGCTGATGGAAGTGCTGCCCGCGACGCTCCGCCGCGGGCTCTGGACCGACGAGGCGCTCGCGGAGATCGGCTCGCCACCACCCGCCGCAGCCCTGCTCGGGCCACCACCCGGACCGGGGATCACCGGCCTCCAGCTGCTCGATCTCCGCACCTACTTGCCCGGCGACCTGCTCGTGAAGGCGGATCTCGCGTCGATGGCGAGCTCGCTCGAGCTGCGCTCCCCGTTCCTCGACCACCACGTCGTCGAGCTCGCGCTCGGCCTGCCCGACGCGCTCAAATTCAGCGGTCGGCGCGGGAAGGTCGCGCTCCGCCGCGCCTTCGCCGCCTCGCTGCCGGACGAGATCCTCGCGCGCGGGAAGCAGGGCTTCGGCGTCCCGGTCAGCCGTTGGTTCCGCGAGGAGCTCCGCGTTCCGGCTCGTGACCTTTTGCTCGACGACACGGCCCGCGCTCGTGGCCTCTTCCGGCCGGCCGCGATCGAGAGCCTGCTCGAGGAGCACGGCTCCGGACGCGCCGACCACGGCGCTCGGCTCTGGAGCCTCCTGATGCTCGAGCTCTGGCAGCGCGTCCACATCGAGTCGGCCGACCCTGCCGCGGCGGCCGCCGCGCTGCCGCTCGCCGCCCGCGCGTGACGCGGCGCCGCGCCACGATCCTCGTCGCCGCTGCGGCGGTCGTGCCACGGCTCGCAGCGCTTTTGCACGAGCGCGGCCGAATCCTCACCGAGTTCACCGAGAAGAGCGACGACTTCGCACGCAACCTGGTCGCGACGGGCACCTACGGAATCATCCCGGGCGTTCCATCGGCCTACACGCAGCCGCTCTATGGCTTCTTCCTCGGCGGCGTCTACTGGGCAGCCGACCGGAGTTGGTGGACGGTCGGCGGCGCGCAGATCGCGCTCGCGGTCGCGACGGCGCTCCTCGTGCTCGAGGCGGGCCGCCGGCTCGACTCGCTGCGAACCGGCCTTGTTGCCGCACTGGTCGCGACGCTCGAGCCCTATCTCGTCTGGCACGACGTCCACGTGAACCGCGAGATCGTCGACGGGCTCGCTGCCGCGACCGTCGTCGTGCTGTCGCTTGCGGCCGCCCGTCGGCGCACCGTCGGCGCCGCGGCCCTGCTCGGCGGAGCGCTCGGAGTGGCGATCCTCGGCAACTCGCGGCTCACCGCGCTGCCGCTCCTCGTGGCGGCCTGGCTCGCCTGGCGGCTGGGCTCCGGACGAGCTGGCGCGCGCCGCACGGCCGCACTCGCAGCGGTCGCGCTCGTGGCTGCGAGCGCGCTCGTCGTCACGCCTTGGGTGGTGCGCAACCGGATCAGCGTCGGCTGCTTCGCGCTGACCACCGACTCGAAGGCACTCTGGAAGGCGAACAACGAGGCGACCTACGGCGTCCTGGATCGCGGCGGCTGGATCGACAGCGTCCCCTCACCGCCCGGGTCGCCGCCGACGCCGGAGATGGCCGCTTCGGTGCTCGAGCGCAACGGGGTGCGGGTCGCCGTCGACGAGTGCGCGCAGATGCGGGACTACCAGCAGCTGACCTTCACCTTCTGGCGCGAGCACCCGGGTGAGAAGGCGAAGCTCGCCGCCCAGGCGGTGCGCATGCAGTGGG
>JBKJML010000107.1:0-4385 GCA_046596415.1 Gaiellaceae bacterium | reverse complement strand
GGGCTCGACGCCTGGTAGATGCAGACGGTGCCAACGCCGTTCCCCTCCTCGAGCACGTAGCTGCGGATCCAGCGGATGTCGTCGGACATGCGCTCTCCCTCGGCGGTCGAGCGAGCGGCCGCCTCCTGCAGCTCCTCGCCGCTGCGCCAGCCGCCGCGGCGGAGGATCACGTAGGTGTCCAAAGCGAGCTCCTTTCGTCGGGTCGCATCGACGCTACGGCCGCCCGCGCGGTGCGGCATCGGCGGAACCACCCATGTTGGGAGCGGGAGCTACCGGTCTTGGAGGAGCTCGAGCTCCGACGCGGCCGCGGCGGCCTCGCCGCGCGTCCGCACCTGGAGCTTGCGGAGGATCGCTGAGACGTGGTGGTCGACCGTTCGTGGCGAGAGCACGAGCTCGTCGGCGACGTCGGCGTTTCGCTTCCCGGTGGCGACGAGCCGGAGCACGTCGAGCTCGCGAACGGTCAGCGCCCCCGGGTTCGCGCGTGTCGAGGGGCGCGGGCCCCGCGGGACGGCTCCGCCGAGGGCGCGTAGGCGGCGTGCGACGAGCGTGGCGGCGGGGCGCGCGCCGAGCGCGACGAGCTGCTCATGTGCCCGCTGGAGCGAAGCCGGATCGGCTGCGTCGGCCAGTGCGAGCGCGGCATCGTATGGGCAACCGGCGGCTCCCCACCAGGCCGCCGCGTCCGCCGACGCCCCAGCGAGTGCGAGCGCGTAGGGCGGAGCAAGCTTTGCCGGCGAGGTCTCCTCGAGGTTCGCGCGCCGCCGCCAGAGCGCCAGCTCTCCGCTCACCCAGCCGATGCCCCCTCGGAGGGCGAGGTCGAGAGCGAACTCCGTCTCCGTAGCGACGGACTCGTGCCTGCCTTCGAGCCAGGCGGCCTCTGCCCGCGCCGTCGCCACCGGCGCGACGAGCTGGAGCTCATCGCTCGACCCTGCAGCGGCGAGGGCCTCGTCGAGCGGGGCCCACTGACCTGGGTCGCCGCGACGCGCTCGCACGAGTCCGAGCGCAGTCATTGCGAGGATCCGCAGCAGTGGCGCCTGCCGTTCGTAACGAAGCACGGTTGTGGCGGAGTGCGCCGCCTCGGTCCAGAGACCACGATCGAGCTCCGAGCGCGCGCGGAAAGCAAGCATGTAGAGCCGCCAAACCTCGAGCCCGCGCTCGCCGCACTCCTCGATGCCGCTCTCGATCGGCTCGAGGTCGTCGTATGCGCGCGTCCGCGTGATCGCCCAGGCGTGGTTGAGAAACGCTCTGCCGACGTGTTCGTCGAAGCCCTCCTCGATCGAGAGAGCGAGGCTGCGCTCGAGCTTCTCACGACCGTCGGGGATCCCGTCCAGGAGCTCGATCGTGCCGATGTTGGTGAGCGTGTGCACGATCGTCTCCGTCTCGCCGAGGCGCTCTGCGAGCTCAAGAGCTCGCCTGCCCCAAACGATGGTTCCCTCGCGATCCTCGCCGTTCATGTACAGCGACGACATGGTGCTGTAAGCCATCGCAAGCTCTCGTCCGGGCGCGAGCTGCTCCAGCACGACGACTCCTTCGGTGACTGCCGCGGCGGCCTCCGGCTTCCGCCCGGCGCACCACAAGCGGCCCGAGAGGGAGCAGAGTGCGGCGCCCTCGCCGAGCCGGTCGCCGAGCTCCCGGTAGAGAGCCAACGCCTCTTGGAGCGCCTCGATCGCCTCGTCGAACTGGTCGGTCAGGTAACAGGCGAAGGAACGGCGTTCGAGGAGTTCAGCCCGTGCCTCCGTCGGGAGCTCGTGTGCGAAGCGCAGCGCCCGCGCGTACTGCGCCGCCGCCTCGCGGTGTGCCGCGAGCAGCGTCGCCCGCTCTGCGGCTGCCGGCGCGTACGCGAGCACGGCAGCGGTGTCGCCGGCAGCTTCGGCGTGATGGGCAAGCCGCGCTGAGTCCCTCGCCGCTCGGGAGTCTTGCGTCAGACCCCGCAGCACTGTGCGGTGGACGGCGAGCCGACGCGTCGACGGGACCGCATCCTCGACCGCACGCCGAGCGAGCTCGTGCCGGAACGCGATGCCCCCCGGCTCGGAGCACAGCACCCCCGAGGAGAGGCAGGCATCGATCTCCACCATGTCCGCGCCGCCGATCTCCTCGAGCAGCCACGGCTCGACCCGCGGTGGCACAAGGGCAACGGCGTCGACCAGACGTCGCGCGGCAGTCGGCAGGCGCGAGACACGCGCCAGCACCGCATCCCGCACGCTTTCGGGGAGTGCTACGCCCTCCGCAGCCAGCACCTCGGTGACGAAGAAAGGGTTCCCGCCGGTGACGCGGTGCAGCTCGTCCGCGTCGACCGGATGCGGAGCCGACAGCGTCCGCACCGCCTCGATCGTGAGCGGCGGCAGCGACACGCGGGTGACGGCGGGGGATGAGGCCAGCTCTCCGACCAGGATCCGCAAGGGATGTGCCCGGTCGAGCTCGTCGTCCCTCCAGGTCGCGAGCACGAGGGCGGGAACCGTCGCGACGCGGCGCGCCAATAGGCGCAGTACGTCGAGCGTCGCCTCGTCCGCCCAATGCACGTCTTCGAACACGAGGAGCGTCGGCCGAGGTCCGCGGAGCTCCTCGAGCAACGCCCGCAGGACCTGATGCGGGCGTGCACCCGTCTCGACGAGCTCCTCCAGGGTGCCTCCCGTCTCGGCGGCGACATCTGCGAGCGGCCCCAGCGGCCGAGGGGTGAACAGCGCATCGCAGGCGCCGGAGAGAAGCCGAACGGTCGCGGCGTGCTCGGCGGCGAACGCGCGCACGAGCGCGGTCTTACCCGCGCCGGCTTCCCCGGCGAGCAAGACGAGCCTGCCGCTTCCACCGATCGACTCGTCGAGCTCTCGTGTGAGCCGGTCGAGGAGCCCCTCCCGCTCCAGGAGATCGATCCGCGCTGCGACGGACACCGACACGCAACAAGTGTGACCTGCGCGACGCCGTATTTCAACACGTCGCCGCCGTGGGCTCGCTCCCTAGCGCGTCTGCGGGAAGCCGAGGTCGACCTTCGACGTGGCCGGATCCGGCCAGCGCGAGGTGACGACCTTGCCGCGGGTGTAGAAGTTGATCCCCTCCGGCCCGTAGATGTGCGTGTCCCCGAAGAGCGACGCCTTCCAGCCGCCGAACGAGTAGTAGGCGACCGGCACCGGCACCGGCACGTTGATCCCGACCATCCCGGCCTCGACGTCGAACTGGAACTGGCGGGCGACGCCGCCGTCGCGGGTGAAGATCGCCGTCCCGTTCCCGTACGGGTTGTCGTTGATCAGCTTCAGCGCCTCGGCATAGGTCGCGACCCGCGTGATTCCGAGCACCGGCCCGAAGATCTCGTCGCGGTAGCAGTCCATCTCGGGCGTCACGTCGTCGATCAGCGTGACACCGAGGAAGAACCCGTCACCTTCGGGGGCCGTCTCGCGGCCGTCCGTGACAACGGTCGCGCCCTGGGCGCTCGCACCCTCGACGTAGCCGGCGACCTTGTCGCGGTGCTCGCGCGTGACGAGCGGGCCCATCTCGACCCCGTCGTCGAGGCCGTTGCCGACCTTGATCTTCGGCAGCCGCTCCTGGATCGCCGCGACGAGCGAGTCGCCGACGCCGCCGACGGCGAGCACCTGCGAGATCGCCATGCAGCGCTCCCCGGCGGAGCCGTAGGCGGCGCTGACCGCGGCGTCGGCGGCCATGTCGATGTCGGCGTCCGGCAGCACGATCATGTGGTTCTTGGCGCCCCCGAGCGCCTGCACGCGTTTGCCGTGCCTCGTGCCGGTCTCGTAGATGTAGCGGGCGATCGGGGTCGAGCCGACGAAGCTGACGGCGGCGATATCGGGATGCTCGAGCACAGCGTCGACCGCGACCTTGTCGCCGTGGACGACGTTGAAGACGCCGTCCGGCAGGCCGGCCTCCTTGAGGATCTCGGCGGTCAGCATCGATGCGGACGGATCCTTCTCGGACGGCTTGAGCACGAACGTGTTGCCGCAGGCGATCGCGGGCGCCCACATCCACATGGGCACCATCGCCGGGAAGTTGAACGGGGTGATCCCGCCGACGACGCCGAGCGGCTGGCGGATCGAGTAGACGTCGATCCCCGTCGATGCCTGCTCGGAGAAGCCGCCTTTCAGGAGATGGGGGATGCCGCAGGCGAACTCGATCACCTCGAGGCCGCGCGTCACTTCGCCCATCGCGTCGGAGAGCACCTTGCCGTGCTCGGCAGTCAGCAGCCGCGCGAGATCCTCGCGACGCGCGTGCACGAGCTCGCGGATCGCGAAGAGGATCTCCGCGCGCTTCGCGAGCGAGGTCGCGCGCCAGGCGGGGAAGGCTGCCTTCGCTGCGGCGACGGCGGCCCCGACCTCCTCGGTGGTGGCGAAGTCGACAGCGCCGGTCTGCACGCCCCGCGCGGGGTCGTAGACGGCGCCGCCGCGACC
>JBKJML010000104.1:0-4282 GCA_046596415.1 Gaiellaceae bacterium | reverse complement strand
CGCGCCGGACCACGCGAAGGCCGCAGCCGAGCACGAGGCGCTCTGCGCGCTGCTCGAAGGCGTCGGCGCCGAAGTCGTGCTCTCCGAGAGTGAGCCGGGGAACCCGGACGCGATCTACACCTACGACCCACTGCTCGTCGGCAGCGAGGGCGCCGTGCTGTTGCGGCCCGGCAAGGAGGGCCGTCGCGGCGAGCCCGACGCGCTGCGCGCCGACCTGGAGCGCGCCGGCGTGCCTGTGGTGGCGACCGTCGAGGCGCCGGCGACGGTCGAGGGCGGCGACACGGTCTGGCTCGACGAGCGGACGCTCCTCGCCGGCCACGGCTACCGCACTAACGCTGCCGGTATCGCCGCTCTCGAGCGCGCGTTCCCCGGCGTCGAAGTGATCTGGTTCGACCTGCCGCACTACAACGGCGACGCCGAGGTGATGCACCTGATGTCGTTCCTCTCACCGCTCGACGACGATCTCGCGCTCGTCTACCCGCGCCTGGCGCCGGTTCGGCTGCTGGAGCTCCTGGCCGAGCGCGCGATCCGCGTCGTCGAGGTGCCGGACGAGGAGTTCGAGTCGATGGGGCCGAACGTCCTCACCGTCGCGCCCCGCGTCGTCGTTGCGCTCGAAGGAAACGACGAGACGAGGTGGCGAATGGAGCGGGCCGGTGTCGAAGTGCTCACCTACAAGGGCGACGAGATCTCCCGCAAGGGCGACGGCGGCCCGACCTGCCTGACGCGCCCGCTCCACCGCAGCCTCTAGAGTCCCCGCCGTGAACGAGCTGTTCGAGGCAATCGGAGCCGGAGACGAGGGTCGCGTACGGGACTTGCTCGACCGGCAGCAAGACCTGGCCGGCTCGCGCAACGAGGCCGGTCTCTCGGCCGTGCTTCACGCGCTCTACACCGGCCACCCCGAACTGGCCGACGTGCTGCTCGACGCCAACCCGGCGCTCGACGCGTTCGACGCCGCCGCCGTGGGCCGCCCAAACGGGCTGGAAGCATTGCTCGACGACGAGCCCGACCTCGCGGGCGGTTTTTCGAACGACGGCTTCACCCCCCTGCACCTGGCCGCCTTCTTCGGTCGCGCCGACACGGCCGAGCTGCTGCTCGACCGCGGCGCCGACCCGAACGCGGTTGCGCGCCACCCGGGCCTCACGGTCACACCGCTCCACAGCGCCGCCGCGGGCGCCCACACTGCGATCGTGAAGCTCCTGCTCGCACGCGGAGCAGACGCGAACGCCGCCCAGGGCGGCGGGTATACGGCGCTCCACTCGGCGGCACAGAACGGCGACACCGAGAGCGCCGAGGCGCTCCTCGAAGCCGGCGCCGACCGCACGGCCCGCGACGACCGCGGCCGGACGCCCGCCGAGCTCGGCCTCGCCGAGCTCCTCGCCTAGAACTCGTCCAGCGACAGCTGCTGGAAGTCGGAGAGCCCCGAGAGCCCGACTCCGACGAGCCGCAGCGCCCCCGGGCGGTCGCGTAGGCCGCGGTCGAGCAAGGAGCACGCGAGCTCGCCGATCCGCTCGGTGTCGTCGATCCCCACCTCGAGCGAGGTCGAGCGGCTGCGGATCGAGAAGTCACCGTAACGGAGCTTCGCGGTCACCGTGCGCGCAGTGAGGCCCGTGCGGCGGAGCTGCTCACCGAGCTTCCCGGCCTGCCGCCGAAGCTCCGCGTGCAGAACCTCCCGGTCGGAGACGTCGCGCTCGAACGTGTCCTCGACCGAGATCGAGATCCGCTCGGTCTGCTCCTCGAGCTCGCGCGGGTCGATCCCGTTTGCGCGGTCGCGCAGCAGCCGCCCGACCTGGCCTGGAAGCAGCGCCCGCAGGTCTGCGTCGGGCAGCGCCGCGAGCGCGCCGATCGTCGTCACGCCCGCCGAGCGCAGCCGCTCCTCCGCCCGCGGCCCGACGCCGGGCAGCACCCGGACGGCGAACGACTCCAGGAAGCTCGCCTCCTTGCCGGCCGGTACGACCGTGATCCCGCCCGGCTTGCGGCGGTCCGAAGCCACCTTCGCCACCACCTTCGACGTCGCGACCCCGAGCGAGCAGGTGAGGCTCGTCGCTGCCCGGACCGACGTCTGCACGGCTTCGGCCACCGGCCGTGCACGGCTGAAGTCGGCAGCGACCGACGCCAGGTCGAGATAGCCCTCGTCGAGACCGGTGCGCTCGACCCGCGGCACCACCTCGGCGACCGCAGCCCACACCGCCTGCGAGTACTGCCGGTAGAGCGGGATCCGTGGCCGGACGAAAACCGCGTTCGGGCAGCGCCGCAGCGCCTCTGCACAGCTCATCGCGGAGTGGATCCCGAACCCTCGCGCGACATAGTTCGCCGTCGCGACGACACCGCGGCTGCGCGGATCGCCGCCGACGACGAGCGGCTGCTCGCGCAACTCCGGGTGCTCGAGCTGCTCCACGGCGGCGTAGAAGGCATCGAGATCGAGATGGGCGACGATCCTCATCGCCCCAGACGCTAGATGAGTAGTTCCACGTTCTCGCACGAGAACGTGGAACTACCCAGCTAGTCGGTTGATGCGACGATCCCATCGTGACCGGAGCCGCTCCCCCGCTGCCGCCGCCCGCGATCGTGCAGCCCGCCCCGCGCGAGGTGTCGTTCGGAGCGGTCGCCGGCTGGGCGCCGGTGGGCACGAAGCGAATCGTCGTTCGCGTCGATGGCCGCGTCGCGGCCGACCGGAAGCTCGCGGGACGCCATTTCAGCCTCCGGCTCGCCCTGCCCGCCCGCGACGCAGCGGTCACGGTGACCGCGCACGCCGACGGTGGACGCAGCTCGAGCGCGACGGTCACCGAGGTGTACGGGCTTCCCGCCGCCGCGCGGCCGACCGGGGCGGTTGCACACGAAGATGCAGCGCTCGCGCGAACCGTGCAGCGCCTCGCCGCCGGCTTCCACGGCACGACCGGCGTCTACGTCGAGGACCTGAGGACCGGGTCCGGCGCCGCGTGGAACGCGCGCGCCCGCTTCCCGGCCGGTTCGACGCTGAAGCTCGCGATCGCCGTTACCGTCCTCTCGCGGCTGGAGGGAAGCCCCGTCCCGGGCTCCCGGGTCGACAGCCTGATGAGCTCGATGCTGACCGTCTCCGACAACGAGGCGGCGAATGCGCTCGAGACCTGGCTCGCCGGCTCGACGAGTGCCGGCTCGGCGGTCGTGAACGAGGTGCTGACGGCGCTCGGCCTGCACGACTCGCTGATGTACGGCGGCTACGCACGCAGCCTCTCCGCCGGCCGCCGCTCGATCCCGCTGCGAATCGAGAGCGCGCCGGCATTCGGGGTCGGCAAGTACTCGACCGCCGCCGACCTGTCGCGGCTCGCACGCCTGGTCTATCTGCGCGCTGCGGGTCGCGGCCCGAGCCTTCACCCCAGCGTGGCCGGCTTCACGCCCGCCGACGCCAGGCATCTCCTCTGGCGGCTCACGCGCGTTCGCGATCACGGCAAGCTCGACCGCTTCGTCGGGGGTACCGTCCTGCACAAGGCGGGCTGGCTCCCGACCGCCCGCCACGACAACGGGATCGTCGTCTGGCGCGGCGGGGTCTTCGTCGCCACCGTGCTGAGCTGGAACGCCGGCGGCGTCGGCTCGGCCTCCGATGTGCTTGCGGGCCGTGTCGCCGAGGCTGCCCGGCACCGCTTCGGAGAGCGCAACTGAGCAGCGGCGAGCCAGGCCCCGAAGCCCGGCTCGCCGCGTTCGTCGCGCTCTCCCGCCGCGACTACTTCATGCAGACAGCAGCGAGGTTCGTCACCCCGCCGATCGGGTCGAACGTGTAGCACCCCACCTTCTCGCCCACGAGGATCTTCGCGTTCGTGGCGATGTACGGCGCGAACCGCGCCGCGTTCTTCATCACGTCCCGATCCAGATCGGCATACGACTTCAGGCGCGCGTCCCCGGTCGGTCGTACGTCTTCACGTCGACGTCGATGCCGATCTGCTTCGGGTTGAACTGCACGACCTGGGCGATCGTCGGCCCGAACGCCGAGTTGAAGGTGTACATCGTCGCCTTGCCGCCGCGGCTGCTGCCCGCCGCGAGCGACTTCGCCTTCGCGACCTGCGCGCCCTTCAGCGGATAAATCCGCGTCGCGGCACCCGGGCATGCTCGGCGGGAGGATCTGGTCGGTGCGACCGCCGCCGAGGAACCCGTGCTGGCGCACCATCTGCGGGCGGCCGATCGCCCAGTTGACTCCCACCGCCGGGAATACCGGTTCACTTTTTGTAGTTGATTACACTTATGAAAGCGAATGAGGAGCGTGAACCGTTGAGTGAGCCAGTGAGCAAGTTGCTGCTCGTCCCGGTGGAGG
>JBKJML010000001.1:0-17587 GCA_046596415.1 Gaiellaceae bacterium | reverse complement strand
GAGGCCGAAGACGGGATGCTCCTTGCGGAGCTCGATGAAGCGCCGCAGCCAGCGCAGAAACGACGTCGGCGTGCGCAGCTGCGCCTCGACGTTCACCGACTGGAAGCCGTACACGGGGTCCATCAGCGGCGGCAGGTAGAGCTGGGCGAAGTCGGCGCGCGAGAAACCGCCGTTGCGATCGCTCGTCCACTGCATCGGCGTGCGCACGCCGTCGCGGTCGCCGAGGTAGATGTTGTCGCCCATCATGATCTCGTCCCCGTAATAGAGGACAGGTGAACCCGGCAGCGAGAACAGGATCGCGTACATCAGCTCGATCTCGTCGCGACCGTTGTCGAGCAGCGGCGCCAAGCGGCGGCGGATACCGACGTTCAGCTTCATCCGCGGGTCCTTCGCGTACTCCTCATACATGTAGTCCCGCTCCTCGTCGGTCACCATCTCGAGCGTCAGCTCGTCGTGATTTCTGAGGAAGAGGCCCCATTGCGCGTTGTCCGGGATCCTCGGCGTCGATTCGAGGATCTCGATCATCGGCATCGCCTCCTCGCGGCGCAACGCCATGAACATGCGCGGCATGACGGGGAAGTGGAACGCCATGTGACACTCGTCGCCGGCCCCGAAGTACTCGACGACGTCGGCCGGCCACTGGTTCGCCTCGGCGAGGAGGACGCGGTCGGGGTAGCGCGCGTCGACCTCGGCCCGCACGCGCCGCAGGTACTCGTGCGTTCGCGGCAGGTTCTCGCAGTTCGTGCCCTCCTCCTCGAACAGATAGGGAACAGCGTCGAGCCGGAAGCCGTCGAGGCCGAGGTCGAGCCAGAAGCGGAGCACCTCGAGCATGGCGTCCTGCACCTCGGGGCTCTCGTAGTTCAGGTCGGGCTGGTGCGAGAAGAAGCGGTGCCAGTAGTAGGCCCCGCGGATCGGGTCCCACGTCCAGTTCGAGGTCTCCGCGTCGACGAAGATGATCCGCGCGTCCCGGTAGCGCTCGTCGGTGTCCGACCACACGTACCAGTCCGATTTCGGGTTGTCCGGCCCCTGGCGCGACTCCTGGAACCACGCATGGTCGGCCGAGGTGTGGTTCATGACGAGGTCGACGATGACGCGCATCCCGCGCTGGTGGGCCTGCTCGACGAACGAGCGGAGGTCCTCGACCGTCCCGTAGTCGGGGTTGATCCCGTAGAAGTCGGCGATGTCGTAGCCGCCGTCCTTCAGCGGCGAGGGGTAGAACGGCAACAGCCAGATGCAGTCGACGCCGAGCCACTGGAGGTAGTCGAGCTTCTGCGCGAGGCCACGGAAGTCGCCCGAGCCGTCGTCGTTGCCGTCGAAGAACGCACGCGTGTGGATCTCGTAGAAGACAGCTGTCTTGAACCAGTTCGGCTCCCGCTCGAACCACTGACCGGGATCCGACATCAGGCTCCCACCTTCAGCACATGTGCCTTGCCCGGCGCGAGGCGCACGAAGTTGCGGCCGACGCGCCAGCGGTACTGCTGGCCGGTGAGGAGGTCGGTCACCGCGAGCTCGCCCTCCAGGCCGAGCTCGGGTGGTACGACAGCGAGCCCCTCGCGCGCGACGAGCGGGTCGAGGTTCACGACCACGATCAGCTCGGCGCCCTTCGCATAGGCGATCAGCTGCTCCGAGTGCGTCTCGAGGAAGCGGATGTTCTCGAGCCGCTGCAGGGCGGGTTCGGCACGCCGGATCTCGTTCAGCAGGCGGATGAGCGGCAGCAGCGGCCCGTCGAGTGACCGCTTACGCACCTCGTACTTCTCCGAATCGAGGTACTCCTCGCTGCCCGGCGCCGCGGGCGTGTTCTCGAAGCTCTCGAAGCCCGAGTAGATCCCGTACGAGGGCGAGATCGTCGCGGCGAGGACGAGCCGCGCCTCGAAGGCCGGCGGACCGCCGAGCTGGAGGTACTCGTGGAGGATGTCCGGCGTGTTCGCGAAGCAGTTGGGCCGGTAGTAAGGCGACCAGTCGAGGAGTTGCTCGACGAACTCGACGAGCTCCGCCTTCGTGTTCTTCCAGGTGAAATAGGTGTACGACTGGCTGAACCCGAGCTTCGCGAGCGTCTCCATCATCGCCGGCCGCGTGAACGCCTCGGCGAGGAAGATCGTGTCCGGGTAGGAGCGGCGAACCTCGGCGATCAGCCACTCCCAGAAGGCGACCGACTTCGTGTGCGGGTTGTCGACGCGGAAGGCGCGCACCCCGTGCGAACACCAGAGGAGGACGACGTCGCGCAGCGCAGCCCAGAGCCCCTCCCAGTCCTCGGAGTCGAAGTTGACGTTGTAGATGTCCTGGTAGCGCTTGGGCGGGTTCTCCGCGTACTTGAGCGTCCCGTCGGGGCGCGGGTTGAACCACTCCGGGTGCTTGAGAAGCCACGGATGGTCGGGCGAGCACTGGATCGCAAAGTCGAGCGCGATCTCGACGCCGGCCTCGCGCCCAGCCTCGACCATGGCGTCGAAGTCGGCCCAGTTCCCGAGCTCCGGCTGGAGCGCATCGTGGCCACCGTCGGCGGAGCCGATCGCCCAGGGGCTGCCCGGATCGCCCTGCTTCGCCGTCAGGGCGTTGTTCCGCCCCTTTCGATTCGTCGTCCCGATCGGATGGACGGGCGGCAGGTAGACGACGTCGAAGCCGAGCTCGCCGAGCTTCGGCAGCGCCTTCGCGACGCCGGCGAAGCCACCGAAGGAGCGGGGGAAGAGCTCGTACCAGGCCCCGAAGCGTGCCAGCTCGCGCTCGACGTCGACCTCGAGCGCCTTGGGCAGGCACACGGCGCCACGCCGGTCGCCGGCGGTCAACCCGGGCGCAGCGATCCGCCAGTCGGCGACCTCACCGGCTCCGCCAAAGAGGACACGCCCCTCGGAGAGCTCCCCGCTCACCTCGGCCTGGCCCGCAGCAACCTTGCTGTCGTACTCGTCGAGCCAGGTTGCGTACGGGTCGGTCCAGGCCTCGAGCTGGAACTGCCAGCGCCCGAGCTCGGTGACGTCGAAGTCGCCTTGCCAGCGGTCGTCGCCGATCGGGGCCAGCGGCCGCTCGAGCCAGCGCCGCGTCCCGGCCGGCCGGTAGCGCACGACGGCACGCAGAACGTCGTGCCCGTCCCTGAAGATGTCGGCCGAGACGACGACGCTGTCGCCGCGCGATGCCTTGGGCGGATAGCGTCCGCAGTCCACCTGCGGCCTGACGCCCTGGATCTGGATCCGGGGCGGTAGCGGCTTGCGAGTGAGCCTCGACACGACAGTCTTGCTTTCAGCGATGACCGAACGGTAAACGACAACGATGGATCTCCCCCGCTCGAGCGGCATAGTCCTCCATCCGACCTCGCTGCCGACGGGACGTCTCGACGCGCACGCCTACCGCTTCGTCGACTGGCTCGAGGCCGCGGGCCAGAGCTGGTGGCAGGTGCTGCCGCTCGGCCCCCCCGACGAGGTCGGCTCGCCGTACGCATCCTCGTCGGCCTTCGCCGCCTGGGCGGGGTTCCTCGCGCGCCCACGTGCCCGGGTCGCCAAGGCCGACGTCGCCGCGTTCCGTGAGCGCCAGGCCTACTGGGCGGGAGACTGGGAGGAGGCCGGCGGCAACCTGGCCGACCAGGTGCGCTTCGAACGCGAGTGGACGGCGCTCCGCGTCTACGCGCGCGAGCGCGGGATCCGGGTGATCGGCGATGTCCCGATCTACGTCGCGCAGGAGAGCGTCGACCACCGGTCGCATCGGGAGCTCTTCCTCCGCGGCCTCGTCGCGGGCGCACCGCCGGACGATCTCAGCCCCGATGGGCAGCACTGGGGGAACCCGCTGTTCGACTGGGAGGCGCTCCGGGCGGAGGGCTACCGCTGGTGGATCGAGCGCCTCCGCCGCACGTTCGAGCTCTACGACCTGACCCGCATCGACCACTTCCGCGGCTTCGCCGCCTTCTGGGCGATCCCGGCCCGCGCGCTGACCGCGCGACGCGGCCATTGGCTACCGGGACCCGGCGAGGCCCTGTTCCGCGCCGCCGCGGCGGAGCTTGGCACGCTGCCCGTGATCGCCGAGGACCTCGGCCTGATCACCGAGGACGTGATTCAGCTCCGGGACTCGCTGGGCTTCCCGGGCATGGCCGTTCTGCTGTGGGCTTTCAGCGGCCGCAAGGACAGCCCCCACGGGTTCGAGAACCATCGTGAACGCCAGGTGATCTACACGACGACCCACGACACAGACACCCTGCGCGGCTTCTATCCGGGCCGCGATGCCTGGGAGCTGATCGAGCTTGCCCTCTCGTCGCGCGCAGCGCTCGCGATGGTGCCGCTCCAGGACGTGCTCGAGCTCGGCAGCGAAGCGCGGATGAACCGGCCGGGCGAGCCCTACGGCAACTGGACGTGGCGGTTCGGGCCGCGCGACCTCCGTCCCGAGCACGCCGAGCGGCTGCGCATCGCGACGACGCAGGCACGACGCCGCCCGCGGCGCTAGCCCGCCGAGCCCGCGTCGGCCGGGGCGAGCGGCAGCCCGGTCGCGACCTGCCGCCGACCGCCCACCGCGTAGGCGATGTCGACCGCGTCGTTCTGCCGGTAGCTGCCCGCGACGCCCAGGAAGTTCGACGCCCACCGCCAGAACCCGAGCTTGCCCTCGCGCCGAAGATCGCGTTCGAAAACGAGCGTGCGCCCGGCGACACGGAAGTCGGCGCCCTCGATCTGAGGCACCCCGTTGACGAACACCTCGAACGGCCGCTCGACGGCTGCCGGGAGATCGACGCGGGTTCGGCTGCGCACGGGCTCGGACACCCTCGTAGAATGCCAGCGGCCGTGCGCTCGAAGATCCTCCTCGCCGCGTGTCTCACCGGCACGCTCGCCCTCGCGGTTGCCGCGACGGCGTTCGCAGGCAACGGCGGGTTCGCTCCGGTCGAGGGTGTCTCGCCCAACTCGGACCGGATCAACGAGGCCTACAACCTGGTCGCGATCTTCACCGGCGCCATCCTCGTACTCGTCGAGGGGCTCCTGATCGCCTTCATCATCCGCTTCCGCCGCAAAGGCCGAGCACGCGACGCCGAGGGTGCGCGCATCCATGGCAACACGAGGCTCGAGATCGCCTGGACGGTCGCGCCGGCCCTGATCCTCGTCGCGATCGGGGGCTTCGTCTTCTACAAGCTCCCGGGGATCAGCGACATTCCTCCCGCGACCGCGGCCGGCGGGCGCCTCGAGGTGCAGGTCGAAGGCCGTCAGTTCTTCTGGCAGTTCCGCTACCCGAACGGGGTGATCGCAGTCGACCGGCTCCGGGCCCCAGTCGGCCAGACCGTCCGACTCGAGGTCACCTCCCCCGATCACGACGTGATCCACTCGTGGTGGATCCCGGCGCTCGGGGGAAAGGTCGACGCGATCCCCGGGGTCGTCAACGTCACCTGGTTCCGCGCCCAGCGGCCCGGTACCTTCAGCGGTCAGTGCGCCGAGTTCTGCGGCGTCCAGCATGCGGTGATGAAGGCGTCCGTCGAGGCAATGCCACGCGGAGAGTTCGAGGCGTGGCTCGCCAGCGAGAAGAAGGCGCAGGGTGCGGGCACCAGCACGCTCGGCGCGGCGACGTTCGCGGGCGCGTGCGCCTCCTGTCACGGCCTTGCGGGCGAGGGGTTGATCGGGCCGGCGCTCAAGGGCTCGGCGCTCGTCTCCGACGCGAAGGGGATCGAGCAGCTCGTGCGCGAGGGGCGCCTTCGCATGCCGGCCGTCGGCAAGGGCTGGACCGACACCCAGATGAAGGCGTTGACGAGCTACCTGAAGGAGAACCTTGGCAACAAGGGCTGAGCACTCCGGCCCCGAGAAGCCCGTCCCCGGCTGGCAGCGGGGTCGCGTCGCGAGCTGGCTCGTGACGGTCGACCACAAGCGGATCGGGATCATGTACATCGCGACGAGCCTCGTCTTCTTCCTTGCAGGCGGCCTGCTCGCGCTGCTCATGCGCACGCAGCTCGCGACGCCGAACGAGGAGTTCCTCACCCGCGACTCCTACAACGAGGTGATGACGATCCACGGGACGACGATGATCTTCCTCGTCGTCGTTCCGATCCTCGCCGGGTTCGGGAACTACCTGCTGCCGCTGATGATCGGCGCCCGTGACGTGGCCTTTCCGCGCCTGAATGCCCTCTCCTACTGGCTCTTCCTCTTCGGCGGGATCATTCTGATGCTGTCGTTCCTCGCCGGCGGCGGGGCGGCGAAGGCGGGCTGGACGAGCTACCCGCCGCTCTCGGTGCAGACGCCTGGGAACGGCCAGGACCTCTGGATCCTATCGCTCCACATCCTCACGATCGCCTCCCTGCTCGGCGCGATCAACTTCATCTGCACGATCCACAACATGCGCACCGCCGGCATGTCGTGGACACGGATGCCGCTCTTCGTGTGGTCGCTCGAGGTGTACGCGGTTCTGCTCGTGATCGTCCTGCCGACGCTTTCCGCCGGCCTGACGCTGCTGCTGCTCGACCGGCAGGCCGGAACTCATTTCTTCGCGCCGGGTGAGGGCGGCAGTGCCGTGCTCTACCAGCACGTCTTCTGGTTCTTCGGTCACCCCGAGGTCTACATCATGATCCTGCCCGCGATGGGGATCATCTCGGAGGTCATCCCGGTGTTCTCCCGCAAGCCGATCTTCGGCTACAAGGCGGTCGCGTTCTCGACCGCCGCGATCGCCTTCTTCTCGCTGCTCGTCTGGGCGCATCACATGTTCACGGTCGGCCTGCCCGTCTATCTCGACAGCTTCTTCATGGTGACCTCGATGGTGATCGCCGTCCCGACGGGGGTGAAGATCTTCAACTGGCTGGCGACGCTCTGGCGCGGAAACATCAGCTTCGACACACCGATGCTGTTCGCGCTCGGGTTCATCTCCGTCTTCACGATCGGCGGCCTGTCGGGGATCTTCGTCGCGGCTTTCCCGATCGACTGGCAGGTGCACGACACCTACTACATCGTCGCGCACTTCCACTACGTGCTCTTCGGCGGCTCGATCTTCGCCATCTTCGCGGGGCTCTTCTACTGGTGGCCGAAGATGTTCGGCCGACTGCTCGACGAACGACTCGGCAAGCTCAGCTTCTGGCTGGTCTTCGTCGGCTTCAACACGACCTTCTTCCCACAGCACATGCTCGGCCTGCTCGGCATGCCGCGCCGCATCTACACGTATGACCAAGGCGGGCTCTGGGAGGCCTACAACCTGATCTCCACGACCGGCTCCTACATCATGGGCGTCGGCATCCTCGTGCTCGTGGCGAACGTGATCAAGACCTCCCGCAACGGTCGCCGGGCCGGCAACGACCCCTGGCTCGCGGACACGCTCGAGTGGTACCCGACCTCGCCGCCGCCCGAGTGGAACTTCACCTCGGTGCCGTACGTCACGAGCGCGCGGCCGCTCTACGACCTGCGCCGCCGGCTGAAGGAGCAGGGTGACCTCTGAGCCGGTAACGGGACCCTGGCTCCGCCTCTGCGCGCTCGGTGCCGCCGCCGCGACCCTGCTCGCCGTCAGCTCCGGCACGATCGGCCCGGCGACCGCCCATGAGGTGCTGGCTGCGCTCGCGCTGCCGCCGCTTTTGGCGTTGCTCGTTGCCGCACGCGTCGTGCATCGGCGGCTCACCGCTCCCACGCTCGTCTCGCTCGTCCTCTTCAGCCTGGCGGCGCTCGTCACCCAACAACAGGCGCACGTCGTCTTGGCGGGGCTCGCGTTCGCGGCGACACTCGTGACGGCGGCTCTCACCTTCCGCGGCGAGAGCGCCCCCGCCGGCCCCTGGCGGGACTACGTGACGCTGACGAAGCCGAGGATCATGTCGCTGCTCCTTGTCACCGGGGCCGGCGGAATGGTCGTCGGCGCGCAGGGGGCGCCCGACGGGCTCCTCTTCCTGGCCGCGATGGGCGGCCTCGCGCTCGCGTGCGGCGGCGCGAGCGCGTTGAATCATCTGCTCGACGCCGACATCGACCGCCTGATGGGCAAGCGCACGGAGAAGCGCCCCGTCGCCGCCGGCCGGATCGCCCCCGCTCACGCGCTGGAGTTCGGCCTCGCGCTGTCGGCCCTGTCGTTCGTGCTGCTGGCAAGCACGGTGAACGTGCTGACCGCGGTGCTCGCACTCGTCGGCAACCTCTTCTACGTCGTCGTCTATACGCGCTGGCTCAAGCGGTCGACAGTGCAGAACATCGTCATCGGCGGCGCAGCCGGGGCCGTCCCACCGCTCGTGGGCTACGCGGCCGCCACCGGCAACCTCGGGCTCGCGGCACTCTGGCTCTTCCTGATCGTGTTCCTCTGGACGCCGCCGCATTTCTGGGCGCTCGCACTGCTGATCAAGGAGAACTACGCCGCCGCGAAGGTGCCGATGCTCCCCGTCATCCGCGGCGACCGTGAGACGACCAGGCAGATCCTCGCCTACACCGTCGTGCTGGTCGGCTTCACGTTGGCCGTCGGGCTCACGCTCGGGCCGCTCTACACGGTGGCCGCTGCGCTGCTCGGCAGTGCGTTCCTGTGGCTCGCCATCCAGCTGCGCCGCGACCCGTCGCGTCGCCGTGCCGCCGTCCTCTTCCACTACTCGCTGGCCTACCTCGCCCTGCTCTTCGTGGCGGCTGCGATCGACCCCCTGGTGCTCTAGTGGCGCAAACCGAGATCGAACGCAAGAACTTGCTGCTGGGGTGGGCGCTCTTCGGCCTCTTCCTGCTGCTCTTCGCCGGCACGGTCGGCGTGGCGTTCCTCTACCTCGCACTCGACTGACCGTCTTCCTCTCCCGGTCGGAGGCTCGGTCGGCGGGCATTCCGCTCGCGGTCAAGGACCTGTTCGACACGGCCGGGACGGTGACGACCTACGGCTCCTCGGTCTTCGCCGACCACGTACCGCACACGACCGCGACGGCCGTCACGGCGCTCGAGGCCGCGGGGTACGTGACGGTCGGGAAGACGAACCTGCACGAGTTCGCCTACGGAACAACGTCGGAGAATCCCCACTTCGGGACGGTGCCGAATCCGCGTGTCCCCGGTCGCGTCGCAGGCGGGTCGAGTGGCGGTAACGCAGCTGCGCTCGCCCTCGGCGAGGCCGATGCTGCGCTCGGCACCGATTCGGGCGGGTCGGTCCGGATCCCGTCGGCCTGCTGTGGCACCGTCGGCTTCAAGCCGGGCTTCGGCCTCGTCTCGCTCGACGGCTGCTTCCCGCTCGCGCCGAGCTTCGACCACGCCGGCCCGATGGCACGCTCGGTGGCTGCCTGCGCGGCGATGATGACCCCACTCGCCGGCCTCGAGCGCCTCGAGCTCGCCGCGCTCGACGACGTGGCAGCCGGAATTGCGTGGACCGCTCTCGCCGACCCGCTCGTGCGGGCTCGGGTCGAGGCGGCAGCGCAATTCTTCCCGCACCTGCGGGCGATCGAACTGCCGTTGCTCGACCCGGAGATCGGCTTCGTCTTCATGCGCGAGGTCGCCGACGTTCATCGCGAGCTCTTCAGCGAGAGCGGCGAGAGCTACGGCGAGGACGTCCGGATCAAGCTCGAGCGCTGCCTCCACGTGACCGATTCGCAGGTCGCTGCGGGCGAACGGGCCCGCGAGCGCTACCGAGAGCAAGCCGAGGCGACCCTCGACGGTCTCGACCTCGTCGTCACACCGACCCTGCCGTGCGTTGCACCACTCGTCGGCGCCGGCGCGCCGGGCGACCTCGCCGTGCGGGAGACACTGATCCGCTTCACACTGCCGTTCAACGCGCTCGGCTGGCCGGCGCTCGCGCTCCCGTGCGGGCTGGCCGAGCACGGCGCACCCGCCTCGGTGCAGCTCGCAGCGCCGCAGGGACGCGATGCACTCGTGCTCGCAGCGGGGTCGCTGCTCGAGGCATCCCTCGATCGAGGGACAGCAGCGGCGGCCTAGCTGCCGACAAACGGAGGGACGATGCATCGCCTCCGTCTTGCCGCCCTCTGCGCCCTCGCGCTCGTCCTCACCGGGACGGTGCAGGCTCGTACCGACGCCTCCTCGTTCTCAGCCCCGGTCGGGCTGAAGGCGTTCCAGCTCCGCGCCGACGAGCCGACGCGCCACGAGTTCTCCCGCACGCCCGCCTTTGCTTGGACGCCGGTGCGAGGTGCCATCCGCTACGAGTTCGAGCTCGCGACGAGCAAGCGCTTCGGCGACAACGCGATCATCTGGTCGAACGTCAACAGCGACCTTCCGGACGACTCGGCCGCCGACCCGGGCAAACCCTCGACGACGACGACCGGTGCCGCCCCTGCGGCCACGCCCGTTGCCGGCGCCGCCGGCGCCCCGGTCAACCCGGCCAAGGCCGCCTCGGTCTACGACAACCTCCGCTCGCCCGCTGTCGCCGTCGACGTCGCTCTGCCGTGGATCACCGGCAGCCCCTACGCGCTCTGGGCCCACGTCCGGGCGATCACCCCCACCGGCGCGACCCCTTGGAGCGACCCGTTCGGCTTCAACATGCGCTGGTCGACGCTCCCCACCGACCTTCGCAGCCCGTATGCGGGCCTCGTTCGTTGGTCGCCCGTCGAGGGAGCGACCGCCTACGAGGTCTGGCTCTTCGGCGCCAAGCGTGTCTTCACAACGACGACGAACGTCGCCGACCTCCGCGATCTCTACACGTTCCACCGCACTCCCCTTTGGACGTCCTCCGTCAACTGGCGGGTGCGCGCCAAGCGGACGCTCTACGGCGAGGTTCCGAACGGGCTCCCCGTGACGACCTTCGGGCCCTGGACGCAGATCTTCACGCATGTCAACCCGCCCCTCTCGCTCGGCGTCCTCAGCGATACGGCTGCCGTGTCCGACACTGTCAGCGTCCGGGGCGCAGAGAAGGCCCACGAGCTGACTCCGGGCTTCGTGTTCTCGGGTGACCGCGGCGGGCCGCTCGACTACTTCTTCGGCACGCCTGTGGAGCTCTTCCGGGTCTACGTGGCGACCGATATCGACTGCGTCAACATCGTCTACCGCGGCGCCATCGTCGGTGGCCCGGCCTACGCGCCGCGCGTGAGCGGGCCGCTGGCGCTCCCCGCCGACACGCTGAAGGTCGCGAGCGCACGCCTGAACACGCTCGTAACAGGCAAGGAGGGTGAGGCGTACATGCTCGACGGGACGGTGTCGACGACGACCGAGGCCGGCGACGCTGCGGCCGCGGCGCCCGCGGCCGGATCGTCTGCGTCTGCCACGCCCGCCGCCGCGAAGGTCGACCTCTGGGACACGTCCTGGCCGGCCGGCGGCTACTACTGGACCGTCGTCCCGGTCATGATCGTGCAGAAACCGGTCGATCCCCCGCCTCCCGTCGGAGCGCCGATCCCGGTCGAGTACCGCGAGACGGAGCTGCCCCAGGACGCCTGCCAGTCCGGCCGCGTGATGCGCTTCGGCAAGACGAGCCCGCCCGTCACAGCCTCGGCCCGCAGCCCGTTTGCGAGCGGTCTCTCGCCACGGGGGCTCCTCGTCACCGCCTCGCAGGTGAAGCCCTCCTTCTACGGCACGCCGATCGTCGCCTGGCAGCCGGCGCTCGGCGCCACGTCCTACGAGGTGCAATGGAGCAAGACCGAGTACCCCTGGAAGGCGGTCGGCAGCGTCAAGACGCCCTCCACGTCGGTCGTGCTCCCGCTCACGCCCGGCAAGTGGTCCTACCGCGTTCGCGGCCTCAACTACGGCCTGCCGAAGCGCCCGCAGATGAGTTGGTCCGAGCCGCTCGGCGTCACGGTCTCCGCACCGTCCTTCTCGGTCCTCCCGCGCGCCGGGCGGTAGTGTCGCGCAGGTGGGGCCAGACCTCGCCTTCGCACTCTCACTCGCAGACACGGCCGATGAGATCACGCTCGGTCGCTTTCGCGCGGCCGACCTGCGCGTCGAGACGAAGCCCGACCTGACGCCTGTCTCCGAGGCCGACCAGGCCGTCGAGGAGACGCTGCGCGCCCGCATCGCCGCCGAGCGACAGGGAGAGGTGGTAGTCGGTGAGGAGCAGGGGGCGGACTCGGGCCTGGGCGACCGCTGGATCCTCGACCCGATCGACGCAACGAAGAACTACGTGCGAGGCATCCCGCTCTTCGCAACGCTGATCGCGCTCGAGGACCGCGTCGCGGTCGTCTCCGCGCCGGCGCTTGGCCGACGCTGGTGGGCCGAACGAGGCGGCGGTGCCTGGTCGGAGGGTCGGCGGCTCGCCGTCTCCGGCATCGAGCGGGTCGAGGACGCCGTCGTCACCTTCACGAGCCTCACCGGCCAGCCCGCCGGCTTCTTCTCGCTCTCGGAACACGCCTGGGCGGCGCGCGGCTTCGGGGACTTCTGGCAGTACATGCTGCTCGCAGAGGGGGCCGTCGACGTCTGCGTCGAGGCGCAAGCGAACCTGTGGGATCTCGCGGCGCCGAAGCTGATCGTCGAGGAGGCCGGGGGGCGGCTCACCGACTTTCGCGGCGTCGACACCGCCGACGGCGGCAGCGCGCTGGCCTCGAACGGACACCTGCACGACATCGCCCTCGCCGCGCTGGCCGGCTAGCGCTCCGCTGCGGCCACGACGGCGGCCTCGTAGATCGGGTCGCGGCCGAAGACGTCGAGCTGCTCGGAGAGCAGGTCGCTCGCACTGAGACCGTCGGCAACCGGCAAGGTGACCTGGACGCCGTCGACTGCGACCCGGCGGAGGCTCTTGCCCGGTTTGAGGTCGAGCTCGACGTGCTTGCGCAGGCGCGACCGCAGCCAGCCCACCAGGAGGAGGGCGTCGGCCTGTGGCCCGGTGACCTCGAGGCAGCCGACGAGTCGAATCTCGGGCCAGAGCGCCGCGAGACACACCCGCCACGAGCGCGTGCGCGCCCAGGCGATATCCGACACCGCGACGTCGCCGAACAGCTCCGCCAGGCGCGAGTACCCGCCGGGAAGGCCTTCCCACTCGCCCGAGTCGACGACGAAGCGGTCGACGACGCCGATGATCTGCTCGAGCTCCGGCTTCCCCCACGCGGGCTCGCCGCGCCAGCGGCAGAAGGCGGGCAGATCACTGATCAGGAGCGGCGCGACGACCGAAGCCGGCGCGTGGGAGCGTGCGCCCTTCAGTTTCACCCGGACGACCTCGGAGCCGATCGCGCGGGTCGAGTCCTCGACCTCGAACGTGCGGAGGTCGACGAGCGCGTCGATCCCGTCCTTGAGGGTCGGAGCGGGTGTCAGCACGACGGTCCGCGACGGGTGGCGCTCCTCCAGCGCCGCCAGGGTGCTCTCCGCGGCCTTGAGCCACGGCTTCGGCGCCCAGACGACATGCGTCATGACGCTCGTCCGCAGCGCCCCCTCCGCGCGCTCCTCGCTCAGCGCCTGCTCGATCGCCGCGATCGTCGTCGAGGTCAGTGTCTGCGCCACGACCGCCCGTCCCGGTGCATCAGATCGTCCGCCGAGCTCGGGCCCCAGCTGCCGGCCTCGTAGTTCGGGAGGCTCGGCCGGTCGCGCTTCCACGCAGCGACGATCGTGTCGACGAGCGCCCACTGCTCGGCGACCTCGTCGGAACGGGTGAAGAGCGTCGCGTCGCCGAGCATGCAGTCGAGGATCAGGCGCTCGTACGCCTCCGGCAGGCCGGTGCGGAAGGCGCCGCCGTAGAGGAAGTCCATGTGGACGGTTCGGATCGTCATCCCCTGGCCCGGCACCTTGGCACCGATCGCGAGCGAGACACCCTCGTCGGGCTGGACGTGGATCAGGAGGACGTTCGGGCGCAGGCCGTCGCCCGCGATCTCCTCGAACGGAGGATGGGGGGCGCTCTTGAACTGGATCGCGATCGTCGTCTCACGCCGCGCGAGCCGCTTGCCAGCGCGAACGTAGAACGGCGTGTCCGCCCAGCGCCAGTTGTCGACGTAAAGCTTCGCCGCGACGAACGTCTCGGTCATCGAATCGCCCGCGACACCCGGCTCTTCGCGGTAGCCGGGCACCTCGGCGCCCTCGACGAAGCCGCGCCCGTACTGGCCGCGGATCACCGATTTCGGGCCTGGCGTGTGGATCGAGCGCAACACCTTCACCTTCTCGTTCCGGACCGAGTCGGCCGTGAAGTCGATCGGTGGCTCCATCGCGGTGAGCGCCACGAGCTGGAGCAGGTGATTCTGGAAGATGTCGCGGATCGCACCCGCCGACTCGTAGAAGCCGGCTCGTCCCTCGACCCCGATCGACTCGGCAACCGTGATCTGGACGTGGTCGATGAACTGCCGGTTCCAGATCGGCTCGAAGATGCCGTTCGCGAACCGCAGTGCGAGCATGTTCTGCACCGTCTCCTTGCCGAGGTAGTGGTCGATCCGGAAGACCTCGTCCTCGCGGTACCACTGCTGGAGCATCTCGTTCAGCTCCTGGGCGGACGCTGCGTCGCGCCCGAAGGGCTTCTCGACGATCAGCCGCGTCCAGCCCTCGGTCGAGCGCCGCTCGCCCACCTCCTGGACGATCTTCTCGAACGCGACGGGCGGGACGGCGAGGTAGTAGACGCGGTTGCCGGCGGTGCCGCGTGTCTCGTCGAGCTCGTTCAGCACCGCCAGCACGGCGTTGTTGCCCGCCTCGTCGGCGAAATCGGTCGCGACGTAGCGCATCCCGGCAACGAGCGCCTCCCAGACGTCCTCGCGGAAGTCGTCACGGGCGTGCTGCTTGATCGCCTTCTTCATCGCCGCGACGAACTGCTTGGTCGTCTGCTCGGTCCGGGCCACGCCGACGATGCCGAACCGGTCGGGCAGGAGCTGCCGAACCGCGAGCGCGTACAGCGCAGGGAAGATCTTGCGCTGCGTCAGGTCGCCGGAGGCGCCGAAGATGACGAGCGCGCACGGCTCGGGCTGCCGCCGCAGGTGGAGCCCCTCAAGGAGCGGGTTGGCGTCGCTCACCGGGGATCCTGCGACGATGCCTTCGCCTTCTCGACCGCCTTGACGGCGTGCCCGCCGAACTGGTTGCGGAGCGCAGCGTTGACGCGCGCGGCGAACGAGCCCTCGTCCTGGCGCGACGCGAAACGGGCGAAGAGCGCCGCGGAGATGACCGGTGCAGGAATGCTCTCGTCGATCGCCGCGGCGATCGTCCAACGGCCCTCGCCGGAGTCCTGAACGTAGGGGGCGATCCCGTCGAGGTGCCCGCCCTCCTGCTCGAAAGCGGAGTGGAGGAGCTCCAGCAGCCAGGAGCGGACGACCGAGCCGTAACGCCAGATGCCCGCGATCTCCTCGAGGTCGAGCGGGAACTCGGAGTGACGCATGATCTCGAAGCCCTCGGCGTAGGCCTGCATCAACCCGTATTCGATCCCGTTGTGGATCATCTTCGTGAAATGGCCGGCGCCCGAGGGGCCGACATGGGCCCAGCCGTTCTCCGGGGCGAGTGACTCGAAGACGGGCTTCAGGCGCCGATTAACGCCCTTGTCGCCGCCGGACATCAGGCAGAAGCCGAACTCGAGCCCCCACACTCCACCGGAGACGCCGACATCGACGAAGGAGATCTTCTGCTTGCGCGCCTCCGCGTAGTGGCGCTGGGAGTCGCGGAAGTTCGAGTTGCCACCATCGACGATCGCGTCGCCCGGCTCGAGGATCCCGAGCAGCTTCTGGAACGTGTCCTCCGTGACCTTCCCGGAAGGAACCATCATCCAGACGTGGCGTGGCGCGTCCAGCTGCTTCGCGAGCGCGCGTAGCGACTTCGCGGTCGAGTCGACCTGCGGATCGTAGGTCTTCACCTCGTGGCCGAACTGCTCGAGGCGTTTCGTCATGCCGGATCCCATCCGGCCGAGGCCCACCATGCCGAGTTGCATCAGGCTCCTCCTTCCAGTCGGATTCGCGCGACGCGACGGCCGCGTTCCTTGAGCGAGGCGTAGTCGCCCGCCGCCTGCGCCCGGATCAGGCGGCCGAAGCCGAACTCCCGGCCAGGAATCGGCAGCTCGTCCCCGGTGTCGTCGACGACCTGGATAAAAAGGCCGGTGTTGGGGCCGCCCTTGTGGAGCTGGCCGGTCGAATGCAGGTAGCGGGGGCCGAGCCCCGTCGTGACCACACAACCCGTTTTGTGGGCTCGCTCCTCGAGCGGAGCAAGCTCGCCGGCTCGGGCAGGATCGATGAACGCCTGGATGCAGACGTAGTCGCCCTCCCGCGCCGAGGCGAGCAGCTCGTCGACCGAACCGTCGGGCTCGAGGTTCGGCTCGCCGGCCACCAACACTTCGGCGGTCTTGTCCTTCGCGGCCTGGACGTTCGGCTGGTCGAACGGGTTGATGCCGAGCAGGTGACCTGCGACGGCGGTCGCGAACTCCCAGCGGAAGAACTCCTCTCCGAGCGCGTAGGCGTCGGGGAGGCGCACCTCGCCCCGCTGGCGGTCGGGCCCGGCCGGGCTCTCGCCCGGTGCCGGGACGAGACCCTTGCCGTCTTTGCCGGTCGATTCCGCAATGAGCTGCTCGGCCCAGAGGCCGAAGCTGCCGGGCGTCTCGTCGATGCACACCTTGTCGCGGCCCTCGTGCCAGCGCTCGCCGAGCTCGCTGCCGAGCTCGAAGCCCGGATTCCCCTCGTCGAGCCGGCAGGCGTCGGCCAGCTCGACCGCACGGTCGAGCAGTCGCTCGAGCTCGATGCCCATCAGCGCCGCGGGTACGAGACCGAACGGCGAGAGAGCCGAATAGCGGCCGCCGATTTCGGGGACGCCTGCGAAGACGGCCCGAAAGCGGCGTTCACGCGCCGTCCGGTCGAGGTCGGAGCCGGGGTCGGTGACGGCCGCGAACGAAGCGCCGCGCCCGTTCGTCCGCTCCCAGAAGTGGTCGAGATGCGAGCGCGTCTCGAGCGTCGAGCCGGACTTCGAGGAGACGACGAAGAGCGTGCGTTCGAGGTCGAGCGACGCCTCGAGCCGCCGGATCGCTTGAGGATGCGTTGTATCCAGGACGTGCAGCGACTCGACGCCGAAGCTCCGGCGCAGTACCTCGGGCGCCAGGCTCGAGCCGCCCATGCCGAGCAGGACCACGCTGTCGAACTCCTCGACCGTCGCCCCGGCGAACGCCACGAGCTCGGGTACGAGCGCGCGCATCCGGGCCGGCTCGTCGAGCCACCCGAGCCAGGCTTCCTCACCGGAGGACGTCCAGACCGACGCGTCTCGCGCCCAGATGCGCTCGACGAGCGAGGCGCTCATGCCGTGGCGAGCTCGCCGCGCTTGGCACGGATGCCGTCGAGCAGCTCCGTGAACGAGTCGGCGAACTTCTGCACCCCTTCCGCCTCGAGTGTCTCGACGACGTCGTCGTAGTCGACGCCCGCCTTCGTCAGGGCGGCGAGCAGCTTCCGCGCACCGTCGACGTCCTTCGTCAGCGTGTCGTGCACCTCGCCGTGATCCTGGAAGGCGACGATCGTCTCGGCCGGCATCGTGTTCACGGTGTCGGGTCCGATCAGCTCCTCGACGTACATCACGTCGCGGTACTTCGGATTCTTCGTCGAGGTGGAGGCCCAAAGGCAGCGCTGCGCCGTCGCGCCCTTCGCCGCGAGGTACTCCCACCGCTCGCCGGAGAACACCTCCTGGTAGTGCTCGTAGGCGAGCTTCGCGTTCGCGATCGCGAGCTTCCCCGCCAGCTCCTCGTGGCTCAGAGCCACGAGGAGCTTGTCGGCCTCGGTATCGACACGTGAAATGAAGAAGCTCGCGACAGAGGCGACCCTCGACGGATCGCCGCCGCCCGCGACGAGCCGCTCGAGCCCGCGTAGGTAGGCCTCGGCGACCGCTGCGTGGCGTTCGAGCGAGAAGATCAGCGTGACGTT
>JBKJML010000271.1:0-26439 GCA_046596415.1 Gaiellaceae bacterium | reverse complement strand
GGCGCGGCGCTGCTCGTTGCGAAAGGGCCGGCCGAGCAGGTCGCGCCGCGTTGGAGCGCCGACGGCAGCGTTGTGGTGACGGAGATCGGCGCCGACGGCGTGTGGCCGCAGAAGACGCAGGACTCGGGGACACCTGCGACCGGGCCGCGCGAGCTCCTGCCGGACCTCGAGCAGCGCCTGCCGAGCGGCCTCGTCCTGTCGCGCTTCGACGACGGCTGGCGGCTCGGCTTCATCTCGAAGGTGGACAACGTCGGACGCGGCCCGCTCCACATCCGCGCCGCCCGGCCGACGCGCCGCGCACCGATGATCGCGAGTCAACTCGTCCACCTCTCCGACGGGAGCAGGCGCACCTACCCGCGCATCGGCCGGCTCCACTACACGGTCGCACCGCCGCACCTGCACTGGCACCTGATGCGCTTCGACCGCTTCGCCCTGCGCCGCGCCGACGACTTCTCGCTCGTCGTCAGTGACCGCAAGATCGGCTTCTGCCTCGCCGACCACTGGGGCCTCGCGGCCGCTCGCGTGCAGGGTTTCTCCGGCCCGCGCTACCTCGACAACTGCGGCCAGGGCGACCCGGGGCTGCTGCGCGTCGAGCAGGGGACATCGATCGGCTACACCGACCGCTACCCGGCGAACTTCCACGGCCAGAACCTCTCGCTCGCCGGCGTTCCCGCCGGCGACTACGTGCTCGTCCACAGCACGAACGACGACGAGCTGATCGAGGAGCTCGACTACACGAACAACACGGCTGCGCTGCGGATCCGGCTCACCTGGCGCCGCAGCCTGCCGACCGTCGTCGTGCTCCGCCGGTGCCCACGCACCGACCGCTGCTAACGGACAAGCGCCAACGCGGCCGGTAGCTCGCGCAGGTCGCCGATCCGGTCCGGCTCGTCGGGGTAGCGGCCGTCACGGTCGAGCAGGATTCCGCGCATGCCGAGCCCGCGCGCGCCCTCGATGTCGTCCTCGGGCGAGTCGCCGACCATGGCCGCCTCGCCGGGCTCCACTCCGAGCGGCCCGAGCGCCGCGTGGAAGATCGATGGATGTGGCTTGATCCGCCCGAAGGCGCGTGAGCCGATGGCCACGTCGACGTCGAGGCGATGATGGACGACGAACTCGTCCAGGTCGCGCTCGCCGTTCGAGATCAGCCCGAGCTTCAGTCCGCCGGCTCGGAGAACGGCCAGCACGGGCAGGACGTCGTCGTAGAGCGTGAAGCTCTCGTGGCGCGTCCAGAGCGCGACGATCTCCACCGAACAGGCTCGCGCGCCGTCGGCGTCACCGCCCATGCCGCGGACGATCCGCTCGGTGAACGCGACCCAGAGCTCCTCGTCGTGTGCGAAGTCCGGATGCTGCTGGAGCCCCCGCACCGCGGCGTCGCGCGCGGCGTCGAAGCGTCCCGGATCGAGCTCCAGGCCGTGCCGTTCACCGAGCTTGCGATACCCCTCCGGCCCGAGCTCCGGCCCCGGCCGCGAGAGCGTGAAATCGACGTCGAAGAGGACCGCTCGCAGCACGGACCGAGAATAGCGGCGCGGGGGGAGCCGTCGGCTTCCCCCGCGCCTCGATCGGGGTGCGCGGATTTGAACCGCGGGCCTCTCCGACCCGAACGGAGCGCGCTACCAGGCTGCGCCACACCCCGAGGGCCTCAAGGGTAGCGACTTCGACACGATCGCGGCACTCTCCCGCGCGCCTTTCCGTCCTACCGTCCAGGCAGGCGACCAAGGAGGCCCGTGGTGAACAGCGTGACCCTGATCGGCAATCTCGCATCGGACGTCGAGCTCCGCGAGCTCGGCGAGGAGCGGAAGGTGGCGAGCTTCCTGCTCGCGGTCGACCGTCCGGGTAAGGAGGACCGCGCCGACTTCGTGCGTGTTGCGTGCTGGAATCGCGTCGCCGACAGCTGTGACCGCTTCCTCGCCAAGGGCAGGCGGGTCGCGATCGACGGGCGGCTTCGCTCCCACTCGTGGGAGGAGGAGGGACGGCGGCGCACGGCGGTCGAGGTGGTGGCGTCGTCGGTCGAGTTTCTCAACCCGGCGGCCGGACAGGAGCCGCCAGCAACCTAGAATCGCGTTATGGCCCACCGGGACGAGATCGTTGCCTACGCCGACGCCCTGCTCGAGGTGTCCCGGTTCCCGGAGTACGGGCCGCCAGGGCTCCAGGTGCTCGGCGCGGAGGAGGTGACGCAGCTCGCCTGCGGCGTCTCGTCATCACTCGCGCTCTTCGACCGCGCCGTCGAGGCCGGTGCCCAGCTCCTGATCGTCCACCACGGCCTGTTCTGGCGGAACGAGCCACTCGTCGTCGACCGCCGCCAACGCGGCCGGCTCGAGGCCCTGTTCCGCGGCGATGTGACCCTGCTCGCCTACCACCTGCCGCTCGACGCGCACCCGGAGCTCGGCAACAACGCCTCGCTCGCCCGCGAGCTCGGCGTCGAGCGTGAGGGGGAGTTCGGCGGCGTCGGCCTCGCCGGTCGCCTCGCGGAGCCGCTCGCGATCGATGAGCTGATCGCCCGGATTCGCCGGGTCACCGACCGGGAGCCGCTCGTCTTCGCGCACGGGCCGAAGCTTGTGGAGCGAGTTGCGATCTCGACCGGCGGCTCGGGCTACGACCTGATCCAGGCTGCCCACGAAGGCTTCGACGTCTTCCTGACGGGCGAGCCCGAGGAGCCGAGCCTCCACACCGCCCGCGAGCTCGGAATCCATTTCGTCGCCGCCGGGCACCACGCGACCGAGCGACTCGGTGTCCAGGCGCTCGCGCGCACGCTCGCCGAGCGCTTCGAGCTCGACTGGAGCTACATCGAGGTCGAAAACCCGGTCTAAGAGTCTGACTCGAGCGCTTAGAGACCCACGACGAACGACTCGATCGCGTCGAGGCACGCATCGGGGCGCTCGCCGATCGCGAGGTGGCCGCAGTCGGCAATCACGCGCAGCCGGCCCCGAAGCCGCCGGGTGTACTCGAAGGCATCGTCGAGCGGGAGCTGGGTGTCGCGCGCTCCCCAGAGCACGAGCGACGGCGTCTGAACCCCCTCCAGCTCCAGGCGCGCGTCGCCGTCGACGAGCGCACGACCGGCGCCGCGCATGTCGGTGTGGCGCGCCGTCCCGTCGAGGAAGCCGATCGTCGCGCGAGGCGAGAGTGCAGCTGCGTCGGAGGCGAAATAGCGGCCGAAAACGACACTGCGGTACCAGGGGCGGCGGGCGAGCCGATAACGAAACGGCGCCACGAGGCGGCCGGGGCTGAGGGCCGCCGTGACGGTGATCACAATGCGCGCCCGCCGCGACGACGACGTGATCCCCGCCGGCGAGCAGAGCACGAGCCCCCGCACGAG
This sequence comes from Gaiellaceae bacterium, assembly GCA_046596415.1. GTDB lineage: Bacteria > Actinomycetota > Thermoleophilia > Gaiellales > Gaiellaceae > JBKJML01. The sequence continues at coordinate 23,126 of JBKJML010000271.1, read as the reverse complement.
CGCGGGCCGCTCGAGCGCGAGCCGCAGCGCAACAACGCCGCCGAGCGAGTGCCCCACGACCACGGCCCGCTCGACCCCCGCGGCCGCGGCCGCGGCGTACACGGCGTCGGCATACACGCCGAGCTGAGTGGCACCCCTGACAGGCTCGGACCGGCCGTGCCCGGGCAGATCGGGCACGAGTACGCGATACCGGCGCGCCAGGTCGGGCGCCAGCTCGACCCAGTTCTCGGCCGCCCCGCCGAGACCGTGCACGAGGATCAGCGCATCGCCGTCGCCCCCGACGAGGTAGCGGACGCGCGCACCTGCGGAACTCGTCTCGTGCTCCGAGAAGGTGATGGGTGTCGTTGCGGCCGTCATCCGCGCAACGTATCCTTCCAGGCGTATGAAGGATTTCGGGAGGCGGGCCCGTTGATTCCCGCACACACAATCCAGCGAGGGATGACCGAGCCCGCCTGAGCGCACTGCGCCAGCGGGCTTTTCCATTTCATCGGATCGGAGGAACGGCAATGGCAAACCACCTCACTCCCGAAGAGCTCTCGGACGAGCTCGGCCTCGAGCGCGAGGAGATCATCCGCGTGTGCGTCGAGGAAGGCGTGCCGATCTACCAGGGCAAGATCGACAAGACCCTCTTCCAGGCGCAGCTCCAGGCGCTGGGAGCATTGCCCCAAGCGCACTGATTTTTCTGCGCAAGTTCGGGATCCGCTCGCGCAGACCCCGAACGCGCCAACACCCCTGAAGGGGCGGCTCCGCCGCCTGGGTCGTTTTTCTGCGCAAGTTCGGGATCCGCTCGCGCAGATCCCGAACGCGCCAACACCCCTGAAGGGGCGGCTCAGTCCGCGGTGCAGCTGATCGAGCCCTAGTGCGCGGCTGAGCGCTTCGGCCGCGCGGCCTGCTTGGCAGTCGCCGTCGGTGTGCGTGCCCGCTTCGCGGCGGCCACGCTGAGCCGAAGCGCTTCCATCAGGTCGACCGCAGGCGACTCGGAGACCGGCTCCGGCACGGCGAGCTCTTCGCCCGCCAGCTTCGCCTCGAGCATGGCGCGCAGGTTGCTGCGGTACTCGCTGCGGAGCTCGGCCGGGTCGAACTCACCCGTGAGGCTCGCGATCACCTGACGCGCGAGCTCCAGCTCAGGCGCCTTCACCTCGGCCTCTGCGACAGCCTCGCCGATCTCGGCCTGCGAGTTGACATCCTCGGCGACGAACAGCGTCTCGAGCGCCAGCGCGTCTCCCTTGGCGCGGATCAGGCAGAGCTTCTCCTTGCCGGCCAGCACGAAGCGGCCGAGCGCCGCCATCTGCGTCTCGCGCATCGCGTTCAGCAGCAAGACGTACGGGCGACGAGCCGCGGCAGCAGCAGCGGGCACGAGGAAATAGGTGCGGTCGAAGAAGACCGGATCGACCTCGGCCAGGTCGACGAAGCGGCTGATCTCGATCGAACGCGAGTCGTCGTGCTTGGCGAGCGCCTCGAGCTCAGCCTCCTCGACGATCAGGAACTGTCCCTTCGAAACCTCCAGACCCTTGACGATCTCGTCGGCCTCGACATCGCGCTCGTGCGTGGGGCAGAACCGCTTCTGACGGATCGGCGTCTGGCATTCGCGATGCAGGAGACGGAACGAGACGTCCGACTGGCGGGCAGCCGGCTTCGTGGCGGGCGCGAGCCCCACCGGGATGTTAACCAGACCGAAGCTGAGTGAGCCGTTCCAGGTGGTACGCATGACCGTCCAATTGTAGTGGGCCGAAAAGTCTAGAGGACCGGGCAGTTTCTCCCTTCTGCCGCGCTTCCCTTCTTTCGACGCGCGCGAGTACGATCTGGAGACCGAAACCATGAGCGAGACGACCGCCCTCACCCCGCTTCCTGCAGCGCCCTCGACGGGCGCCGACCGGACGATCGGTCGCCTCTGGCGCGATGCGGTGGCACGGCGGCTCGAGATTCCCGCCTACCTCGTGCAGGACGGCAGCGGCTGGAGCGAGGTCTCGTGGGAGGCGGCGGCGGTGCGCGTCGATCGAATCGCGAACGGCCTGCTCGCGCTCGGCGTCCGGCGCGGCGACACGTTCGCACTCCTCGGCTCGACCCGGGTCGAGTGGGCCCTCTTCGACTTCGCGCTGGCAGCGATCGGCGCGATCGCGGCGCCGATTTACGCCAACAGCTCGCCGAAGGACACGGCCTATATTCTCGGCCACTCGGAGGCGATCGGCGTCCTCGGCGAAGACGCCGCGCAGCTGGCAAAGGTCGAGTCCGAGCGCGCCGCGCTCCCGCGTGTGCAGCACCTGCTCCAGTTCGCCGACCTCCCGGCACTCGAGGAGGCCGGCCGCGCCCACGCCGCCGTCCACCCGGGCGCGCTCGACGCCGCCACGAACGCGGTCTCCGAGGATGACCTCTTTACCTACATCTACACCTCCGGGACGACCGGGCCGCCGAAGGCCTGCATGATCCGGCACCGCCACTACTACGCGATGGCGGCGAAGGTGGACGAGATGCCGCAGTTCATCGGCGTCGGCGACACGATGCTGCTCTACCTGCCACTCGCGCACAACTTCGGCCGCCTCATGCATCTCGCAGGCCCCTACGTCGGCTTCACGGTCGCCTTCCTGCCCGACCCGCTCCAGGCGGCGGAGGCGCTGGTCAGCGTGCGCCCGACGGTGTTCCCGAGCGTGCCGCGGGTCTACGAGAAGATCCACTCCGGCGTCGTCGCGCGCTTCGACGAGGAGACCGGTGCGAAACGGAAGCTGATCGAGTGGGCGCTCCGCGTCGGCCGCGAGGCCAGCGCCTTGCGCGCCGCACAGCGAGAGCTTCCCCGCTGGCTCGCGCTGCGCCACCGGGTCGCCGACCGGCTCGTCTACTCGAAGGTGAAGGCCCGGCTCGGCGGACGCCTACGGCTCGGCATCTCAGGCGGCGCGCCGCTCGCGCAGGAGATCGCGGAGTTCTTCCACGCGCTCGACATCCTGATCGTCGAGGGCTACGGGCTGACCGAGTGCACGACCGCAGCGACGACGAACCGGCCCGACGCATTCCGCTTCGGCACGGTCGGCAAGGCGCTGCACGGTGTCGAACTGCGGCTCGAAGCGGACGGCGAACTGCTGATCCGCAGCGACACGGTCTTCGCCGGCTACTTCAAGGATCCGCAGGCCACCGCCGAGGTGCTGCGCGGCGACGGCTGGCTGCTCACCGGTGACATCGCCCAGATCGACGCCGACGGCTATGTGACGATCACCGACCGCAAGAAGGACATCCTGGTCACCGCGGGCGGCAAGAACGTCGCTCCGCAGAACCTCGAGAACGACCTCAAGGCGTCGAAATACGTCTCTCAGGCGCTCGTCGTCGGTGACCGCAAACCCTATGTCGCGGTTGCGATCACGCTCGACCCGGACGAGATCGGCAAGTGGGCGGCCGCCCGTGGGATCGACCCCGATCCAGGCGCGCTCGCCGCCGACTCACAGGTCAAGGCGCTCATCCAGGAGGTCGTCGACGGCGTCAACGGCGACCGCTCACGCTACGAGCAGATCAAGCGTTTCGTGATCCTGCCGCGCGACTTCTCGCTCGAGCAGGGGGAGATCACACCGACGCTGAAGCTGAAGCGCCGCGTGTGCGCCGAGCACTTCGCGAGCGAACTCGCGTCGCTCTACGACTGAGCCGCTCGCGCGACCGCGGGAGCGAGCTAGAGCCTGCGGCCTCCGACCCACGTGCGGGAGTACCAGTAGTCCGAGAGGCTCGAGATCTTGACGACGTCGCCGGTATGCGGCGAGTGGATGAACTGTCCACCACCGATGTACATCCCGTTGTGACCCAGGCCGTCGAAGAAGACGAGATCGCCGGGCTCGAGATCCGACTTCGCAACGGGCGAGCCGGAGCCGTACTGCATCGCCGCGTTATGTGGCAGCGAGACTCCCAGCTGGGCGTAGACGTACATGATGAAGCCGGAGCAATCGAAGCCGCCGGGCGACGCCCCGCCCCAAACGTAGGGCGTGCCGAGGTACTGCATCGCGATCCCGACTGCACCGCCGTAGCGCGCCGGGGGGGCGGGCGTCCCCGAACCGTCGTCGGGCGAGGCGATCGAGCCGCCGAACGAGAGGGTCGTCGGCGAGCTTTGAGCGGCGGGCCGGCTGCTCTGACTGGCGAGCCGGGCCTTCGCCTGGGCGACGAGGCTCCGCTGACGAAGCTGCTCGGCCGCCTGGAGCTGCGCGATCTCGTCCTTGATCGAGGCGAGCATCGCCTGCCGCTTCGCAAGCTGCGACTCGACGGACTGCTTCTGCGCGGCACGCTCCGCGACGTGCCGGGCCTGCTCGCGCCGGGCCCGCTCGAGGCGTGCCTTGCGGTTCTTGACCTCGGCCCTGAACGCCTTCACCTCGTGCAACACCCGTGCGTCCTGATTGGACACTTGCTCGACATTGTCGAGCCGGCTCAACACCTCGTCGAGCGACTTCGCGCCGAGCAGCACCTCGAGCACCGACGAGGGCTGACCGCCCGTGTAGAGCGCGAAGAGGCGCTGCTCGAGGTTCACCTGTGCATTGGCGAGCGACGAGCTCGCCAGCACGAGGTGGTGCGCGTTCGACTTCCGCTCCGCGTCGATCCGGGCCAGCCGCACGTTCGCCGCGTTGAACGCCTCGATCGAACGCGCGAGCTGCGAGTCGATCGCCTGGATCTGACTCAGGACGTCCTCAGCCTGGGATCGCTTCTGGCCGATCGTCGGGTCGGCGTCCGCCGAGCCCGCCGCGAGGCTGATCGCCACCAGAAGCGCGCTCAGGAGGACCGGCGCTTTTCGCGTCACCGAACGGATACGCGTCTCCCCGTCGGCATTCGCGGTGGCGCCCCATGGGGGCTGCGGACCGTCACAAGCATAGGAGCCTAGCAGGGTCTTCGGATGCCCGTCAACCGTGGACAAGCCAAAAATGGGAGCTTCTAGGCTCGGCGGGGCGTGCACAAACCCTCGCCTGTGGTACGGTCCCCGCCTCGTGCGGAGAGGAACGACGAAGCCTGCGGCGCTTCTCGCAGCCGTCTGCGCGGGAGCGGTTGGCGCCGCCCTGCTGCCCGGTTCGAGTGGGGCGGACTCGACGAACGGCCAGCCGGCCCGAGCTGTGACGCTCACGGCTCGCGAGGCGGTGCTTGCGAAGCGCTCCTCGAGCGCCGTGCTCACGCTCTATGCGCTGCGCACCCGCCTCGGCGCGGCCCGCTCCGAGCTCGCTCGCGTTAGTGCAGAACGCGACGCGGTCGCCGCCGAGCGCGTCGCGACGCGGCGGCATCTGAAGCTCGCCGAACAAGCGCTCGCCGGCTCGCAGCGGCGCCTCGGCGACCTGGTCCGCGCCGTCTACGAGAACGGTCAGGCCGACCCACTCGCTGTGCTCCTCGGCGCCGAGTCGCTCGATGCGGCGCTGACCGGTCTCGACGCGATCGAGAGCGCGGTCGGACAGAGCCGCCATATCGTCGCGCAGGTCCGCACCGCGTCGACCCGGCTGAAGGTGACGACCTCCCGGCTCACTGCTCGCGAGGCCGAGCTACGGCGACTCGCCGGATCGGCAGCCTCGAGCGCCGCGTCGCTCGAGTCTGCCGCAGCCGAGCGCAGCGCCTACGTCGAGCGCCTGCAACACGAGCGACGCATCACGGCGCGCCAACTCGCGACCCTCGAGGTGACCGTACGCGAAGCCGAGGCGAAAGCACGCATCCTGACGCCCGAGGCTCCGGCACCTGCACCGGTGGCGGACGCCGCCGCAGCGATCACGCCGAGGGCGCCCGAGACGACGCCGGCCGCCGGCGGCGGCAGGACGCTCGTCGTGGAAGCAACCGGCTATAGCCTCCCGGGCCGCACCGCGACCGGGCTCCCCGTCGGGTGGGGTGTGATCGCCGTCGACCCGGCCGTGATCCCACTCGGCTCGCGGCTGACCGTCCCCGGCTACGGCGAGGCCGTCGCCGCCGACACCGGCAGCGCTGTCCAGGGTGCGATCATCGACCTCTGGTTCCCGACAACGGCCCAGGCACTCCAATGGGGGCGCCGTACGGTGACGGTCACGATCCATTGACCGGCCAGGCCTTCGACGAACGGACAGCGGAGACAGAGCGCATTCGAGTGCTGCTCGTGGACGACCACGACCTGTTCCGTACCGGCCTACGCAACCTGCTGGAGGAGCAAGGCGGGGTCGCGATCGTCGGCGAGGCGAACAGTGGGGCGGACGCGCTGCGCCTCGTCCGCGACGACGCGCCCGACGTCGTCGTCATGGACCTGAACATGCCGGGCATGAGCGGCGTCGAGGCGACCCGCCACATCAACCGGACGGCGCCGCTCACCCGCGTCGTCGTGCTCACGATCTCCGATCAGGAGCAGGACGTGATGGACGCGATCCTGTCCGGCGCCTGCGGCTACTTGCTCAAGGACTCCTCGATTCAGGATCTGATGCGCGGCATCCGAGCGGCGGCGGTGGGCGAGTCGCTGATCTCGCCGCACATCGCTGGCAAGGTGCTCCAGCACGTCCGCGCGACGACCGCGGCGCCCGAGACGGCGGCGCTGATCCGCTCCGAGCTCTCCGACCGGGAGATCCAGGTACTGAAGCTGATCGCCAACGGCAAGGACAACGCCCACATCGCCGGCGACCTGCACATCAGCCCGAAGACGGTCAAGAATCACATCTCGAACATCCTGATGAAACTCCAGATCGACAACCGCATTCAGGCGGCCGTGGTGGCCGTCCGGAGCGGGATCGTCTAGCGGGCGGGCCGGCGGTCGAACCCGTGGCTACGCAGGGTCGAAAGGAGGCCGCGAAGGTGGGCGAGCGCGGTGTCCGTCGACGCCATGTTCCGGGTAGCGGCGATCACCTCGCCGCTGTCACCGGCCTCCGCCGCAACGAGCAGCCTGCGCTCGAGCCGCAGGCGCTCCGCCTCGAGACCGAGCGCATGCGCGTAGCCCGAGGTGAGCGTGTGCTCGACCCGGGCGAGCGCAGCTCGACGCCGCCCCGCCGGCGCGGCGAGGAGCGCCTGCACCTCGTCCAGGAACGAGGTCAGGTCAGGGCCCGTGGCGGCGGTCATCCGTTGGCGATTCTCCAAGCCTGGCAACGCGACGACATGGGCCGTCCGGCCCATCTTCCAGCCGGTCGCGGCCCATCCTTCCTCGCCCTGCTGGTCGCCGTCGCGCTCATGCTCGCGCCGGTCGCCGCCGGCTCGCCGCTCACGCTGCGTCTGGCGAGCGCGCTCGCCGTTCCGCACATCGACCACACCCGTTCGGCCGCGGTCGCGCTCGATCTTCGAACCGGCAAGGTCGTCTTCTCACGCAATCCGACGCTCGCGCTGCTTCCCGCATCGAACGAGAAGCTGCCCGTCGCCTACGCGGCGCTCAAGGAGCTCGGGCCGCGCTTTCGGTTCTCGACGGAGGTGCTCGGGGCCGGAGCCCTCGACGGGGCGATCTGGCGCGGCGACCTCGTGCTGAAGGGCTTCGGTGACCCCTCGCTGGAGTTCGCCGACCTGGACGACCTGGCCGCCCAGGTGCGTGAGTCGGGCGTCGACCGCGTCACAGGGGCGGTGCTCGGCGACGAGTCGTACTTCGATCCCTTGCGTACCGGGCCAGGCTGGAAGGCGTCGTTCTACATCGAGGAGTCACCGCCGCTCTCGGCGCTCGTCGCCGAGCGCGGCAAGTATCTCGGCCGAACACCTCGCAGTCCTGCGCTCGCCGCCGCCTCGCTCTTCCGTCAGGCCCTCGAGCGGGCGGGCGTCGCGGTCGCGAAGCGGAGTCGCGTTGGCGCGGCGGGGCCCGACGCGCTCCCGATCGCGGCCCATCTGTCGCGGCCGCTGCGCGAGATCGTCCGCTTCATGGGCCGCGAGAGCGACAACTTCACCGCCGAGATGCTCGTCAAGTCGCTTGGCGCGCAGACGGGTGGCGTCGGTTCGACCGCGGCCGGGGTGGCCGTCGTTCGCGCCTCCCTTGTCGCTGCCGGCGTGCCGCTCGTGGGTGTGCGGCTTGCGGACGGCTCGGGCCTCTCGCAGCTCGACCGGCTCACTGCCGCGTCGCTCGTCCGTCTCCTCGAGGTCGCCTACACCGACCCGGCCATCCGCGAGCCGTTCGTCGCCTCACTCGCGGTCGCGGGTGTCGACGGGACGCTCGAGGATCGGATGGAGAGCGCTCCCGCCAGGGGGCTCGTGGTGGCGAAGACCGGCACGACGAACTCCTCTTCGGCCCTGTCGGGATTCGTTCGCGATCGCTACGCCTTCGCGGTCGTACACAACGGCCGTCCGGTGAGCACCTGGTGGGCACGCACCGCTCAGGATCGCTTCGCAATTGCGTTAGCGCGCTAGTAACCGCTTCAGGTCAGCCTCGGTCAGGAGCGGGACGCCGGCCTTCTCCGCCTTCGCGACCTTCGTGCCGGGGCTCTCGCCCACGACGACACCGGTCGTCTGCTTCGAGACGCCGTCGGACACCTTCGCCCCGAGCGCCTGGAGTGCCGCCGCCGCCGCATCGCGGGTGAAGCTCTCGAGCGTGCCCGTGATCACGTACTGCGAGCCGGTGAGCGGGCCCTCGATCGGTCGCTCACCCTCCCCCACCTCGAACGTGAGGCCAAGCGTGCGCAGTTCCTCGACGAGCGTGCGGTTCTGCTCGTCGGCGAGCCACTCGGCGATCGACTCGGCCCGGTCAGGGCCGATCCCGTCCACTTCCTGGATCTCCTCCGGGCTCGCCTCGAGCAGGCGGTCGATCGTGCCGTAGGCGCGCGCGAGGCTCTGGGCTGTGACCCAGCCGACATCGGGAATGTTCAGGCCGAAGAGGACGCGTGAGAAAGGCTGTGACTTCGAGGCGTCGATCGAGGCGAGCACGTTCGTCGCGGAGCGCTCCTGGAACCCATCGAGCTGGAGCAGCTGCTCCTTGGCCAGCCGATAGAGGTCGGGCATCGACCGAAGGAGCCCGAGGTCCCAGAGGCGCCGCACGAACTGCTCCCCCACGCCTTCGATGTCCATCGCTGCGCTCACCCAGTTGATCAGCGTCTCGAGCCCCCGCGCGGGACACGCTCGGTTGGGGCAGCGGTGCATCACCTCACCCTCCGGCTTGACGATCTCCGCCCCGCAGAGCGGGCACGCAAGCGGCATCCGGAATTCCTTCGTGCCGGGACGGTGCGGGCCGGCGGGGCCGACAATCTGCGGGATCACGTCGCCGGCGCGCTGGACGACCACGAGATCGCCCTCACGAATCTGCTTCCGATTGATGTCTTCCTCGTTGTGGAGCGTCGCGCGCGAAACGGTGACGCCGCCGACCTCGACCGGCTCGAGAATCGCCCAGGGGTTGAGCGCCCCGGTCCGGCCGACGCGGATCGCGATCGTGTGGAGCGTCGTCTGCGCCGTGAGCGGGGCCCACTTGAACGCACGCGCCCAGCGCGGACGCTCGTGCAGCGCGCCGAGCCGCTGCTGCTGGTCGAACGAGTCGACCTTGATCACGATCCCATCGATCTCGTAGTCGAGCTCGGCGCGCCTCGTCTCCCACACCCGGCAAGCCTCCGCGACCTCCTCGACCGTCTCGAAGCGCTCGGTGTGCGGGTTCGTGCGGAAGCCGCGTTCCCGCAGCCACGCCAACGTCTCGAAGTGCGTGGCGGGTGCCACACCCTCGCTGACGCCGGTGCCGTAGACCCAGATCGCGAGCTTGCGCTCGGCGGTGATCCGCGAGTCGAGTTGGCGGAGCGAGCCGGCGGCCGCGTTGCGCGGGTTCGGTGCCGTCTTCTTGCCCGCCGCCGCGAGTTGCTCGTTCACGCGGGCGAACTGGGTGAGCGGGAAATAGACCTCGCCGCGCACCTCGAGGAGCTCCGGCACGTCGCTCTGAAGCGTGAGTGGGATCGAGCGGATCGTGCGGAGGTTCGGGGTCACGTCCTCCCCGCGCCGGCCGTCGCCGCGGGTCGCTCCTCGCACGAAGCGCCCGCGCTCGTACACGAGCGAGACCGCGGAGCCATCGATCTTCGGCTCGATCACGTACGCCACGGGCTCGTCGGAGTCGAGCCGCTTGCGCACGTCCTCCGCCCACTTCACGATTGCCTCGTCGGTCGTCACCTTTTCGAGCGACCCCATCGGCGCGATGTGGTCGACCTTGCGGAACTTGTCCGAGGGGGCGGCTCCGACCCGCCGCGTCGGTGAGTTCTCACTCGCGAGCTCGGGGTGCTCTTCCTCGAGCTGCTTCAGCTCGTCGAACAGCCGGTCGTACTCGGCGTCGGAGATCTCCGGCTCGTCGAGGACGTGGTAGCGGTACAGATGATGCTCGAGCACCCGCCGGAGCTCTTCGACGCGGTCAGAGGGCCGCAATGAGCTCCCCCGCATCGTGGACGATCGCGTCGGGAAGCTCTCGGGCGAGGATCTCCTCGGAGTGGATGCCGCCCCACGTCACCGCGATCGCGTGCGTGCCTGCCGCTTTCGCCGCCCGGATGTCGAACGGTGAGTCGCCGACGTAAGCCGCGTCCTGCGGCGAGGCGCCGAGAGCGTCCAGCGCGTGAAGGATCGGGTCGGGGTACGGCTTGTGACGTTCGGTCTGCTCGGAGCCGACGACGACCTCGAAATGTTCCTCGAGACCCGGCAGCGTTGCGAACGCGAGCCGCACCGTCTCGATCCGCTTCGCCGTGACGATCCCCAGCCGGCGCCGGACGGCGATCCGCGGCAGCACATCGAGGATCCCGCGACACGCCTCGAGGGTGGAATGGAGCGGCTCGTTGTGCTCGCGGTACACGCGAACGAGCTCCTCCACCCTGGCCTCGTCGAACGCGCGCATCTGCTCGAGCAAGCCCTGGCCGCCAACCGCTGCCATCAGCTCCGCCTCGGGGATCTCACGGCCGAGCACGGTCGCCGTGGCGTGCCGCATCGAGGCGAGGATGATCGCGCCGGAGTCGATCAGCGTGCCGTCGAGGTCGAAGAGGACGACGGAGAAGCGCACGGCGCGATCGTAGCGGGGCGCCCACCCGTTCCCGGCAGACGATCCGAGGGACAGTCCCTCAGCCACGTCTCGCGCCGACGAGGCCGCAACGTCCACGGCTCGTGCCTGGCACTCGCAAGCTCAGTAGTGGACTCGCTCCAGGTAGAGGCCCCACGGCGGGGCGGTCGCGCCGGCGTCCGCGCGGTCACGTCCCTCGAGGAGAGCGGCGAGCTCACCCGGTGGCCGTTCCAGCATCGTCCCGACGAGCGTGCGCACCATATGCCGCAGAAAGCTGTTGGCGGTGATCGTGAACTGAAGCTCGTCACCGCACTCCTCCCACCCGGCCACCTTCACCTCACGGACGAACGAACGGTGCTCCGTGATCGCCGGTGTGAACGCACGGAAATCATGCTTGCCTGGTAGGAGGGCGGCCGAAGCGGCGAGCGCGTCGAGGTCGACCGGGCGCGGCCAGAAGAGGGCTCGGCCCGCCTCGAAGGGCGAGCGGTTGCGCCGGCGCAGGACTCGGTAGCGGTAGCTGCGACCGACCGCCGAGTAGCGCGCGCTGAACTCGGGCGGCACCTCCGCTACAGCGACAACGGCGACATCCTCGGGCAGCACGGTGTTCAGAGCGGCTACCGCACGGGCCGGCGGCGGCCCTCCTGAGACCATCACGCTCGCCACCTGCCCCGTCGCATGCACGCCCGTGTCGGTGCGGCCCGCGACCACGAGCTCGTCGTAGGAGGCATAGAGCGCCCTCAGTGCGTCGCTCACCGCTCCCTCGACCGTCCGCAGGCCAGGCTGCCGTGCCCAGCCACGGAACGCGCTCCCGTCGTACTCGAGCTCGAGGCGGAGCTTCACGCCGGCTCCACCTCGAGCGTGAGCCCGTCGATGCGGCGAATCACCATCGCGTCACCGGCGGCTGCGCCTGCCTCGCAACGCGCCTGCCACAGCTCGCCGTCGAACTTCACCTGGCCCGACGGGCGAAGATCGGTGACCGCGACGGCGCGGCGCCCGACCAGCGCCTCGACCCCCACCGTGGCGCGCCGTCGACGCGACCAGCGCAACAGGAAGACCGACTCGGCGACCTCGACGCCAGCCCCCACGACGACAGCCGCCCAGCTCCACGGCGCGTCGAGAAGAAGGAGCGCGAGCAGCAGGCCGACGGCGAGAGCCACGGGCGGACGTTACCGCCCGCGAAACGCCGAAGGCGCGCCGACAAGCGCGCCTTCGAGAGAACCACTGCCGGTGCGACCGGCTAGCGCGGCGCGGCGGGATCGTGGTCGACAAGCTCGAGATAGACCATCTCGGCCGCATCGCCCTGCCGCTGGCCGAGCTTGACGATCCGCGAGTAGCCGCCCGGCCGCTCGGCGAAGCGTGGAGCGACCTCGGCGAACAACGTGTGCACGACATCGGTCGAACGAAGCTCCGAGAGCGCCTTACGGCGTGCTGCCAGGTCGCCCCGCTTGCCGAGCGTGATCATCTTCTCCGCGAACGGCTTGACCGCCTTCGCCTTCGCCTCGGTCGTCTTGATCCGACCGTGCGTGATCAGCGCACCCGCGAGGTTCGAATACAGCGCCTTCCGGTGCGCGCTGTCGCGGCCCAGCTTCTTCCCTGCGCGAGCGTGACGCATCGGGTTATTCGTCTCCCCGCAGGTTGAGGCCGTGCGTCTGGAGCGTCTCCTTGACCTCTTCGATCGACTTCTTGCCGAAGTTCGGGATCGCAGCCAGCTCGTTCTCCGACTTGGAGACCAGGTCGCCGATCGTTTCGATCCCGACCCGCTTCAGGCAGTTGTACGAGCGAACGCCGAGCTCGAGCTCCTCGATCGGGAAGTTCTCCATCCCGTGCGCAGCAGGTGCATCGCCACCACCAGCATCCGCAGCCGTCTCGCCGAAGCCCTCGATCCGATCGAGGTCGGTGAAGATGGCAAGCTGGCTGATGAGAACGTCGGCCGCCTGGCGGATGGCGTCGCGAGGCTCGATCGACCCGTCGGTCGTGACGTCAAGGCGGAGCTTGTCGTAATCGGTGCGCTGCCCGACGCGAGCAGCCTCGACGTCGTACGAGACGCGGCGCACCGGCGAGAAGATCGCGTCGATCGGGATCACGCCGATCACGGTGTCGGGGTTGCGGTTGCCCTCGGCCGGGACGTAGCCGCGGCCACGCCCGATCGTGAGCGTCATCTCGAGCTTGCCCTTGTCGGAGAGGTGCGCGAGCTCGAGCTCCGGGTTGAGGATCTCGAGATCGGCCGGGGCCTGGATGTCGGCGGCGGTGACGGCGCCGGACCCCTTCTTGGCGATATGCACCTCGATCTCCGGCGAGTCGCCGTGCAGCAGGCAGATCAGGCTCTTGAGGTTGAGGATGATGTCGGTGACATCCTCACGGACGCCCGGGAGCGTCGTGAACTCGTGCGCGACGCCCTCGATCTTGACGGCGGTCACAGCGGCGCCCTCGAGTGACGAGAGCAGCACGCGGCGCAGTGAGTTACCGAACGTGTAACCGAAGCCGCGGTCGAGCGGCTCGATCCAGAAGACGCCACGGTTCTCGTTCAGCTCTTCGTGGCTGATCCTCGGGATCTGAAAATCCATCAGGCTCGTGCGAGTTGCCATTCGTTCCTTTCCTTCGGAGCGGCGGGCGGCCGCTACTTCGAGTAGAGCTCGACGATGAGCGATTCCTGCACCGGGGTGTCGATCTCGGCGCGCTCGGGCCACTTGAGCACCTTGCCCGTGAGGCCCTCGTGATCGGCCTGCAGCCACGGTGCGACGGAGGCGGTGAGGTCGGTTGCGTCGCGGACGACGGCCTCGGCACCCTGCGAGCCCGGCTTCATCGTGATGATGTCGTTGGGCCGGACACCGAAGCTCGGGATGTTCACGCGACGGCCGTTGACGTGAAAGTGGCCGTGACGCACGAGCTGGCGCGCCTGCGCGCGGGAGCCGGCGAAGCCAAGCCGGTAGACGACGTTGTCGAGCCGCGTCTCGAGCATCCGGAGCAGATTCTCGCCCGGAGCGCCGGTGCCGCGCGTCGCCTTCTCGTAATAGTTGCGGAACTGCTTCTCGAGCAGGCCGTAATACCGGCGCGCCTTCTGCTTCTCACGCAGCTGGAGCAGGTACTCGGACTGCTTGATGCGACCGCGGCCGTGCTCACCCGGCGGGTAGCTGCGACGCTCGATCGCGCACTTCTCGGTCAGGCAGCGCTCGCCCTTGAGGAAGAGCTTGATGCCCTCCCGGCGGCAGATGCGGCACTTCGGTCCTAGATCGCGGGCCATTAGACGCGCCTGCGCTTCCGGGGGCGAACCCCGTTGTGCGCCTGCGGGGTCACGTCCTTGACGCCGAGGATCTCGAGACCGGCCGCCTGCAACGAGCGGATCGCCGTCTCGCGGCCGGAGCCCGGCCCCTTGACGAAGACCTCGACCTTCTGCAGCCCGTGCTCCATGCCCTTGCGAGCGCACGAGTCGGCGGTGACCTGCGCGGCGAACGGGGTCGACTTGCGCGAGCCCTTGAAGCCGGCAGAGCCGGCCGACTCCCACGCGATCACGTTGCCCTCCTTGTCGGTCAGGGCGACGATCGTGTTGTTGAACGACGTCTTGATGTGCGCCTGGCCGATCGCGATGTTCTTGCGCACGCGGCGACGCGTGCGGCCACGGGCGGCCGCTGCCTTGCGAGGAGGCGCCATTACTTGGCCTTCTTGCCGCGGCCGACGGTCTTCTTCGGGCCCTTACGCGTGCGGGCGTTCGTCTTGGTGCGCTGGCCGTGCACCGGCAGCGCGCGGCGGTGGCGGATGCCGCGATAGGCGCCGATCTCGCTCAGGCGCTTGATCGCCTGGGAGCGCTCGCGGCGGAGGTCGCCCTCGACCTGGAGCTCGGCGTCGATGAACGTGCGGAGCTTGGTGACCTCATCCTCGGAGAGATCGCGAATCTTCTGGTCGGTGGAGAGCCCGAGCGCTGCGCACACCTTGCGCGCGGTCGGCTGCCCGATCCCGTAGATGTAGGTCAACCCGATCTCCAGGCGCTTCTGGTTCGGAAGGTTGACGCCGGCGATACGTGCCAATTCAGCCCTGCCTTTGCTTGTGCCGTGGATTGGTGCAGATGACCATGGTGCGCCCGTGCCGCTTGATCACTCGGCAGCGCTCACACATGGGCTTGACGGACGGGCGTACTTTCATGATCTCTTTCCTAGCGGTGTCTGAAGGTGATGCGGCCGCGGGTGAGGTCGTATGCCGAGAGCTCGACCTTGACCTTGTCCCCGGGGAGGATGCGGATGTAGTGCTTTCGCATCTTGCCCGAGATCGTCGCGAGCACGCTGTGACCGCCGTCGACCCGCACCCGAAACGTGGTGCTCGGGAGCGCTTCGACAACCTCGCCTTCAACTTCGATCTTCTCTTCCTTGACTACCATTTCTCTCGGGGAATCAGACGCGCAGCAGGGCACAGCCACGCGCGGCGCGGCTGTTTACTGTAGCAGAGAAAGCGCGACCCGCTCCTCTGCCGTCGTGAGGATTCTCGGCCCTGCCGCGGTGATCGCGACCGTGTGCTCGAAGTGGGCCGCGAGCGACTCGTCGACGGTCGAGATCGACCATTCGTCGTCATGGAGGTAGACGTCGGGGGCACCCATCGTGATCATCGGCTCGATCGCGATCGTCATCCCCTCCGAAAGAAGTGGGCCGCGCCCGCGCTCGCCGAAGTTCGGGATGTGCGGATCCTCGTGGTAGTGCTTGCCGACCCCGTGCCCGACGAGGCTGCGGACGACCGAGAACCCGGCCCCCTCGACCTTTTCCTGGATCGCAGCGGAGATGTCGCCGACCCGGTTGCCCGGCCGTGCCTCCTCCATGCCGGCCCAGAGCGCGGCCTGACAGACCTCGAGCAGCCGCTCCGCTTCCGGTTCGAGCTCGCCGACGCCGAAGGTGAACGCACTGTCGGCGATGTACCCGTCGAGCGTTGCCCCCACGTCGATCGTGATCAGGTCGCCGTTACGCACGGCGTGCGCGCCCGGGATCCCGTGCACGACCATGTCGTTCGGGGAAATACAGATCGCGGCGGGGTAGCCGCGGTAGCCCTGCGACGTCGGGACGCCGCCGCGGCCACGTATGAACGCGTCGGCGAGCTTGTCGAGCTCACCTGTCGTCACACCCGGGCGCAGCTCGCCACCGACGTGCACGATCGTGTCGGCGACGAGCGAGCCGGCGCGCGCCATCTTCTCGATTTCGGCGAGGCTCTTGCGAACGATCACGAGCGTCCCTCGAGCTCCGTGAGCGCCGCCTGGACCTCGGCGTAGACCTGGCCGATCTCGCGGCTCGCGTGCAGCGGCACGAGCCTGCCGGTCGCCCGGTAGTGGTGGACCACCGGCTCGGTCTGCTCGTGGTAGATGGCGAGTCGCCGCCTGATCGTCTCCGGCGTATCGTCCGCCCGCCCCTCGTCGGCGGCCCGACGGAGCATCCGCTCGACGGCGACCGTGTCGGGAAGCTCGAAGTAGAGGATCGCGTCGAGCGCGCGGCCGATCCCGGCGAGCATCTCGTCGAGCGCGTCGGCCTGGGCGAGGTTGCGCGGAAAGCCGTCGAGGATGAAGCCGGAGGCGGCATCGCTCTCGGCGAGCCGCTCGCGGATCAGCGACACCGTCAGCTGGTCGGGAACGAGCTCGCCTGCCGCGAGAATCGGCTCCACCTCACGGCCGAGCTGGGTACCCGCGGCGAGCGCGGCCCGGAACATGTCACCGGTGGAGACGTGCGGAATCCCGTGGTCGGACGCGATCCGCTTAGCCTGGGTCCCCTTGCCGGACCCCTGGGGGCCCAGGAGCAGGAGGTCCACTACTTCAAGAAGCCTTCGTAGGAGCGCATCATCATCTGCGACTCCATCTGGCGCATCGTGTCGAGTGCGACACCGACCGCGATCAGCACCGAGGTGCCGCCGATCGCGCCGGCGGTCGCCTGTGAGAAGCCTCCGTAACGGATGAAGATGCTCGGCAGCACCGCTACCGTCGCCAGGTAGAGGGCGCCGGGCAGGGTCAGGCGCGTCAGGACGCGGTCGAGGTACTGAGCGGTCGGCGGGCCGGGTCGGATGCCCGGGATGTAGCCGCCGTACTTGCGCAGGTTGTCGGCCTGGTCGACCGGGTTGAACTGGACCGCGGTGTAGAAGTAGGTGAAGATCACGATCAACCCGGCCTCGAGCAGCAGGTACGAGAGATTCCCGGGCAGGAAGTGGCGGTTCACGAAGCCCTGCGTCTGCGGGAAGTACTGGCCGATCGTGGGCGGGAAGGCCATCACCGCCGCCGCGAAGATGACCGGAATCACGCCTGCCATGTTCACGCGAAGCGGCATGTAGGTCGAGCCGCCCGAGGTCATCCGGCGACCGACCATCCGTTTCGCGTACTGGATCGGGATCTTGCGCTGCCCCTCCTGGATGAAGACGACTGCGACGACGACGCCGATCGCGATCAGCGGGAAGAAGAGCTTCTCCATCGGGCCGCCGTTCCACCAGGCGCTGATGCCGAGTGGGGCGCTCGTCAGGATCGAGGCGAAGATGAGAATCGAGATGCCGTTGCCGATTCCGCGCTTGGTGATCAGCTCGCCCATCCACATCAGGAGCGTCGTGCCGGTGACGAGCGTGAGGACGATCAGCGTCATCCGGCCCGCGTTCGCGTCGAGCGCGCCCTGGCGTTGGAAGAGCACCGCGTAGCCGAACGACTGGGCCGCGGCCAGCGCCACCGTCAGGTAGCGCGTGTACTGGTTGATCTTGGCGTACCCGGCCTCGCCTTCCTTCTGGAGCTCGGCGAGCCGCGGGATCACCACGGTCATCAGCTGGATGATGATCGACGCCGTGACGTACGGCATGATCCCGAGCGCGAAGATCGAGAACTGGGAGAGCGCGCCGCCGCTGAACAGGTTCAGCAGGCCGAGCACCGTGCCGCCGCGGCTCGAGAAGTAGTTCTCGATCGTCGCCGAGTTGACGCCCGGTGCCGGCATCCACGACCCGAGCCGGTAGATAGCGAGGATCAGTGCCGTGAAGAGGACGCGGCGCCGGAGCTCGGGGACGCGCCAGGCGTTCGTGAGCCAGGAGAGCAAGCTAGCCCTCGGTCTCCTCGTCGGCCGCTTCGGACTGGGCCTCTTCGGCTGCGTCAGGCTCCGCCGTCTCGGCGGTAGCGGTCTCGGCGTCGGGAGTCGCCTCTTCCTCGGGCTCGACGGCCTTCGGCTTGCGGTGGACCTTGGCCTTCTTCTTCGGCGCGTCCGCGGGGTCGCCACGCAGCCAGGTGATCGTGCCACCGGCGGCCTCGATCTTCTCGCGGGCGCTCTTCGAGAAGTTGTGTGCAGAGACCGTGAGCTTGATCGCAAGCTCACCCTGGCCGAGGATCTTGACGTCGGTCCGCGTGTTGCGGATCAGTCCTGCCTTCTTCAGCAGGTCGGGCGTCACCTCGGTGCCGGCCTCGAAGCGCGCGAGGGAGCTCACGTTCACCGGCTGGGTGGAGGTGCGGAACGGGCCGATCGGCATCGCGTCCTTGGAGGTCGAGCCGCGCAGCTTTGGCAGCCGCATCATCAGTGGCATCTGGCCGCCTTCGAAGCCGGCGCGCATCTTGTGCGAGCCCGCGCGCGACTTCTGGCCCTTCAAGCCACGACCGGAGTAGCGGCCCTTGCCGGAGCCGAGGCCGCGGCCGACGCGCTTGCGCTCCTTGCGCTCCTGGGCTGGCTTGAGATTCGACAGGTTCAGCTCCGACATCAGGCGTCGCCCCCTTCCACCTTCACGAGGTGACGGACCTTGCGGAGCATGCCGGCGAGCACCGGGGTCTCCTGGTGTTCCCTCGACTTGCCGATCCGGCCGAGCCCGAGCGCGCGCAGGGTGCCGCGGTGACGCTCGCTCTGGCCGATCTGACTCTTGATCTGGGTGATGCGAACCTTGCTCACGCTGGTACGACCTCCTCAGCCGGCGGGGCCTTGTACGGGAGCACCTCGGAGATCGTCTTCCCGCGTGCCTTGGCGACGTCCTCCGGGCGGCGAAGGTTCTTCAGCCCGTCGACGGTGGCCTTCGCCATGTTGATCGGGTTCGTGGTGCCGAGGCTCTTCGCGAGCACGTCGCGGATCCCGGCCAGCTCGAGCACGGCGCGGACGCCGCCGCCGGCGATGACGCCGGTTCCCTCACTGGCGGGCCGGATGAAGACGCGGGCGGCGCCAAAGCGGCCCAGGATCTCGTGGGTGACCGTCGTGCCGTGCTTCGGCACCGTGAAGAGGTTCTTCTTCGCGTCGTCGACCGCCTTCGAGATCGCGAGCGGCACCTCCCGCGCCTTGCCGTAGCCGACGCCGACCCGGTCGACCTCGTCGCCGATGACGACGAGCGCCGTGAAGGAGAAGCGCCGGCCGCCCTTGACGACCTTGGCGACGCGGTTGATCTCGATCACGCGCTCCTTGAGCTCGCGAGTCGCCTCGCGAGCGAACACTTCACGCTCGACACTGGTCAAAACTTGAGCCCTCCCTCGCGCGCGCCCTCGGCGAGCGCCTTGACACGTCCGTGGTACAGGTAGCCGCCGCGGTCGAACACGACCGCCTCGACGCCCGCAAGCTTCGCGTTCGCGGCGAGCAGCTTGCCGACCTCGGACGCCTGATCAGTCTTCGTGCCCTTGAGCTGCTTGAGGTTGAGCCAGCTCGCGGCGGCCAACGTGAGCCCGTTCCGGTCGTCGATGAGCTGTGCCTGGATCCCCTTGTTGGAGCGGAACACGGCCAGGCGCGGACGCTCTGCGGTACCGGAGACCTTGCCGCGGATGCGGCGGTGGCGACGCTCGCGCGCCTGGCGGGTGGTGAGAGTGCTCATGCGCGCTTCCCGACCTTTCTGCGTACCTGCTCGTCGCGATAGCGGATGCCCTTGCCCTTGTACGGCTCCGGCGGACGCACCGCGCGAACCTCGGCGGCCGTCTGGCCGACCTGTTGCTTGTTCGTCCCCCTGACGACGACCTGCGTCGGGATGGGAACCTCGAAGGTGATGCCGGTGCGGGGCTTCAGCACGACGGAGTGCGAGTAGCCGACCTGAAGCTCGAGGTCGGTGCCCTTCAGGGCGGCGCGGTAGCCGACACCCTGGATCTCGAGGTTCTTCTCGAAGCCCTGGGTGACGCCTTCGACCATGTTCGCGATCAACGTCCGCGTCAGGCCGTGGAGCGCTCGGTCCTCGCCGCGCTCGGTGGGGCGCGTGACGACGATCTCGCCTTCGACCTGTGCGACCTGCATCCGGGCCGGGACGACCTGCGTCAGCTCACCGAGCGGCCCGTTCACCTGGACGCGGCCAGGCGCGAGCGCGACCGTGACGCTGGCCGGGACGGGAATGGGCTTCTTGCCGATACGACTCATCGGGCTACCAGACGAACGCGATCACTTCGCCGCCAATGCCGCGCTCGGCGGCCTGGCGGCCCGTGACGAGGCCGGTGGAGGTGGACAGGATCGCGACGCCGAGCCCGCCGAGCACACGCGGCAGGCGGTCCTTGCGCGCGTAGACGCGGCGGCCGGGGCGCGAGACGCGCTTGAGGCCGCTGATCACGCGCTGGCGGCGGGGCCCGAACTTGAGCTCGATCACGAGCGTCGAGAACGGGGTGCCCTCCACCACGCGGAAGTCCTTGATGTAGCCCTCCTCCTTGAGGAGGCGAGCAATCTGCTCCTTCATCCGCGAGGTCGGCATCTGGGTGGTGTCGTGCATCGCCTTGTTGGCGTTGCGGATGCGGGTGAGCATGTCTGCGATCGGATCGGTCAGCATCTCTTCTCTCCTACCAGCTCGACTTCGTCATGCCGGGGATGGCGCCCTGGTGCGCGAGCTCGCGCAGACAGATCCGGCAGAGGCCGAACTTCTTGAACACCGCGCGCGGACGACCGCACCGGTTGCACCGTGTGTATGCGCGCACCTTGTACCGCGGTGTGCGCTTCTGCTTGACGACCAGCGACTTCTTCGCCATGTGGGTCCTACCCGTCCCTTCTCTCGTCCGACGCGAACGGGAGCCCGAGGCCGCGCAGGAGCGCGAGCGCATGGTCGTCGGTCGCCGCCGTGGTCGTGATGGCAACGTCGAGGCCACGGATCTGGCCGACGCTGTCGTAGTCGATCTCCGGAAAGATGATCTGCTCGCGGATGCCGAGCGAGTAGTTGCCGCGGCCGTCGAACGAGCCGGGGTTGAGGCCCCGGAAGTCGCGGATGCGCGGGAGCGCGATCGACACGAGCCGATCGAGGAACTCGTACATGCGGGCGCCTCGGAGCGTCACCTTGGTGCCGACGGCCATGCCCTCACGCAGCTTGAAGCTCGCGATCGACTTGGTCGCCTTGCGCACCTGGGCGCGCTGGCCGGCAATTGTGGAGAGCTCCTCCATCGCTGCATCGAGCGCCTTCGCGTCGGTCTTCGCGTCGCCGACACCCATGTTCAGGGTGATCTTCTGGAGTTGCGGGACCTGCATGATCGAGGCCAGCCCGAGCTCCTCCTTGAGGGCGGGGCGAAGCTCGTTCTCGAACTGCTCCTTGAGGCGCGGCGCGTAATCGTCGTTCGCCTTGGCCTTGGCCTTGGTCTTGGTCGCCATCAGCGATCGATCTCCTGACCGCAGCCGTCGCGCTTGCAGACCCGGACGCGCACGGTCTCGCCCTTGACCAGCTTCTCCTTGATCCCGATGCGGGAGGGGAGCTTGCAGGTGGGGCACACGACCATGACGTTGCCGACCGGGAGCGCCGCCGCCTTGTCGATGATTCCGCCAGGCTCGATCTGCGTGCCGCCCATCCGCGAGGAATCGCGCATCGGCTTCGGCCGCGTGTGGCGCTTGATCACGTTGAGGTTCTCGACGATCACCTTGCGGTCGTTCGGGCGCGTCTCGAGGACGCGGCCCTGCTTGCCGCGGTCTTTGCCGGTGAGGATCTGCACGAGATCCCCTTTCTTGACTTTCATCTTCGTCGCCATGTCTTAGAGCACCTCTGGAGCCAAGCTCACGATCTTCATGAAGTTCCGCTCGCGCAGCTCACGGGCGACCGGCCCGAAGATGCGCGTCCCGCGCGGGTTGTTCTGGTTGTCGATGATGACGGCGGCGTTCTCGTCGAACCCGATCAGCGTGCCGTCGTCGCGGCCGTAGGGCTTCTTCGTCCGGACGATGACCGCTTTCACGACCTCGCCCTTCTTGACTGTGCCCTGCGGCGTTGCGCTCTTCACGGTAGCAACGATCACGTCGCCGACGCGGGCATAGCGCCGGTGCGAGCCTCCCATCACGCGGATGCAGAGGATCTCGCGGGCGCCCGTGTTGTCGGCGACGCGGAGGCGACTCTCTTGCTGGATCATTTTGCGACCTCGACGATCTCGGTCAGGCGCCAGCGCTTCTGCTTCGACAACGGGCGGGTCTCGACGATGCGGACGACGTCCCCGATCTTCGCGGAGTTCTGTTCGTCGTGAGCGTGGAACTTCGTCGAGCGGCGGACGACCTTCTTGTAGCGCCGATGCGCCTTGATCGTGTCGACCTTGACGACGATCGTCTTGTCCATCGCGTCGGAGACGACGGTGCCCAGACGCTCCTGGGTGCGACCACGCTCGTTGTCGGGCTTCTCGAGCCGGACGATCGGCTTGCGCTCGGTCGCCTTCTCGCGCTTGGGGCGCGTCTTCGTCGGCCGCAGTGAGCGCGGGAGGCGTTTCTGCTTCGGCTTCGGGCCACGCTCCTGCGTCGGGTTCTTGGCTGGTGCCTCGGCGACGGGCTCCTCGACAGCAGCCTCGGGCTCAGCCTCCGCGACCGGCTCCTCGACGACCGGCTCCTCGGCAACAGGCTCCTCGGCAGCAGCCTCGGGCTCAGCCTCCGCGACCGGCTCCTCGGCAACAGGCTCCTCGGCAACAGGCTCCTCGGCAGCAGCCTCGGGCTCAGCCTCCGCGCCCGGCTCCTCGACGACCGGCTCCTCGGCAACAGGCGCTTCGGCGACTGGCTCCTCGGCTGGAGCCTCGGGCGCAGCCTCCGCAACCGGCTCCTCAGCAGGGGCGTCTCCGGGCTCGTCGGCGACGACGGCCATCGGCTCGCCCTCGTCGACGGAGGGTGCGGCGACCTTCGGAGCGGCCTTCTTCGGCGCGGCCTTGCGGGCGCGCTTCGGCTTCTCCTCGGCCGCGGGCTTCGCGGCGGTCTCGTCCGCGGCTGCGGTCGCCTCGACGGTGACCTCCTCCACGGGCGTCTCCTCGACCGGAGCCTCGTCCTTCTTCGTCCTTTTCTTCTCAGCCATCTATCTCTTCTCCAGTCCAGCTTCACGTTCGCGGCGTACCGTCAAGATTCGAGCGATCTCCCGCTTGGCCAGCCGTAGCCGGGCGCTGTTCTCGAGCGCGCCG
>JBKJML010000281.1:0-4044 GCA_046596415.1 Gaiellaceae bacterium | reverse complement strand
GTCGAGCTTGCCGGGGACGAGGTTCTTCGTGTGGTCGCACCAGTAGCCGTCGGTGCAGACCCAGATCTCGAACAGGGTCGGCTCGTGCTCCTGGATGGGCCGGTCGCCGGTCGCCGTGAACGTTCGGATGCTCGGGCCGGACCAGACGAGCGAGAAGCCGCGTGCCAGCTCGACCTTCCCCTTGAAGCCGGTCCCTTCGGCGTGGACGTAGGCCTCCCAGAGCGCAGCGACCTCGCTCTCGCGCATCCCGGGGCGCAGCCGCTGCTGCACGTGCTCCATCGCGAGCGCAGCGAGCTCGTTCGCGAGGCGCATCCGCTCGATCTCCTGCGGCGTCTTGATCGCGCGCGCGTCGGCGAGGAGCGGCGTCGCGTCGGCCGCGTCGGCGAAGCCGTCGAACCACGCCTTCGGATACGTCGTCGGCTCGCCCACCATCCGGTCGGCGGCCTGCGTGCCGAGCGAGAGCTCGATCCCGACCCGGTCGTACGCCGAGGCGACCTGACGTGCAAGGTCGAGCGCGCGCAGCCCCGGCGGCCGCGGGTCGCTCTCGTCGTAGCCCTTGAAGAAGCGGACGTCCTTCGTCCACGCGGTGCGGTCGGCGTCGGCCTCCGAGGCCTCGAGGCAGATCAGCACCGGCTCGCCCTCGCGCGGGAAGACGACGGCGTCGTAGCCCTTCATGCCCCAGAAACTCGTCAGGTAGACGACGTTGTCAGGTGCCCGGACGACGAGCGCGTCGAGATCGCGGTCGGCCATGAGCGCGCGCACGCGATCGAGCTTCACGTCGTCGCGGGGCCAGCTCACCAGCGCACGCGCGGCGGCGCCGGCTCGCCGTGCGCGTCCTGCCACGAGCTGACGGGATTGCGGAGCACGCCGATCCGCTCGATCTCCGCCTCGATCACGTCACCCGGCTTCAGGTAGAGCGAAGCGGCGTCGGCGGAGAAGCCCGCGACCCCCGACACCGTGCCGGTCGACACGACGTCGCCGGCCGAGTAGCCGAGCGCCGAGTAGTGGCTGATGATCTCCGGGATCGTCACCGACATGTTCCCGGAGTGCGACGTCTGCCGCACCGTGCCGTTGACGCGCAACTCCATCGCGAGGTCGTGAGGATCCGGGATCTCGTCGGCGGTGACGATCCACGGGCCGAGTGGGCAGAAGGTGTCGATCGCCTTGCAGAAGCTGAAGACGCCAGAACGCATCTCGCGCCGCTGGATGTCGCGCGCGGTGATGTCGTTGAAGATCACGTAGCCCGCGATGTAGTCCGGCGCCTCCGCCGGCGAGAACCACTTGCCCGCCTTGCCGATCACGACCGCGAGCTCGAGCTCGTAGTCGAGCTCCTCGGTCAGGTGCTCGGGGTAGACGACGGGCTCGTCGGGGCCGACGATCGCGTCGACGTTCTGGAAGAAGACGATCCACGGCGCGATCTCGTGCGACCAGTCGACGACCTTGGACTCCGCCTCGTGCTCCCGGAAGTTGCCGGCCGTATGAAAGAACTTCTTCGGCACGATCGGCGCCTTCAGCCGGACAGCCGAGAGTGGATACGCGGCCCCGCGCGGTGCGGACTGCGGCCCACGCTCGATCACGGCGCGCATGTCGGTAGCGTCGAAGGCGATCACGTAGTCGCCCTCGATCACGCCGGGCCGGACGTCGCCGAGATGCTCGAACGTGACGAGCTTCACGGCTCCACCCCGCACGCCTTCATTGCCGCAAGTGCGTAGACCTTCGCCATCTGCGCCAGCGCTTCGATCTCGAGGTTCTCGCCGAGCTCCGTGTCCATCAGCCCGGTCGATGTGCCGTAGTTGACAGTCTCGACGCCGTAGCGGGTCAGCGCCGACGCGTCGGAGAACCAGCGCGTCACGTCGCGCTCCGGCCGCGCCCCGAAGACCTCCTCGTGCGCTTCGTCGATCGCCGCGACCAGCGGATGCGACTCGTCGATCTGCGCTCCGGGCGCGGTCACGTAGACCTCGCCCTCGATCCCGTAGGCCGGGAAGCGCTCCACCAGCGTGCGCACCAGGTCGAGCACCTGACCACGCGCCACCGCCATCTCCTTCGTCGGCGGCACGCGCACATCGAGGAAGAGGTCGGTCTGGTGCGGGGTACGCGAGACGCGCCAGCCGAAGCCACCCTGAAGCGCACCCACGTTGACGATCGCCTTCGCGCCGCGGAACGCATTCTCAGGGTCGTTCTCCCAGCTGGGGATCCATTCGAGCACCGCCGCGAGCACCTCCTGCATCCGCAGGATCGAGTTCTCGCCGCGCTTGCCTTCGCTGAACGCGGTGTGAATGAAGTTGCCCCGGGTCGAGATGCGCAGCCACAGCGAGCCGAAGTGGCCGAGCACGACCTTGCCCTCGGTCGGCTCGCCGAGGATGCACATGTCGGCGACGCCGCCGTGGGAGACGAGATAGCGCGAGCCGGCCGCGTAGCCGCGGTAGGAAGCGCCTTGCGCGTCACCTTGCTGGGCCTTCTCGATCTCGCCGCACACGGCGGCGATCATCACGTCGCCCTGCAGCCGGACGCCGGCGTCGGCGAGCGCCGTCAGCGCCTCGACGTAGCAGGCGAGCGCGCCCTTCATGTTGGAGATCCCGAGCCCGTAGAGCCGCCCGTCACGCTGGAAAGGCTCCGGCTGGAAGCCCGGCACGCCGGCGAGCCACGGCTCCTTGCCGGAGTACGACGTGTCCAGGTGGCCGTTGAGCATCAGCGACGGCCCGCCGCCCACGCCCGGCCGGATTCCGAGCACGTTCGCGCGACCTTCCTCGACCTGCTGCCACTGGACGCTCAGGCCGAGCGTCTCGAAGACACCTCGCAGATGCTCGGCCATCGCCTGCTCGTCACCGGTGAAGCTCGGGATCGCGATCATCGCGCTCGCCGTCTCGACGAGCCGCTCGCGGTCGATGGTGACGCTCACGAGCCCCGGAAGTGCGGCAGCACCTTCTCGCCGAAGAGGCGGAGCTGGTCGTGTCGCTTGTCGCCCCAGAGCTCGAGCATCACATGTGTGCAACCGGCGTCGCGGTACTCCTCGATCGCCTCGATGCAGTCTGCGGGAGTGCCGGCGATCGGCTTGCACTTGTCCAGGATCGCGTCAGTCACCATCGCCTTCGCAGCGAGGCGGCCGCCCTGCTCCATCGCGTCGGCGACGGGCCGGATCTCGTCCTGCTCGAGCCCGGCCAGGTCGAGCAGCGTATCGGCGGAGCCCTGGATGTTCTGCACCTTGTTCGCGAGGTACATGCCTGCGATCTCGCGAGCGCCGTCGCGGCCCTGGTCGCGATCCTCGTCGATCGAGGCGACAACGGTGCAGCCGATGTCGATGTCCGCCGCGACGTTCCCGACCGTGTAGCGGACGAAGGCCGGCGTCGTGATCGAGGGAGTCAGGCAACCGTCCGAGATCTCCCCGGCAAGCGCCTGCATCTTCGGTGCTGTCGCAGCCACATACACGGGTGGCACGCCACGTGGCGTGTGCGCCTCGTCCGAGAGCGCAGGCACCGAGGCGCCCCAGGTGTCACCCTCATATTCGAACGCCTCGCCGCCGAGCACGCCACGGACGATCGCGACCGCGTCGCGCATCGGTCCGAGCGTCTTGTTGGTGCTCATCCGCGCGTTGCGGAGAAAGATCTTCGAGGTGCCGAAGCCGAGGATGAAGCGGCCCGGGCCGGCGGCCTCCTGCACGACGCGCGCGTCCATCGCGACCTGCACCGGGTGGCGCGTGAAGGGCGAGATGATCCCCCAGCCGACGGTCAGCCGCTTCGTCTCACGCGCGATCAGCGCCGAGACAACCGTCGAGGAGCGCGCCTCCATCTGGTGCTTGCGCCACCACGGATATGCCTCGGCGAGCCAGATCGTGTCCATGCCGACCTCGTCCATCACGCGCGCCGACTCGAGCATCTCGTCGAGCGGCTCCATCGTGAGCTGCATGACGCCGATCCGGAACGGGACGGTCATCAGCTCGCGGCGGGAGAGTCGCCGGCAGCCTGGATCTGCGCCTCCAGCGACTTGAGGACGTTCGAGATCTGCTGGTTGATGATCGGCTGGAGGACTCGCTGCCCCATCGAGCCG
>JBKJML010000031.1:0-4474 GCA_046596415.1 Gaiellaceae bacterium | reverse complement strand
GGTGATCATGTACGGCGAGAGGTAGCCCTTGTCGAACTGCATGCCCTCGGTGAACTCGAGCTCGAGCCCGAACGTCTGGCCCTCCTCGACGTTCACGACGCCGTCCTTGCCGACCTTCTCGATGGCGTCCGCGATGTTGTCGCCGATCTCGCGCTCGCGCGACGAGATGCTGGCGACCCGGGCGATGTCTTCCTTGCCCGAGATCTCCTTGGACTGCGACTTCAGGTTCTCGACGACCGCTTCGACAGCCGCCTCGATGCCGCGCTTGAGCCCCATCGGGTTCGCGCCGGCGGCAACGTTCTTCAGGCCCTCACGGACGATCGCCTGTGCCAGCACGGTCGCCGTGGTGGTGCCGTCACCCGCGACGTCGTTCGTCGCCGTGGCGACCTCGCGTACGAGCTGGGCTCCCTGGTTCTCGAACGGGTCCTCGACCTCGATCTCGCGTGCGATCGTGACACCGTCGTTTGTAATCGTCGGCGCGCCGAACTTCTTGTCCAGCACGACGTACCGACCCTTCGGGCCGAGCGTCACCTTGACCGCATCGGCGAGGATGTTCACACCGCGCTCGAGCGCCCGGCGTGCGTCCTCATTGAACTTGAGCTCCTTATGAGCCATATCTACCTTCCTCCCAGTGCCTTAGACGGAGGCGCGATCGCCGATGACCTTCGCGAGAACGTCGCTCTCGCGCAGGATCAGGACCTCGTTCGCGCCGACCTTGATCTCGGTGCCGCCGTACTTGGAGAAGATGATCTCGTCACCCTCCTCGACATCCATCTTGATGTACTCGCCGTCCTCGTCACGAGGGCCGGGGCCGACTGCCAGGACGTTGCCGCGCTGCGGCTTCTCCTTGGCGGTGTCGGGCAGCACGATGCCGCTGATCGTGATTTCCTCTTCTTCGAGGACCTCGACGATGAGGCGGTCACCAAGGGGCTGCAGATTCATAGAAAAGCCTCCCTAGATTCCGAACTTTGTGACATATACTGGCACTCACAGTGTGAGAGTGCCAGCGCGAGTATAGCTGCCTGCGCTGTTCGCGCAAGGCTGATCGCCCTCGACTGGTCGCGCTTGTCACAAGCGGCGCCATGAAACGTGAGTTCTCCGCCGGCGGTGTCCTGGTGCGGCGCCTCCGGGGCCGCTGGCTGGTCGCGGTGATCCGACCGCGCCGTCAGGGCGCCCCCGTCTGGGCGCTGCCGAAGGGTCACGTCGAGCCCACCGAGAGCGCCGAGGCGACGGCAGTGCGCGAGGTCGAGGAGGAGACCGGCGCGCGCGGGAGCTCGCTCGGCAAGCTCGGCGACGTGCGCTACGTCTATTCGTTCCGCGGCGAACGGATCTTCAAGGTCGTGAGCTTCTTCCTGCTCCGCTATGCCGGCGGGCGGCTTGGATCGCTCGAGGCCGAGTTCGAGCACGAGGTGGCCGAGGTCCGCTGGCTCCCAATCGAGGAGGCCCAGCGGCTCCTCACCTACCCGGGCGAACGGGAGATGGCAGAACTGGCCATGGCCCGATTGCGGGTTGACGGCCTATGATGGCGCCGTGTACGCGCTGAACTTCTACTCGCCGATCGTCGCCGAGCAGCTCCGCACGCTCCGCAAGACCGCGACGATTCGCCTCGGCGACAAGTCCTCGAAGTACAAGAAGGGGATGATCGTCACAGTGCTCTGCGGCGTCCGCTACGGCCAGCGCGAGAAGATCTTCGACGCCGTGATCGACAAGGTCGACGTGAAGGCGCTCCGCGAGCTCTCGCCGCGTGAGATCGAGCACGACAACCCCGAGATCCGCCGCCCCGACGAGATGGCGCGCTTCCTTGGCCAGCTCTACAACTGCGAGGTCACGGAGGACGACACAGTGACGGTGATCCGCTTCTCGCAGATCATCGGTTCCATGTTCTAGGCGCAAGCTCGGAATCTGCGGCAGCAGATCTCGATCGCGCCAAGACCCCTGAAGGGGCCGCCCGCGGCCCGAGAACCTGATGCCTTGTGGCTCTGAGCCACTAGGTGCTAACGGCCGGGCTTGCGGATCCGGCTGCCGAAGAGCTCGTTCGGGCGCACCTCGGCACCGCACTCCTCGCACTCGACCTGAAAGGCCGACGGGAACGGCGCCTCGCAGGCCGGGCAGCGGTGGCGCGTCTCGCCGCCACAGTGCGGGCAGGTCGCGGGCAGCTCGGCCTCGCCTTCGAGGAAGTAGCGCCAGACGACGCCGCAACCGAGACAAAAGCACGTGTAGTCGCCGAGCGTCTTGCGGCGCTCCTCCTGGATCCAGTTGCGCTTCGGTCGCTTTTTGTCGGTCACGTCGACCCACACAGAACCTGCCCGCCGCCGGAGCCGGGCTTTGCCCGGCGGGAGGCGCAACACGGTTCCGGATTCGGCTGCGAAAAAGGAGGGGGCTCATGGGGGAACCCTTCGTTCCCCCATGCTTGCTCTTCCTGGATCCAGTTGCGCTTCGGCTTCTTCGTCGGCTCGGGCATACGGAGAACCGTACCGCCACGCCGTGCGCGGCTGATAGAACCGCGGCATGCCCGGCAAGACCAATCCCTGGCTCGTTCTCGTCCTCGTCTGCCTCGCGCAGTTCATGGTCGTCCTCGACGCGACCGTCGTGAACGTCGCGCTGCCGTCAATCCAGACCGACCTGAAGATGAGCCAGGTCGACCTGCAATGGGTGGTCAACTCGTACACGCTGATCTTCGGCGGCTTCCTGCTGCTCGGCGGCCGCGCCGGCGACCTGCTCGGACGCAAGCGGCTGTTCCTGGCGGGGATCATCGTCTTCTCGCTCGCGTCGCTCCTGAACGGGCTTGCCACGTCGGGCGAGTTCCTGATCCTTGCGCGCGGCCTCCAGGGCCTCGGCGGCGCGCTCGTCTCGCCGGCCGCGCTCTCGATCATCACGACCACGTTCAAGGAGGGCACGGAGCGGACGAAGGCGATGGGTGTCTGGAGCGGCATCGCAGCAGGCGGCGCCGCCGTCGGCCTGCTGCTCGGCGGCATCCTGACCGAGCTCTTCTCGTGGCCGTGGATTTTCTTCGTCAACGTCCCGGTCGGTATCGCCACGTTCCTGCTCGCATTGCGCTTCGTGCCCGAGTCGAAGGACGAGAGCGCGCACAAGAGCTTCGACATCGCCGGCGCGGTGACGGTGACCGCAGGGCTGATCGCCCTCGTCTACGGAATCGTCAAGGCGGAGGAGAAGGGCTGGGTGTCCCCTCACACGATCGGCTTCGGGGTCGTCGCCTTCGCGCTGCTCGGCTCGTTCATCGCGATCGAGCGCCGCTCGGCGGAACCGCTGGTGCGGCTCGGGATCTTCCTCTCGCGGCCGATCCGCTCCGCGAACCTCGTGATGCTGCTCGTCGCCTCGGGCCTCTTCGCGATGTTCTACTTCAACTCGCTCTACTTCCAGCGCGTGCTCGGCTACTCGCCGATCCAGTCCGGTCTGGCCTTCATCCCGTTCACGATCGGGATCGGGGTCGGGGCGGGCGTCTCGCAGGTCGGGGCGCGGACGATCGGGCTGCGGTCGCTCGGGATCAGCGGGATGATCATGGGCACGATCGGGATGCTGACCTTCCTCCGGCTCGACGTCGGCGGCGACTACGTCACCGACCTGCTGCCGGGGATCATCCTGATCTCGATCGGGATGGGGATGACGTTCGTGCCGGTGACGCTGATCGCGACGAGTGGCGTCAGTGACTCGGACGCAGGCCTTGCTTCGGGGCTCCTAAACACCTCGCAGCAGGTGGGTGGCGCGCTCGGCCTCGCAATCCTCTCCACCTTCGCCTCGAGCCGCACCGGCAACACGCTCGTCGGTCTCGGTCACGCGCCGAGCAAGCTCGAGGCCGGCTCGGCGCTCGTCAAGGGCTTCCACGTTGCGTTCGCCGGCGGTGCGGTGTTCCTCGCCGCAGGCGCGATCCTGCTGGCGCTGATGCTGAAGCGCTCTGATGTCGAGCAGATCGGCGTCGACGAGCCTGCGCCCGCACCCGCCTAGTCGGCTGCTTACCTCGACTGAAGCGCGTCGAGTGCGATCCCGAGTGCGATCCCGAGGCGGCGGTCGATCACGCGGGTCGTGTCAGGCGAGAGGTCGAGGTCGTAGGTGTCGCGGATTCCGAAGCGCCGGTTCAGGTCGCCGAGGTGCGTCTCGCCCGCATCGATCGTGAAGTGGAAGACGACCGGGATGAAGTCGCCGTAGGGGACCGCGTCGATCACGCGACGCAGGATCGCCATCGGCACCGAGCGCTCCTTCGCGATCGCCAGTTCCTGCTCGTTCGCGTCGAGGATCCGCCAGGTCGAACGCAGGAGCGAGGCGCCGAAGACCTTCTCGAGCACGCCGACCCGTTCGCCCGCCGGCGTCGTCACGTCGTAGCGCCCGCCGAACTCCAGCAGCGCCCGTGCCTTGATCCGGAAGAGCTCCTCCGTCTGGCTCTCGTCGAGGTAGAAGCGGATGTCTTCCTTCATCGCGAGCTTCTTCTGGCGGACGAAGGCGACCGGCTGCCCTGCGG
>JBKJML010000278.1:0-9573 GCA_046596415.1 Gaiellaceae bacterium | reverse complement strand
CACCATCGCCATGCCGGCGCGGATGTCCGGGCTCTCCATGCGCTCGCCGTAGAGCTGGGCCGGGCCGCTCACGATCACGCGGTGCGGATCGCAGAGGATGATCCGGGCGCCCATCGCTACGAGCTTGTCGACGAAGAAGAGGCGGTTCTCGAACATCTTCTCGAAGATCAGGATCGTCCCCTTGGCCTGTGTCGCGACTGCGATGGCGATCGAGGTCAGATCGGCCGGGAAGTGTGGCCACGGGCCGTCGTCGATCTTCGGGATTGCGCCGCCGAGATCGTCCTGGATTACCAGTTCCTGGTTCGGCGGCACGCGGATCGAGGTGCCGTTGATCTCGACTCGGATCCCGAGCCGCTCGAAGGCGGGCAGGATCGAGGCCAGGTCGTGGGGAGCCGTGTCCTCGATCGTCATGTCGCCGCCGGTCACCGCGGCGAGGCCGATGAAGCTCGCCACCTCGATGTGCTCGGCGCCGATCCGGTGCTCGCCACCATCGAGGCGCTCGACGCCCCCGATCGTCACCACGTTCGAGCCGATCCCCCGAATGTCAGCACCGAGCGTAACGAGGAAGCGGCAGAGATCCTGAACGTGTGGCTCGCAAGCAGCGTTGCCGAGCACCGTCTCGCCTTCGGCGAGCACGGCGGCCATGATCGTATTCTCGGTCGCCATCACGGAGGCCTCGTCGAGGAAGATCGGGCAGCCGCGCAGCCGCTCGGCTCGGAGGTCGTAGCGGCCGTCGAGGTCGTCAACAGATGCGCCGAGCTCCTTGAAGGCGTGGATATGAGGGTCGAGGCGCCGGCGGCCGATGATGTCGCCGCCCGGGGGCGGCAAGAGCGCGCGCCCGAAGCGGGCGAGGAGCGGGCCGGCAAGGAGGAACGAAGCCCGGATCCGGCGCGAGAGCTCCTCGTCGATCTCGACGTTCGACACGTTCGCTGCGCAGATCCGCACCTCGTTCGGGCCGGTCCACTCCGCGTCGGCGCCGAGCTCGGCGAGGATCGCGACCATCGTCTCGACGTCGCGAATCCGCGGCACGTTGCGAAGCTCGACCGGCTCGGCAGTGAGCATCGTGGCGGCCAGGATCGGCAGCGCGCCGTTCTTGTTGCCGGCAGCCTTGACCGTGCCGGAGAGCGGCCGGCCTCCCTCGATCCGGAAAGATTCCATCAACGCATCCTGGACGAATGTGGTTGCCATGGGCTGGATGCCCCGGCCGGGCGCTCTCCCCGGAGGCGGGCGGTATCGTACCCGGGAGCTTGAATCCGACACGTGAACACGCCTGGGAGACCTTAACCCGCTACACGAAGAGCGAGTCGCTTCTGCGGCACGCGCTCGCGGTCGAGGCCTCGACGCGCGCCTACGCCCGGCGCTTCGGCGAGGACGAGGAGGCGTGGGCGGCGACCGCGCTGCTGCACGATTTCGACTACGAGCTCCACCCGACGCTCGACAAGCACCCCCAGGACGGCGCGCCGATCCTCCGTGAGGAGGGGTATCCGGAATGGCTGATCGACGCGGTGCTGTCGCACGCCGAGCATCTCGCGCTGGAGCGCGACACGATGCTCAAGAAGACGCTCTTCGCCTGCGACGAGCTGTCCGGGTTCGTGCATGCGTGCGGTCTCGTTCGGCCAACGGGGCTCGAGGGCCTCGAACCGAAGTCGGTCCGCAAGAAGCTGAAGCAGCCGTCGTTCGCGGCCGGCGTCCACCGCGACGAGGTCTACGCGGGGGCAGCGTTGCTCGGGCTTGAGCTCGACGAGCACATCGCGAACGTCGTCGCAGCCCTCCAGCCGATTGCGGGCGAGCTCGGGCTGCGCACCGGGGCTCCATGACG
Organism: Gaiellaceae bacterium; assembly: GCA_046596415.1. Lineage (GTDB taxonomy): Bacteria > Actinomycetota > Thermoleophilia > Gaiellales > Gaiellaceae > JBKJML01. The sequence goes on along the minus strand of JBKJML010000278.1, from coordinate 7,754 downwards.
CCACGGCTCGACCTGATCGGAATGGTGGTCGAGGACATGGGCCGGACCGTCTCCTTCTACCGTCAGCTCGGCCTCGGCTTCCCGCCTGGCGCGGAGAGGGAGGGGCACGTAGAGGTCGTGCTCGCAGGTGGGCTCCGGCTCGCCTGGGACACCGCCGAGGTCGTGCGCTCGTTCGATCCCGAGTGGACACCGCCCGAGGGCAGCTCGCCGTTCTCACTCGCATTCCTCGTCGACTCGCCGACCGACGTGGACGCGCTGCATGCCGGGCTCGTCGCCGCCGGTGCGCAGTCGCACCTGGAGCCGTTCGACGCGTTCTGGGGTCAGCGCTACGCGACCGTGCGCGACCCCGACGGGTACGGCGTCGACATCTTCGCGCCGCTACCGGCCGGTTAAGTCAGAGCGACGCGACGAGGCGGTCGACGTCCTCGTCGCTCGTCCACCAGCCGCACGAGGCGCGCACGAAATCGGTGTGCGGAATGTCGCGCACGACGACGCCCAACTGAGCAAGCCTTGCGGTCGCCTCGGCCGGCGTCTCGCCCTCGACGCGGAAGGAGACGAGACCGGCCTGGCCTGCCGGCGTGACGACCTCGACTCGCTCGGAGAGCCGCTCACGGCAGTACGCGACCGCCTGGCTCACGCGCTCCCAGCGCCAGGACGGCGGCAGGCGGAGGGCGGTGAGAAGGCCGGCCAGCGATCCGCAGGCGTGCCAGCCGGGCTCGAATCGCGCCGCCCCGGGCCGCGGCTCGAAGTCGCCGGTGCGCTCGTACGCGACCTGGCCGAAATAGCTGGGCGCGGCGACCCGGAGCCGCTCTGGCTCGGCGACGACGAGCGCGCCCGTCGCGTCGGGGCCGCAAAGCCATTTCTGGCCGGACACGCTGTAGAAGTCAGCGCGTGAAGCGTCGACCGGCAGTGCGCCGACCGACTGCGCCCCGTCGACGAGGACCGGCAGGCCACTTCGTTCCTTCAGCTCCTCGACCGGCAACACGACGCCCGTCGTCCAGAGAACGTGCGAGAGCGCGAGCAGCCTCGTCCGTGGCGTGACGGCCGCGAGAATGGCGTCGGGGTCCGGAGCGCTGACGACCACTCGAGCCCCGGACGCGTGCAACGGGCCAAGCAGGCCGAAATGCTCGTCGGTCGTCGTGACGACCTCGTCGGCGGGCGTGAGGCCGAGACCGGCGAGCACGATGTTGCAGCCGTCGGTCGTCGAGGAGGTGAGCGCGACGTGCTCGGCACCGACGCCGACAAGCGCTCCGATCTCGGTGCGCGCCTCCTCGCGGAGCGCCAGCACACGCTCGAACCACTCCTTCCCGAACCGGCCCTGCTCGAGATCGTGCCGCTGCTCGACCTCAACCGCGTCCGCCGTCTCGCGCGCGAGTGGCCCGAAGGTGCCGGCGTTGAGGTAGGCGACCCGCTGGAGCACCGGCAGCCGCGCGCGGGCCTCCTCGAAGGTCATCCGACGCGGATCTCGACGGGAGCGTGATCCGATAGCACCACCCCATTCTGCATGCGCCTGGCTGTCGGCCACACCACGAGCGGGGTCACCTCGGCACCCGACACGACGACGTGGTCGATCGCCGGGCCGGGCAGGGCCGGGTCACGGAGGTTGAAGTCCCCCGCGAGGATTCGCGTCTCGCCCTGCCGCGCCAACGAGTCGAGGAACTCGGAGGCCCGCTCGAGCTCGGCTCGCGGCACCGTCGGGTTGCGAAAATCGTTCGTCGCGTGGATGTTGCCGATCACCGCGGCGCCGTAGCGCACGACGTTGACGACGCGTGGCTCGCGGATCCCGTCGCTCACCCGCAGCGTGCCGAGGTCATCGGCGGGCCACCGGGTCAGGATCGCCTGGGCTTGGCCCTCGAGCCCAGAGCGGAAGAAGCCCTGGTTCAGGCGGGTGATCGCGCCGGCGAGGCGGGCGGGAAGCCGCGGACCGCGGGCGACCACGCACATCGCGTGCATGCCGCTCCAAGCCTCCAGGCGGCCGAGCGACCAGACACCGAGCTCCTGGAGGCAGACCACGTCCGGACCGTCAGCTGTGGCAAGCCTCACCATCTCCTCGAGCCGGCCGCGGCGACCGGTCGGATACGTGTTGCCGTGGAAGAGATTCCAGCTGCGGACGAGCAGGGCCACGACGGGACTAGTGTACGAACCCGATGCGCGTTGTCCTCGCCGACCCGCCTGCGTTCACGCCGCCTTACGACCACGAGCTCGCCGCCGCACTCGGCCGCGCGGGAGCCGAGGTCGAGCTCGTCACGTCCCGTTTCCGTTTCGGCGCCGTTCCCAGCCCGGACGGCTATCGGCGCAGCGAGGTCTTCTACCCGCTCTCATCGCGTCTCTTCGGCCGCTCGCGCCTGCGGCTGCCGTTGAAGGCGATCGAGCATCCGTTCGGCCTGGCGCGACTGGCCGCGCGCCGCGCCGACGTCACGCATCTCCAGTGGATCGCCGCGCCGGAGCTCGATGCACTGCTCCTGCGCGTCCGTGGTCCGCTCGTCTTCACCGCACATGACCTCGTCCCGCGTCGCACGGCGGGCAAGCTCGGGCTCTGGCAGCGCCTCTTCGGCCGCTTCGACCGGGTCGTCGTCCACAGCGCGCGGGGGCGCGAGGTCCTGATCGAGCTCGGCGTCGACCCGGCGAAGCTACGGCTGATCCCCCACCCCGTTTTCGCGACCGACCCGGAGCGCCACGACGACGGTCGAACGATCCTCGCGCTGGGAATGATCCGGCCCTACAAGCAGGTCGAGCACTCGCTCGCCGCCGCGGCCGCGGCCGGTGCACGCCTGCTCGTCGCGGGCGACGCGGTCGGCGCTCTGCCGCCGCTTCCCGGTGCCGAGCTGCGGCTCGGCTACCTCTCGCCGGCCGAGCTCGAGCGGGCTCTCGGCGACTCGACCGTCGCGGTCTTCCCCTATCGGCCCGAGCTCGACCAAAGTGGCGCGCTCCTCCAGGCGCTCGGCGCGGGTGTGCCCGCGGTCGTCTACGACGTCGGTGGGCTCGGCGAGACGGTGCGCGAGTTCGAGGCCGGGCGTGTCGTCGCGCCCGACGACGTGGCGGCACTCGGCGCAGCCGTCCGCGAGCTACTCGACGACCCGGCCGCGCTCGAGGCGGCCCGCGCCGGCGCCCACCGTGCCCGCGAGACGCTCACCTGGGATGCATCCGCCGCGGCGCACCTGGAGCTCTACCGGGAGCTCATGTGATCTTTCGACGCCGCGAGCGGTTCCGGGAGCTCGTCGGCCGCCAGCTCGACCTGGTGCGCCGGGACGACGCGGAGCTCTGGGAGGAGCTGGACGAAGCCGAGCGTGCCTATGAGGCGGCGGACCGGGATGAGGCGGAGGATCGCTACGGCGACTACCTGCTGGCCGCGGAGGCGTGTGGGGAGCGGCTCGGCGAGGTGAGGGACGGCTACGCACGGACACTCGGCGCCGAGGACGCGGACGTCTACCGGGAGGTCTTCGACCGAGCGGCGGCGCGCCGCTGGAAGGCGCTGCCGACGGAGCTGTAGCGTCCACTCGCCGTGCTATTGATGGGCGGTGCGAATCGAGGACTACGGGCTGATCGGCGACCTCCAGACGGCCGCGCTCGTAGGCAAGAACGGCTCGATCGACTGGCTCTGCTTCCCGCGGTTCGATTCAGGCGCCTGCTTCGCTGCGCTGCTCGGCGGCCGCGAGTACGGACGCTGGCTGCTCGCCCCGGAGGGCGAGTGCCGTTTCGTGAGCCGGCGCTACGCCGAGCGGACGCTTGTTCACGAGCTCGAGCTCGAAACCGACGAGGGTCGGGTGCGGATCATCGACTTCATGCCGCCGCGCGGCAACGACCCCGACGTGGTGCGGATCGTCGAGGGGATCGAGGGAACGGTGCGGATGCGCACCGAGCTGACGATCCGCTTCGACTACGGCTCGATCGTTCCCTGGGTGCGCCACATCGACGACGCGCTGGTCGCGATCGCCGGCCCGGACGCGCTCTGCCTCCGGACACCGATCGAGTTGCACGGCGAGAACATGCACACCGCAGCCACGTTCGATGTCGCCGCGGGCGATCGCGTTCCGTTCACGCTCATCTGGTATCCCTCGCACCGCAAGCCCCCGCGAGCGCCCGATCCGGAGCAGGCCCTGGCCGAGACCTACGGCTTCTGGCGGAAATGGGCCGGCACCTGCAGCTACGGCGGCCGCTGGAACGACGCGGTGCTGCGCTCGCTGATCGTGCTCAAGGCGCTCACCTACCGGCCCACCGGCGGCATCGTCGCCGCCCCGACGACGTCGTTGCCGGAGAAGCTCGGCGGCGTCCGCAACTGGGACTACCGCTACTGCTGGCTTCGCGATGCCACCTTCGCGCTCGACGCGCTCGTCGACAACGGTTTCCTCGCCGAGGCACACGCCTGGCGGGAGTGGCTCCTTCGCGCCGTCGCAGGCGACCCGGACGACCTCCAGATCATGTACGGCCCCGCCGGCGAGCGCCGCCTGCCGGAGCAGGAGATCTCGTGGCTGCCCGGCTACGAGGGGTCGAAGCCGGTGCGGATCGGCAACGGCGCGACCAGCCAGTTCCAGCTCGACGTGTACGGCGAAGTGCTGGACGTCCTGCACGAGGCACGCCGGATGAAGCTCGAGCGCTCCGAGGACTCGTGGGCGCTCCAGCTGAACCTGCTCGAGGCGGCCGCCCGGCGCTGGCGCGACCCCGACGAGGGGATCTGGGAGGTGCGCGGGCCACGGCGTCATTTCACGCACTCGAAGGTGATGGCGTGGGTTGCGTTCGACCGCGCTGTCAAGGCGGTCGAGGACTACGGCCACGAAGGACCTGTCGACGAGTGGCGGGCGCTGCGGGCCGAGATCCACGCCGAGGTGCTCGACCGGGGTTATGACGACGAGCTCGGCTCGTTCGTCCAGTCCTACGACTCGAAGCGGCTCGACGCGTCGCTCCTCACGATCCCGATCGTCGGTTTCCTGCCACCGAACGACCCGCGGGTGCGCGGAACGCTCGAGGCGATCCGACGCACCCTGCTCGTGGACGGTTTCGTGCAGCGCTACGAGCATGACGGGGAGACCGGCGAGATCGACGGCCTGCCGCCCGGCGAGGGCTCCTTCTTCCTCTGCTCCTTCTGGTTTGTCGACAACCTCGCGCTGGTCGGCGAGGTCGAAGAGGCGGTCGAGATGTTCGAGCGGCTCCTCTCACTGCGGAACGAGCTTGGGCTGCTCTCGGAGGAGTACGACGCCGACGCGAAGCGGCTCGTCGGCAACTTCCCTCAGGCCTTCTCGCATATCGGCCTCATCAACACGGCCAGGGGGCTCGAGCGGGCGCTCGCCGCGCAGGCGGAGCGCTAGCGTCATCGGTGACCGAAATGGTGCGCGGACGGCAGCGCGCCGCCGACGTCGCCTCCTGCTGCGGCTTTTCGTGCGAGCGGCCCGAGTGTCTCGATGTGGGCGACCAGGAGGTTGCGGTTCTGCCCGATTCGCTCGAACCTGCCGCCCACGAGCAGCAGCGGTTCGCCTCGCACGAGTGCGCGGTGGCGCTCGTAGACGATCGGCGGGACGATCAGGTTCACCTGGCCGTGCTCGTCCTCGAGCAGCATGAAGACGATCCCGTTCGCGGTCGCCGGCCGCTGGCGCGCGACCGCCATCCCGGCGAAGGCGACCCGGCTGCGGTGGGGCGCTTCGTTCAGCCGGTCGCTCGGGAGCACCTCGGGCGGCAGGTGCGGGCGCAGCAGCGTCAGCGGGTGGACGTCGATCGAGATGCTCGTCGTCGAATAGTCGGCGAGCATCCGCTCCCAGGCGGTCAGGTCGGGCAGCTCCGGCGTGGCCACGGTCGGGTCGAGCTCGAGCGTGAGCTGCTTGCTCTTCCGCTGGACGGTCTTGGGGCGAGTGACGAGCCCGAGCTCCCAGAGCAGGTCGCGGCGCTTTCCCCAGCGGTCGCAGGCGCCGCTACGCAGCAGCGCCGCGAGCTCGCGCGCGTCCAGGGGCGCCCGCCGCGCGAGATCGCCGACGTCCTCGTACGGACCGCGCGCTTCCCGCTCGGCGACGAGCGCCTCCGCGTCGTCGTCCCCCACCGACTTGACGTACTTGAGCCCCATCCGCACGGCACTTTCTTCCCAGGTGCAGTGGACACCGCTCAGGTTTACGTCCGGCGGCCGCACCTCCACACCCCTCCGCTGCGCGTCACGTACCAGACTCGAGGGCGGGTAGAAGCCCATCGGCTGCGCGTTCAGGAGCGCGCAGAGGAACTCGGCGGGATAGTGGTGGCGCAGCCAGGCGGACTGGTAGGCGAGCAGGCCGAACGCGGCCGCGTGCGACTTCGGGAAGCCGAAGCCAGAGAAGGCAGCCAGCTTGTCGTAGACGGTGTCGGCCGTCTGTGCGTCGACGCCGTTCTCCAGAGCCCCTGAGACGAACCGCTCCCGGAAGGCCTCGATCGCCTCCGCGCTGCGCTTGCGGCTCATCGCGCGCCGCAGTCCCTCCGCCTCGCCGATCGTGAAGCCGGCGAGCGCCATCGCCACCTCGAGCACCTGGTCCTGGAAGACGACGACGCCGTGCGTCTCGCGGAGCGGCTCGCGCAGCAGCTCATGGTCGACGGGCGGCCTGTAGGCCGGATCGATCCGGAGCCGCTCGCGCGCGTCGATGTAGGGATGCACCGCCTTCCCCTGGATCGGCCCCGGCCGCACGAGCGCGACCTGCACGGTCAGGTCGTCGAGGTTCGCCGGCTTGGTGCGCAGGAGGCTCTGCATCTGCGCGCGGCTCTCGATCTGAAAGTCGCCGATCGTGTCGGCCTTCTGGATCTCCGCGTAGACGGCCTCGTCGTCGAGCGGGATTCGCGAGAGGTCGATCGGCTCGCCGTAGACCTCGGCGATCTGCTCGACGCAGTCCTCGACCGCCGAGAGCATCCCGAGACCGAGCAGGTCGATCTTGAGGAAGCCGGCGTCGGCGCACGAGTCCTTGTCCCACTGGCAGAGCTGGCGCCCCGTCATCGCCGCGGGCTGAACGGGCACCAGCTCGATGAGCGGCCGGGAGGAGATCACCATCCCACCCGGGTGCTGCGAGATGTGGCGCGGCAGGCCCGCGATCTCGGCGGTCAGCTCGGCGAAGGCGCGCCAGCGCGGCGAGAGCATCCGCCGTTCCGCGTCAGGGAGCAGCAGGAGCTCCTCGGCGACCTTCTTCGCGTTCCAGCCGTCCGAGACACGCGCGAGTCGCTCCAGCTCCGCGAAAGGAAGCCCGAGCGCCTTGCCGACGTCGCGAATCGCGCCGCGAGCGCGGTAAGTGGAGAAGCTCGCGACGAGCGAGGCGTGCTCGCGGCCGTAGCGCTCGGTGACGCCGACGATCAGCTGCTCGCGGATGTCGCGGGGGAAGTCGAGGTCGATGTCCGGGACCGAGGCGAGCTCGCGGTTGAGGAAGCGGCCGAGCGAGAGGTTCTGCGCGACGGGATCGACGTGCGAGAGGCCGGTCAGATAGCAGACGATCGAGCCGACGGACGAGCCCCGCCCCCGTCCCGGCGGCAGCCAGCGGCGCGGCGAGCCCGGCCCGCGGATCCCGCTCGCGATCTCCCGCGCCAGCTCGAGCACCTCCCAGTGGAGCAGGAAGAAGCCGGCCAGCTCGAGCTCGTCGATCAGCTTGAGCTCCTGCTCCAGCCGCGCCCGCGCTTGGCCAAGTAGCAGTCTGTTACTTGGCGGATAGCGCTCGGCGAACGCTGCCTCGCAGACCTCCGCGAGTTGGTGGATCGCCGGTTGGGTGCCGTCGGAGAAGTCCGGGTAGCGGTAGCCGAGCTCCTCCGTCAGGTCGAACTCGAGT
>JBKJML010000222.1:0-7914 GCA_046596415.1 Gaiellaceae bacterium | reverse complement strand
GTGGCATGGGCCCGGTGGCCCAGCCGGTCTTCAAAACCGGTGAGGTGTGGCAACCCCACGCTGGCTCGGTTCGACTCCGGGGCCGCTCCGTCGACGAGTCATGGCCGGCTGCCCGTCCGGCCGATTCGAGTACGCTTGACGCGTGATTCGGCTGCGAAAATCGATTCAGGCCGGCCTGAGACATCCGATTCTCGGCCCGCTCGTGCTCCTGCTCCTGGCGCTACTGCTCGCGTTCGTCGTCCTGCACGCCATCGAAGACGGGATCGCCGGCGAGCTCTTCGCCTGCGTGTTCGCGGCGGCGGCCGTGATCCGCCTGGTGACACGACCCCCGCGGGTGCTCGCCCGCTTCTCACTCGCGTTTACGGCGGCCGACCGCGCTCCACCGTGGCGATTCTTCGGCTCCGTGGTCACGTACTCGCCGTCCGCGGCACTGCTCAGCACTCCGCTTCGACGCTGATCTGACGACCCTGCCCGAGAGGGCACGACGTCGTCTCGCTGTCGAAACCGGAGGTTCCTTCTGTTGTCGTTCCGCTGTCCCAACACCAAGCACGGTCACATCGCTCTGTGGACGGCCGCTGCACTCGGCACGGCGCTGTTACTCGGCGCCGTGACGACGGCAAGCGCCGACCCGACGATCCCTGCGCAGCGCCGCCAGGCCGAAGCGATCCTCGCTCAGGTGCAGGAACTCGATGCCGAGGTCGGTCATGCGGCAGAGCGTTTCAACGGGGCGCAGTACAAGCTGTCGTTGCTGGCCGACCGGCTGCAGGCGACGCGCGTTGACCTGGCGCGCGGTCGCAACCAGCTCGGCCGCGCGCAGGGACGAGCCAGCGAGCGGCTCGTGCAGCTGTACGTGGCCGGAGGGGCTCCGTCCGCACTCGAAGTCGTGCTGGGAGCTGAAAGCCTGGACGACGTCCTTGCCGGTCTCGACGCGAGCGAACGCGTCGCCGACCAGGACGCACGGATCATCTCCGACATCAGGCGCTTCGAGAACCGGACCGAGCGGCGGGAGCGACAGCTCGTGAGCTCGCAGGCTCGGCAGCGAGAGCTCGTCGGGCGACGCGCTGCAGAGCGAGACATGATCGCAGCCCGGCTGAGCGAACGAAAGACGCTCCTGGCCTCGGTTCAGGCGGAGGTGGAGCGGCTCGAAATCCAGGAACGCGCTCGTCAGGTCGGGCTGCGCAGGCGCGCCGAAGCGGAGCTCGTTCGCCAGCGTGCCTTCGCGGCCAGCCAGGCGACCCGTGAAGACCCGGCCGGCGAATCGTCTCCACCGCCGTCGGCCGATCCGTCCGCCAGTCCCGCTCCGCCGGTGGAGCAGCCGCCGCCCGCGCCCACGCCCGTCGCTCCTGCGGCCGACGCGGGCAAGGGCGCCCAGGTCGTCGCGATCGCGATGAAGTACCTGGGGATCCCGTACAAGTGGGGCGGCGCGTCACCCTCGACCGGCTTCGACTGCTCCGGGCTGACGATGTACGTCTTCGCCCAGGTCGGCGTGTCCCTGCCGCACTACGCCGCTGCCCAGTACGGCCTCGGACAGGCTGTCTCCCGATCGGACCTGCAGCCGGGCGACCTCGTCTTCTTCCGGGGCCTCGGCCACATGGGGATGTACATCGGCGGCGGCAACATGATCCACGCTCCGCGGACCGGTGACTTCGTGAAGATCTCGAGCCTCTCCGAGAGCTACTACGTCGCGAACTGGGTGGGCGCCAGGAGGGTCCTGTGAGGCTCGCGCTCGCGTTGGCGGCGACCGTCCTGGCTGCGGCCGGTGTCCTGGCCGGCTGCGGCGGCGGCAACGACGACGAGACTGGTGCGACCTTCACCGGAGTGCCGATCGCACTGCAGGATCCGGGTGCGATCCACATCCACGGGCTCGGCTTCGACACGACTGCAAACGTGCTCTACCTGGCGACGCACACAGGCCTCTTCGAGCTGCTTCCCGGCAGCTCGAGGGCGGTGCGCATCGGCGGGAGCCGCCAGGACACGATGGGCTTCGCCGCCGTTTCCTCCAACCTCTGGTTCGGCTCCGGCCATCCCGGCGCCGGGAGCGACGGTCCGCCGCACCTGGGCCTGATCCGCTCGAGCAACCAGGGCCGGACTTGGCGCCCGGTCTCGCTCTCCGGGAAGACCGACTTCCACCTCCTCCGAGCGCGCGGGCCACGGATCTACGGCTACGACGTCCGAACCGAGCGTCTGTTCGTCAGCACCGACGAGGGCCAGTCGTGGACGACGCGCCCCGTGCCAGAACCGCTCCTCGATCTCGCGATCGACCCTCAGCGCCCGTCGCACCTCGTGGCATCAGGCGGCGCCGTCCTCTACGAGTCCAAGGACGCGGGCCAGACCTGGCATGCGACCGCCGGCGGGATCGCCGGGCAGCTCGCGTGGCCGGCGACAGGCTCCCTCTACGTCGTCGATCCCACCGGTGCCGTCCTGAAGGCCAAGACCGCCGGCGGAAACTGGCGGACGGCCGGCGAGATCGGCGGCCAGCCCGCTGCGCTGCTCGCGGTCGACGAGCGCCTCCTCTTCGTCGCCCTGCACGACGGGACGGTCAAGCGCTCGAGCGACGGCGGGGCCAACTGGACAACGCAGGCAACTCCATGACTTCAGCAAGGGAAAGGAAGCACACAATGAAGCTTTCGAAGATCGTGCCGATCGTCGTCCTCGGAGCGTTGATCCTCGTGATCGCGGGCTGCGGCGGGGGGTCGAGTGAGAACCAGTCGGGAACTGCGGCCGGTGACGAGTTCGACCGCTCGTTCATCGACGCGATGGTTCCGCATCACGAGTCGGCGATCGAGATGGCGCGGGCGGCGAAGGAAGCCGGCCTCGACCAGCCCGACCTCGTCGCCGTCGCCGACGCCATTCTCGCGACGCAACAGGTCGAGATCGAGCAGATGAAGGAGTGGCGCGGCGAATGGTTCGGCTCGAGCACGATCGACCCGGCCGGCGCCGACGCGCTCGGCCTGGACGAGCACGCGATGGGGATGACCGGCGACGCCGACGCGCTCATGAGCTCGACCGACCCGAACACCGACTTCGCTCAGCTGATGATCACGCATCACCAGGGTGCGATCGAGATGGCCAAGCTCGCCGAGGGCAAGGCGCAGCACCCGGAGATCAAAGAGCTGGCGCGGCAGATCATCGAGGCCCAGGAGCGAGAGATCGGAGTCATGCAGCCGCACGCGAGCGGCTCGATGAATCACGGCTGACGCGCGAAGACGAACGTGACCGGGTGAGCCGAGACCCGGGTTTTCTACGGAGCCGCGCCGCGGTGAAAACGGGAGGCACGACCCTCAGCCCCGCTTCACACTGAGACGGAGGCTCGAGGGATGACCCGACTCAAGACACAGGCGCTCGTCGTCGTTGACGACCCATCAGTGCGTGAGCTCGTGCTCGTAGTCAGCCCCGACTGCCATCTGTGCGAACGAGCTCGAGCTCTGCTCACTCGACTGCGGGTGCCGTTCCGCGAAGTCGACCTCGCCGACGAAGAGGCCGGCGACCTCGCACGCGCGGGCGTTCCAGTCGTGTTCTTCCCGGTACTCGTCGACGGGCTACGCGTCGTGGCGTATGGCGAGATCACGGAAGCGGACGTACGACACGCGGTGGACGCCGCCTGATGGACGTTCTGCTGGCCGGCTCGATCGCAGCCGCCTTCGCCGCCGGTCTGGTCGCCTTCTTCGCCCCCTGCTGCGCCGGGGTGATGCTCCCGACCTATCTCGCCGCCGTCTCGGGAGGCAACCGGCTGCGCGTCGCCGTCCTCTCAGCGCTCTACCTCGCCGGGCTGTCCGCGGTCGTGTTGCCGATCACGCTCGGGGCGAGCGCCGTCGCGTCGCTCGTGAGCGACTGGCATGCGCAGCTCTACGTCCTCGGCGGCCTGATGATGATCGCCGTCGCAGTGACGCTGTGGCGAGGGACGATGTTGCCCGTTTCGTTGCGCCGCCCGGCGCTCACCGGCTCGCCGGCGTCCGTCTTCGGCCTTGGGGTCTTCTCCGGCGCGGCCACGGCCTGCTGCGCCCCCGTCCTCGCCGGCGCCATCGCCCTGTCGGCGACGAGCGCCGATCTGGGCGGAGGCCTGATCCTCGGCGGGGCCTACGTTCTCGGTCTCGTCGCCCCGCTGATTCCGCTGGCGCTTTTGGCGGGACGGGTCCAGGGGCGCATCCGAGACCCGCGGCTGACGCTCAGGGTCGGCGGGTACGCGAAGCAGTTGACAGTGTCGCGGCTCGCGGGCGCGGCGCTCTTCGGCGCCCTCGGCCTGCTCTTCATCACGCTCGCCCTGACCGGAAACTCGGAGACGGCGCCGGCCTTCCAGGCGACCCTCGGCCTCTGGGCGCGCCGGCTGGGGAGCTACGTCGACGGCGTGCCGAACGTCGTCTCCTTCCCGATCCTCGCCGCGGTGATCGCGGCCTCCGTGTACGCACTCCTGAAAGGACAGCGCCATGAGCAAGCAGGAACGTAAGAGCCGCCGGCCCGTGCAGGCACCGAAACGCCGCGGCGGCGAGCAGCGGCGAGTCCCGTGGGCCGGCCTGGCGATCGCGGCCGGCGTCCTCGCCCTCCTGGGGGCGACCTTCGTCGTGCCGCGGTTGCTCGAGGGTGACTCGACTCCAGCGGCGCTGGGCGGCCCACAGGCAACCGGTGACGGGCCCGCGATCGGCAGCCTGGTTCGCTTCGACGAACGAGAGGTCGCGGGCGGACGGGCGATCTCGTCGCGAGCGCTCGCAGGCAAGAAGACGCTGCTCTTCTTCTCCGAAGGCGTGATGTGCCAGGCCTGCTTCGAGCAGATCCGGGACATCGAAGCAGTCGGCGACAAGCTCGCGAAACGAGGGGTCAGGCTGGTCTCGATCACGCCGGACTCGTCGGACGTCCTCCGCGAGGCGGTCGGCCAGTACGGGATCCAATCGCCGATGATCGCCGACGACAACCGCGACATGTCAGCAGCGTTCGACGTGCTCGGCAAGGGCATGCACCAGGACACACCCGGTCATGCCTTCATCCTGCTCAACGAGACCGGACGGGTCGTCTGGGCGCGCGACTACTGGCTCCCGCCGTACCGCACGATGTACGTCGAGCCCGAGAAGCTCCTCGCGGACATCCCCGGCTAGACCCCAAGCCTGAGGCGCGTCAGTAGTTCTCCGCGGCAACTATGCGGCTGTGTCCCGATACCCCCATGGGGTTCCGTGCGGATACTCGACCCAGAGTCCGAAGTGAACGAAAGGGGTACCCGATGGTCGCTCTGCTGCCATTTCTGATTCTCGTCCCGTGCCTGCTGATGATGGTGATGATGATGCGGGGTCACGGCCACGGCAAGCAGGAGAAGCCCGCCGTCGCAGCGACGACCGCCGAGTTACGCACACGCCGCGAGGAGATCGACCGTCTGATCCTCGACCGCGAGCGCGACGGAGACAAGACGCTGTGACGTCCGCGACGCTAGCCACGAAGACGGCCGGCGTGGAGCTCGAGCCCAAGCCCGGGCTCGGCGCGCGACTCTGGGGCGGCATCGTTGCCTTCGTCGGCGTCGTCACGGGAGTCGCACCGCACGTCCTCCACCACGTCGGCCCGCTCGCCGGCGCAGCGCTCCTTGGCGGCTTCGGCGGCCAGGTGCTCTTCTTCGCACTCGGCATGGCGCTGTCGGTGCCGCTCCTGCTCAGGCTCTACCGGCGCTTCGGGACGCTCGTTGCGCCCGCGGTCGCCGTCGTCGCCTTCGCCGCGGTCTTCACCTTCTCGAGCGTCGTCGTCGCGCCGCTGCTCACAAGCAGTGACGACTCCCCGGCGACTCCGACTGAGCAGCCGCAAGGCCATGGTGGCCATCACCCGACAGTGCCGACACGGTGAGCGACTACGGCTACGGGCTCTGGTTTCTCGTCGTCGTCAACTCGCTCGTGTTCATCCTGTTCGCCGCCAGCTTCTTCCATCCGAAGACCAGCCGCGACTGGCGGGCGCTCGGCGGCTTCTCGGCGTTCATCGTTGCGCTCTTCACCGAGATGTACGGCTACCCGCTCACGGTCTACCTCCTGACCGGCCCCCTCGGTGGCCTCGTCCCCGGCGTCGACCTGTCGCACGATGCGGGGCACCTGTGGACCGACCTGATCGGCTGGGAGGGAGATCCTCACGTGTCGCCCTTCCATCTGGTGAGCTACGTCTTCATCGGCGGCGGCTTCTGGCTGATCGCCAAAGCCTGGCGGAGCCTGTTCGCGGCACAGAGCGCCGGGAGGCTTGCCACCGGCGGCGCGTACGCGCGAGTCAGGCACCCGCAGTACGTCGGCTTCATCCTGATCATGGTCGGGTTCCTGCTCCAGTGGCCGACGTTCGCGACGCTGGCGATGTTCCCCGTGCTGCTGCTCGTCTACCGGCGGCTGGCACTGCGCGAGGAGCGCGAGGTCCGCGCGGAGTTCGGCGTGCTCTACGACGATTACGCGTCTCGAACGCCCCGCTTCCTGCCTCATCTGCACGCGCACCTGTCATCGACGTCCGAGGGCGGACAGAGGTGAGCTTGATATGATACCCCTGTGGGGTATACTGGGCAGCTGACTACGAGGGAGGAAGCCATGAGTGACACCAAGACCTACACCGTCCCCGGCATGCACTGCGGCCACTGCAAGGCATCGGTGACCGAAGAGCTTCAGGCGGTCGCGGGCGTCGATCAGGTGGACGTCGACCTCGGCACGAAACTCGTCACCATCACCGGCTCGGAGCTCGAGGACGCCACCCTGCGCGCGGCGATCGACGCGGCCGGCTACGAGGCGGAAGCGGCCGTCGCCTGATGACCACGGCGGTTCAGGAACGAGTCACCTTCGACCTGCAGGGAATGACCTGCGCTTCGTGCGCGTCGAGGATCGAGCGCAAGCTCAACCAGCTCGACGGCGTCGAGGCGTCGGTGAACTACGCCACCGAGCAGGCGGCGGTCAGCTTCGACGCAACCCGCATCGCCGTCGAGGACCTGGTCGGCGCCGTCGAGGCGGCCGGCTACGGCGCGGTGCTGCCGCGTGCGGCCGGCGACGTGAGCCAGGCGGCAGAGGCCGAGCGGGCGACGCAGGTGCTTCGCAGGCGCCTGTGGGCCGCCGCCACGTTGGCTGCGCCGCTGGTTCTCCTCGCGATGATCGAGCCGCTGCAGTTCTCGGGCTGGGAATGGCTGGCGCTCGCCCTCTCCACCCCGGTCGTCTTCTGGGCCGGCTGGCCCTTCCACCACGCGGCCGCGCTGAACGCCCGCCATGCGGCTGCCACGATGGACACGCTGATCTCGATCGGCACCCTGGCCGCCTGGGGCTGGTCGGCGGTCGTGCTCGTCGGCGGCCTCGACGAGCACAGCTACTTCGAGGTCGCCGCGGTGATCACGGCGCTGATCCTGTTGGGCCGCTACTTCGAGGCTCGCGCGCGGCGCAGCTCCAGCGAGGCGATCCGGGCGCTGCTCGAGCTCGGAGCCAAGGAAGCCTGCCTCCTGAAGGACGGTGAAGAGGTGCTGATCCCGGTCGACCAGTTGCGCGTCGGCGACCTGTTCGTCGTCCGCCCCGGCGAGAAAGTGGCGACCGACGGCGCCATCGTCGACGGCGCCTCGGCGGTCGACCAGTCGATGCTGACCGGCGAATCGCTGCCGGTCGAGGTCGCACCGGGCGACGACGTCGCCGGAGCGACGATCAACAGCTTCGGTCGGCTGGTCGTCCGCGCGACGCGTGTCGGCGCCGACACCGCGCTGGCGCAGATCGCGCGCCTGGTCGCGGAGGCCCAGGCCGGCAAAGCGCCGATCCAGCGGCTCGTCGACCGCGTCTCGGCCATCTTCGTGCCGGTCGTGATCGCGATCGCACTGACGACCCTGGCTGGCTGGCTCCTGCTGACCGGCGACCCGGGCTCAGCCTTCACCGCGGCGGTTGCAGTCCTGATCATCGCCTGCCCCTGCGCTCTGGGGCTCGCCACTCCGACGGCACTCATGGTCGG
>JBKJML010000080.1:0-5534 GCA_046596415.1 Gaiellaceae bacterium | reverse complement strand
GTGCGCGTCCGCCACTCGCCGTAGGTGCCGGCGGGCTCCCACGGAGCCTTGTCGTAGATCGTCACCTTGCGCTCCAGCTCCATGTCGTCGAAGACGGCCATCTTCTCGCGTCCGACGACGGTCAGCTTCCGCATCTTGTGCGGGTCGAGCCAGGAGAGGTGCATGTGCGCGATCTTTCCGGACGGGAAGCGCAGGTAGCAAAAGACGACGTCCTCGACGCCAGGCGTGAGAAACGCATTCCCGTGCGCCGTCGCCTCGACCGGCTCCTCGCCGACGAGATAGAGGATCACCGAGAGGTCGTGGACGCCGAGTGACCAGAGCGCGTTCTCGTCCTTGCGGATCTTGCCGAGGTTCTGGCGGTTCCCATAGACGCAGAGCACATCGCCGAGGTCGCCGCTGTCGACGAGCGCCTTCAACTTGCGCACCCCCGGGTGGTAGAGCAGGAGGTGACCCGGCATCAAAACGAGGTTCCGTTCCTGCGCGAGCGCGACGAGCTCCTCCATCTCGGTGCCGCGCATCGCGGGAGGCTTCTCGACGAAGACGTGCTTGCCGGCCTCGAGCGCCTGCTTCGCGAGCGCGTAGTGGGTCGGGACCGGGGTCGCGATCACGACCGCGTCGAGCTCCGGGTCGGCGACCAGCTCGGCGAAATCACCGGTGACACGCGCCTGCGGGTGCCGGACCGAGAACTGGGCTCGAAGCGCCTCCGACGCGTCGCAGAGCCAGGTCAGCTCCGCCAGCTCGTCGAAGTTCCGGACGAGGTTCTTCCCCCAGTAACCGAGCCCGGCCTGGCCCACGCGCAGGCTCATCAGAGCTTCCAGATCTTGGCGCCGTCCGTGACGCCGTTTCGGCCGGTGGCGTTGCGGAGGTCGATCACGAGCTTTGCGTCCTTCACGACCTGCGCATAGTCGACCGAGGAGTGGGCGGTGACGATCACGACCGCGTCGTAGGCGGCGGGGTCGAGCGCGACCGACTCCATTCGAAGGCCGTGCTCCTCGAGGACAGCTACGTGTGGGTCGTGGTAGGCGACGTCGGCGCCGCCGGTGACCAGCAGCTCGATCAGCTTGATCGCGGGCGACTCGCGCATGTCTCCGATATCGGCCTTGTAGGCGACGCCGAGCACGAGCACCTTCGACGCCTTGAGCGACTTGCCGGCGCCGTGGTTCAGGGCCTGCGAGATCACCGAGCGGCAGTAGTACGGCATGTTCTGGTTCACCTCGCCGGCGAGCTCGATGAACCGCGTCGTGAAGTCGTACTCCCGGGCCTTCCAGGTCAGGTAGAACGGGTCGATCGGGATGCAGTGGCCGCCGAGACCAGGTCCCGGCTCGAAGCGCATGAAGCCGAACGGCTTCGTCGCGGCCGCGTCCACGACCTCCCAGACGTCGATCCCCATCCGATCACAGAGCATCGCCAGCTCGTTGACGAGCGCGATGTTGACCGAACGGAAGATGTTCTCGAGCAGCTTTGTGAGCTCGGCCGCCTCGGGCGTCGAGACGCGGTGAATCGTGTCGATCGCGCTCCCATAGAGCTGCGCCGCAGCCTCCGTCGACGCCTCGTTGATGCCACCCACGACCTTCGGAACCGTCTTCGTCGTCCAGTCGACTCGGCCCGGGTCGATCCGCTCGGGCGAGAACGCGAGGTGGAAGTCCTCACCCGCGATCAGGCCGCTCTCACGTTCCAGGATCGGCAGCACCTCCTCGCGCGTCGTGCCGGGATAGGTGGTCGACTCCAAAACGACGAGGTGGCCCTGCCGGAGCCGCTTCCCGATCTCAGCCGCTGCGCCGAGCACGATCGAAAGGTCGGGCTCGCGCTGGCGCGAGAGCGGCGTCGGGAGCGCGATCAGGATCGCGTCGGCGTCGCGCAGCTCGTCGAAATCGGCTGTGGCACGCAGACCGTGCTCCTGGACGAGGCGCGTCATGACGGGCGTCGGCACGTCCTCGATGTAGCTCTCGCCGCGGTTCAGCATCGCGACGCGCTCCGTGTTCACGTCGACGAGGAGTACGGAGCGTCCGGCCTCTGCGAAGACCTGTGCGAGCGGGACGCCGACGTAGCCGGCGCCGACGATGGCAACGTCAGACGGCACGATCGGGGATCGTACCGAGCAGCGCGCGTGCGATCCGCTCCGAGGCGTGCCCGTCGCCGTAGAGCTCGGGCAGCGCCGAGGGGATCGCAGCCGCCGCGACCGCGGCCACGATCGCCTCGGGATCGTCGTCGACGAGCACGTTCGCTCCGTTCGTGACGGTGTCCACCCACTCGGTCGACGGGCGCAGCGTCACGCAGGGGACGCCGTACCAGTACGCCTCCTTCTGGAGGCCGCCGGAATCCGTCAGCACGACGCGGGCCTGGGCGGCGAGCGCTGCGAGGTCGAGGTACGAGAGCGGCTCGATCAGGTGCACATGGGAGGCGAGCTCGAGCTCCTCGCGCGCGAGCGCAGCGCGGGTGCGTGGGTGGGCGGGGAAGATCACCGTCTCGTCGAGCGAGTTCAGGCCCTCGACGATCCGCCCGAGCCGTGGCTGGAAGACGTTCGCCTCGCGGTGCATCGTCGCGACGAGATACGAGCCCGGCTCGACGCCCAGCCGTTCGAGCACCGAGCTTCGGCCGCGCGCGAGCGGAGCGAGCATGCGGGTTGCGTCGGCCATCACGTCGCCGACGACCTCGATCGTCCCGCGCGCTCCCTCCGCGAGCAGCGTGGCTCGCGAGTGCTCGTCGGGGCAGAGCAGGAGCGCCGAGATCCGGTCGACCTCGATCCGGTTGCGCTCCTCGGGCATCGACAGGTCGCCGCTCCGGAGGCCCGCCTCGACGTGGGCGACCGGTAACTCCGCGCCGACCGCCGCCCGCGCCCCGGCGACGGTCGAGTTCGTGTCGCCGAAGACGAGCACCCAGTCCGGCCGCTCGGCGGCGAGCGCTGCGACGATGCCCGGTGCCATCGCCTCGACAGCGGACGTCTGCGCGCCGAGGCTGTAGGCCGGCTCGGCGAGCCCGAGCTCGTCGAAGAAAACGCCCGAGAGCGCGCGGTCGTAGTGCTGCCCGGTGTGAAGGACGACCTCCTCGATCCCCGCGTCGCGGAGCGCGAGCGAGAGCGGTGCGGCCTTCACGAACTGCGGCCGGTTGCCGACGACGGAGAGCACCTTCATCCGCCGCAGCCTAGTCCGGTGAGTCGGTCCCGGCTTCGGGCTACACTTCGCCGCCGCGGGCCGTTAGCTCAGTTGGTAGAGCAGGGGACTCTTAATCCCAAGGTCGAAGGTTCGAATCCTTCACGGCCCACCTTGCCGCGCAAGATCGAAATCCGCCGGGAGGCGGATTTCGATCGCGTAAGACCCCTGAAGGGCGGCTCCGCCGCCGGGTTCCCTCTTAGGCGTTGCTCACGGCGGCGATCCGCGGGAGCGGATTTTCGATCGCGTAAGACCCCTGAAGGGCGGCTCCGCCGCCGAGCTCCCGCGCAGGATCGAAATCCGCCGGGAGGCGGACTTCGCTCGCGTAAGACCCCTGAAGGGGCGGCTCCGCCGCCCAGGCTCGCTCACGAGGCGGCAGAGCGCATGGTCGCTCCTTTGGTTTCGCCGTGCTCATGGCTAACATCAGCCGGTCTACGTCGCCCCGGGGGTCGAGGAAACGATGGTAGTGCGCGAAGGCGAGGAGGAGGCGACTACCGCCGGGGCGGAACGCCGCAGCGAGCAGCTGCGACGGTTGGCGTCGGCAGCGCTCCTGATCAACTCGACGCTCTCGCACGACGAGCTGCTCCAGGTGATCACCGCTCAGGCGCGCGAAACGATCGGCGCCCACCAGGCGGTCACGCGGGTAACGGGCGGAAACGAGCTCCCACTCGACGGATCGGGGCTCGACGGGCTCGTCTGCGGGGAAAACCGCGCCCTTCGTCTCACGCAAGCCCAGGTGGAGGCGCATCCCGCGTGGAACCGGCAAGAGACGCAGCCGCCGCTCCGCGGCTGGCTCGCGGCGCCGCTCGTCGGCCGCGACGGCCGCAACCTGGGCCTCGTGCAGCTCTCCGACAAGGAGGCCGGCGAGTTCGACGCCGAAGACGAGGCGATCCTCGTCCAGCTCGCGCAGATGGCAGCGGCGGCGCTCGAGAACGCCCGCCTCTACTCGGAGGTCGAGGCGGAGCGAAACCGCCTCGCCGAGCTGGCGCGCATGGCGGCGACCGTGGCTCTGGCCGAGTCGCTGGACGACGTCTTCGAGGCCGGGCTCGACACGATCCAGCGCGCGCTCGGAGTCGAGCGCTCCGGCATCCTCCTCTTCGACGAGGCCGGGAACCTGCACCTGCGCGCTTGGCGGGGCCTCTCCGAGCGCTACCGTGCGAGCGCCGGCGGCAGGCCCCCACTCCTCCCGTTCGGGAGCGACCCGACCCCGATCGTGATCCCGGACGTGCTGGCCGAGCCGCGCCTCGCCTCGACCCACGCGGTGCTCCGGGCCGAGGGGATCAAGGCGATGACACTCGTCCCGCTCGTCCACGGTGGCCACGGGCTCGGTGCGCTCGTCTACGACGGCGTCCTCGTCGAGGAGGAGCTCGGCTTCGTCCAGACGGTTGCGACCCACGTCGCGGCGATGAGCGAGCGGACGCGGGCCGAGACGGAGCTTCGCGCGTCGCGTGCCGAGCTCGAGGTGATCTTCAGCGGGGTCGGCGACGGGATCACCGCGCAGGACTCGCACGGCCGCATCGTGTACGCGAACGACGCCGCCGCGCGGTTGCTCGGCTTCGGCACCGCCGCCGAACTTCTCGCTGCCGATGTCGCGTCGCTCAGCGCCGACTACGAGCTCCTCGACGAGTATCGTCGGCCGCTGCCGTTCGATGAGCTCCCCGGCCGCATCGCGCTTCGCGAGCGGCGGATCGCGGAGCGGACGATGTGCTACCGGCGTCGCGACGGCGCCGAGGAACGCTGGTCGATCGTGCGCGCGACGCCGGTGCTCGACGATGCGGGCACGGCGCTCTTTGCGATCAACATCTTCCACGACGTAACCGAGCGACGGCAATCGGAGGAGCGGCTGCGCTTCCTCGGTGAAGCTGGCGCCGTGCTCTCCTCGACGCTCGACTACGAGCTGACGCTCTCGGAGCTCGGGCGGCTCGTCGTGCCCCAGTTCGCCGACTACTGCCTCGTCGACCTGCTCGACGGCGACGGCGAGTTGCGGCAGGTCGTCCACGCCCACGTCGACCCCGAGCGCGACGCGGTGCTCGCCGAGCTGCGCCTCCGCTACCCGGTCATGGCGAATCCTGGCCACCCGGCCAAGCGCGTGCTCGACAGTGGCGCTCCCATCTTGATCGAGGAGTCGACCGAGGAGGAGCTCCGCGCTGCATCGCTCGACGAGCGCCACTTCGAGCTCTACCGGCGCCTCGATCCGACCTCCTACATCGTTGTCCCGCTCCGCGCGCGCGGCCGCACGATGGGCGTGATCTCGTTCGGTACCGGCGAGTCCGGCCGGCGCTACGACGAGGAGGACGTCGCGTTCGCCGAGCAGCTCGCCGCCCGCGCCGCGCTCGCGGTCGACAACGCACTCCTGTTCCGGGAGGCCGAGCAGGCGGCGGCGAC
>JBKJML010000075.1:0-27172 GCA_046596415.1 Gaiellaceae bacterium | reverse complement strand
CTACGACCTCTCGGAGCTTCGCTACCTCGCTTCCGGCGGGGCACCGCTTCCCGTCGACGTGGCCGAGGAGTTCGAGCGGCGGCTGCCGGACGTCGAGGTGCGCGAGGGGTACGGGCTCACGGAGACAGCCGCGATCCTGACCGCCACTTCGCCCGGCGAGGTGCGCCGCGGATCGGTCGGCACGCCGGTTTCGGGTGTCGAGCTCTGCATTTTGGACGACACCGATCGCGAGGTTGCCGCCGGCGAGGTCGGCGAGATCTGCGCGCGCTCGCCGATGCTGATGCGGGGCTACTGGCGCTCGCCCGAGTCGACCGAGGAGGCGATGCGCGGCGGCTGGTTCCATACGGGCGACCTGGGGCGGGTCGACGAGGACGGCTACGTCTACGTCGTCGACCGCAAGAAGGATCTGATCATCCGCGGCGGCTTCAACGTCTTCCCGCGCGATGTCGAGGAGGCGCTGCTCGAGCACCCGGAGATCGTGGCCGCGGGCGTCGTCGGCCGCCCCGACGCAGCCCACGGTGAGGAGGTCGTCGCGTTCGTCGAGCTGCGCTCGGGCGCGACCGCCACCGCCGAGGAGCTCGTCGCCTTCGGCAAGGAGCGGCTCGGCGGCTATCGATACCCACGCGACATCCACCTCGTCGGTGCACTCCCGCTGACCGCAGTCGGCAAGGTCGACCGCAAGGTGCTGCGCGCCCGAGCGGCAGGGCCGTAGGCTCAGTCCGCATGGACTTCGCCCTCGACGCCGAGCAGGAGCTCGTACGCGCCACCGCGCGAGCGTTCTGCGATCGCGAGCTCGTCCCGCACTCCCGTGACTGGGACGAGGCCGAGGAGCTGCCACGCGAGCTCGTCGGCTCACTCGCCGAGGCCGGCTTCCTTGCCGCCTCCGTTCCCGAGGAGCACGGCGGCGGCGGGCTCGACACGATCTCCTACACGCTCCTGTGCGAAGAGCTCGGGCGGGCCGACTCGTCGGTTCGCGGCATCGTCTCCGTCGCGAACGGCCTCTACGGGAAGACGGTCGCGAAGTGGGGGACGGACGGACAACGTGCTGAATGGCTGCCGCGGCTCGCTAGCGGCGAGGCACTGGGTTGCTACGCGCTGACCGAGCCGGACTGCGGCTCCGACGCTGCAGCGCTCGCCACGCGCGCCGAGCGCGACGGCGACGGCTGGAAACTGACCGGCTCAAAGGTGTTCATCACGCTCGGTTCCTGGGCCAGCGTCGCGATCGTCTTCGCTCGCACCGGGGCGGAGGGGCCGCGCGGGATCACTGCGTTCCTCGTGCCCACCGACGCCGAGGGGTTCGCGGCGCGGCCGATGAAGGGCAAGCTCGGGCTGCGCGCGCAGGACACGGCAGAGATCACCCTCGACGGCGTCCGCGTCCCCGACACTGCCCGGCTCGGCGACGAGGGACAGGGCTTCAAGGTCGCGATGTCGGCGCTCGACAACGGGCGCATCTCGCTCGCCGCCGGCTGCGTGGGGATCGCGCAGGGTGCGCTCGACGCAGCGGTCGCCTACGCGAAAGAGCGCGAGGCGTTCAAGCGGCCGATCGGCGGCTTCCAGCTCGTGCAGCAGCTCCTGGCCGAGATGCACGTCGATGCCGACGCAGCGCGGCTCCTGACCTGGCGCGCCGCGTCGCTCGCCGACGCAGGGAAGCCCTATACGACCGAGGCCTCGATCGCGAAGTGGTTCGCGAGCGAGGCTGCAGTGCGTGCGGCGAACGCCGCCGTCCAGGTGCTCGGCGGCTACGGTTACGTCGACGAATATCCTGTCGCCAAGTACCTGCGCGACGCGCGGGTGACGACGTTGTACGAGGGCACGAGCCAGATCCAGACGCTGATCGTCGGTCGCGCGCTGACCGGCGAGAGCGCATTCACGTAGAGGAGAGCCCCGATATGCCTGAAGCCGTCATCGTCTCGACCTCCCGCACGCCGATCGGACGGGCCGCCAAGGGGTCGCTCGCCGACGTGCGCCCCGACGACCTGCTCGCCTTCGCGATCGACGAGGTGATGGGGAAGACGCCGGAGGTCGATCGCGGTGAGATCGTCGACGTGATGGTCGGCTGCGGCTTCCCGCAGGGCAAGCAGGGCATGAACCTGGGTCGTCGAGCCGCGCTGCTCGCCGGGATGCCGGACGCCGTCGCCGGGACGACCGTCAATCGCTTCTGCGCCTCGAGCCTCCAGACGATCCGGATGGCGTTCCACGCGATCAAGGCGGGCGAAGGCGACGCGTACGTCGCCGCGGGTGTCGAGTCGATCTCGCAGGTGGACGGCTACCCGAAGGACTCCGACGAGCTGCATCCCTCCCAGATCGGCGAGGGTGCGCCGTTCGGCAACGTCTACATCCCGATGGGCCTGACCGCCGAGAACGTCGCCCGTGACTTCGACGTGTCGCGCGACGACATGGATCGCTTCGCGCAGCAGTCGCAGGAGCGCGCCGTCGCCGCGCAGGACTCCGGTTTCTTCGCCCGCGACATCTCGCCGTACACGAAGGACGATGGCACGGTCGTCGAGATCGATGACGGGCCGCGCCGCAGCTCAACGCTCGAGAAGCTTCAGGCGCTCGAGCCGGTGTTCCTCCCGGGCGGCAAGGTGACGGCCGGCAACGCATGCCCGCTCAACGACGGTGCGGCGGCGGTGCTCGTCATGTCGGAGGAGCGCGCCCGCGAGCTCGGCTTGAAGCCGCGAGCGCGGATCATCGCCTCGTCGGTCTCCGGGCTCAGCCCCGATCTGATGGGCGTCGGCCCGATCGAGGCCGTCCGCCGGGTGCTGGCACAGGCCGGGATGACGATCGACGACGTCGACGTGATGGAGCTGAACGAGGCGTTCGCGGCCCAGGTGATCCCGGTCTGCCGCGAGGTCGGCGTCGATCCGTTCTCCGACAAGCTGAACCCGCACGGCGGCGCGATCGCACTCGGCCACCCCTACGGCATGACAGGCGCGCGGATCATGGCGACCCTGCTCAACGACCTCGAGACGATGGACCGCACGATCGGGCTCGAGACGATGTGCGTCGGTGGCGGCCAGGGTATGGCGATGATCGTCGAACGAATGAGCTAGACGTCGCGGAAGGTGCGGAACTGCTCCCAGAGCTGCTCCATCGTCGTCATGCGCGCCGGGTGGAGCGGCTCGTAGGGGATGTAGTTCACGGTACGAACGACCCAGTCGTCCGCACCGGCGTCGAGGACGTTGATGCAGGCCGGCGCCTGCTCGAAGCGGCCGAGGTAGGTGCGCCCACCGGTCAGCGCGTAGGAGAGGATCGCCCGGTTGATGCCGCCGTGCAGGACGGCCAGCGCCGTGTCCCACTCGCGGGCGAGTAGGTCTTCGACGGCGGGGATGACGCGATCCCACACCGAGCGGAGCGTTTCGCCGCCGAGGAAGCGAGCGTCCTCCTCGGTGGTCGTCAGCGCGCCGACGAACGCTCGCTCGAGCTCCTCCTCTGGCACGTCGCGGAGCTGACCACCACGCCACTCGGTCAGGTTGGGCCATGTCTCGGGCTCAAAGCCCGGGGCGACGATCCGCGCTGTCTCCTGCGTGCGGGGCAGGTCGCTCGTGAGAACGAGATCGAGCTCGACGCCGGCGAGCGCGTCGCGTGCTGCTGCGGCCTGGTCGCGGCCAGCCGCCGTCAGCGGGACGGTCTCTGGGGCGACGGGGCGGCCATCGACGAAGTACGCCACCTCGCCGTGGCGCATCAGGTAGAGCCGCCGCCTCACTCGTACTTCGCGAGGTAGGGCGGATTCGTCACCCTGAGCTTCGCCGCGACCTGCTCCTTCAGGATCGCCACCGCGTTCTCAGGCGGGTTTCCCGCCCGGATCGCGCGGGCGAGCTCCCACTCCGTCTCCCTCGCCGCCGGCGTCTCGGTCGCGGCCAGCTCCCGCTCTGCGATCCCGAGCGCGTTCACTGCCACGATCGTCCGAAACTTCGTCCGGTGGTCGTCGAGCAGCGGCAGGATTTCGGTGCTGAGGAACTCGCGCGCCGCCTCGCAGAGCTCGCGTGGCGTGGGACGGTCATGCATGGGCACGCTCGATCAGGTCGAGGAGCTCGTACTCCATCTCGGCGGCGAGCCGGCCGAGCACCGCGAGCTCGACGCTGCGGTCGTGGCCGTCGAGGTGGCGCCGCGCCTGCGTCAGGCAGCCGGTCGCCCACTTCACGTTCCCGAGTACCTCCCAGACGAAGAGCTCCTCGGCCCCGATCGAGCGGCCCGTCAGCTCGTCGTAGCGCTCGAGATAGGGCTCGAGGTCGGAGACCCCGCCGACGTGACGGTCGTCGGCGCCGAACCGCCACGCGCGCACGAGCGGCCAGGCGACGTCCTCGCGGGGATCGGCGAGGTGCGCAAACTCCCAGTCGAGCACCGACACGAGCCCGCGCTCATCGACAGCGAGATTGCCGATCCGCCAGTCGCCGTGCGCGACCACCAGTTCCTCGGGCTGGCCGATCCGCTCGCGAACCCACCAGAGCCCGTACTCGATCGCGGGGTGCGGCTCGTGCACGGAGTCGAGCTCGGCGTAGAAGCGCTCGACCACGTCACCGGCGCGCAGGAACGGCAGCCGCTCCGGCGGGATCGAATGGATCTTCGCCAGCTCCTCTGCCATCTCGACGCCGAGGCCCTCCGGCGGGTTGCGAACGACGCGCCGCCCGATCGTCTCGCCGTGCACGCGCTCCATCACGAATGCCTCACGACCCTCTAGGTCGCCGAGGTAGCGGATCGGCTCCGGCACCTTGACGCCCGCCTCGTACGCCGCGCGCAGCACCTCGAACTCCTGCTCGAGCGACAGCGTGTCCTTGTGGATCGTGCTCGCCGCCGCGCGCCGGACGATCAGCTCCCGCCCGCCCGCATCGACCGCCCAGGCCTCCTTGGAGGCGCCGCCGGCGAGCATCACCGCCTGCTCGACGGGGGTGCCGAGCGCCAGCGCGAGCGCCTCCTTCACAGCACGAGCTCCGCCATTGCCTCCAACGCCTCGGGCTGGCGCGCCTGGCAGATCAGCGTTGTCACACCGCACTCGCGCCAGGCGGCGAGGCGCTCGGCGAGGCGCTCCTTCGGGCCGACGAGCGCGATCTCGTCGACGAGCGCGTCGGGCACCTTCGCCGCGGCGTCGCCCTTGTGCCCGTCGAGGTAGAGGTCCTGGATCTCCTTCGCCTCGCCCTCGAAGCCGTACCGCGTCGCCAGCGTGTTGTAGAAGTTCTTGCCGCGGGCGCCCATGCCGCCGATGTAGAGCGCCAGCATCGGCTTCAGGAAGTCACGGGAAGCCTGCACGTCGTCGGCGAGGATCACGGGCACGAGCGGCGCGATCTCGAACCCGTCCGCCTTCCCGGCGAGCGACGGGCCGTGCACCTCGGCGAACCGTTGCGGAGAGAAGAAGATCGGTAACCAGCCGTCCGCGATCTCCACGGCGAGCGCCACGTTCTTCGGCCCGATCGCTGCGAGGTAGATCGGGATGTCTTTGCGGAGCGGCCGGATCAGAAGCTTCAACGGCTTGCCGAGCCCGGAGGAGCCAGGCCCGGTGTACGGGATCTGGAAGTGCTCGCCCTGGTGCTCGACGACGTCGCGGCGCAGCGCGGCGCGAACGATCTCGACGTACTCGCGCGTCTTGACGAGCGGCTTCCCCCAGGGTTGTCCGTGCCAGCCCTCGACGACCTGCGGGCCGGAGGTGCCGAGCCCGAGCAGGACGCGGCCGCCGGAGAGATGATCGAGCGTTGCCGCGGTCATCGCCGTCATCGCGGGCGTGCGCGCCGGCATCTGCATGATCGCGGTGCCGATCCCGATCTTCTCGGTCGTTGCTGCGATCCACGTGGCGGTCGTGACCGCGTCGGCACCCCACGCCTCCGACGTCCAGGCGGAGTGGAAGCCGAGCCGGTCGGCGTGCTGCGCGAGCGCGACTGCCCCGAGCGGGTCGTCGTAGTTGAGCTGGAGCGCGAGCTTCATCGTGCGAGCGGCGGCAGGAGCCCTTCCGCTCCCTCGACGCGTGGACCGGGGACGTTCGGGAAGCGGAAGTCGACCGGCTCGCGGCCGGGCTGGATCGCCCAGGCCTTGCCGGTCTCGCCGCTGCGCGCCGCGAGCAGCACGGCGTCGGCGACCCGGGCGGGGTCGATCAGCGGGAAGCCCGCCTCGGCGAGCGCGTCGCGAACGGAGTCGGCCATCGGCGTGTCGGCGATGCCGGGGCAGACCAGGTTGATTGTGATCCCGCGCTGGGCGAGCGCGGGTGCGACCGAGCGGACGAAGCCGACGACGGCGTGCTTCGTCAACGAGTACACGGGGTCGGACTCCATCGGGACGAGGCCCGCGAGCGAGGCAGTAGCGACGATCGTGCTGCCCGGCTTCAGCACGCGGGCGAGCGCGCGGACGCCGAGCACGACGCCGTCGACGTTGACCGCGACCGCCCGCCGGTACTGCTCTGGTGTGGCCTCGAGCACGTCGGGGCTCTCGGTGAGGATGCCGGCGTTCAGGCATGCGAGGTCGACCGGCTCGACCGTGTCCCAGGCGGCGGGGTCGGTGACATCGAAGCCGTTCAGGAGGTCGAGTGAGCGCGCCTCGCAGCCCTCCGACTCGAGCAGGGCGCGGATCGCGCGGCCGATACCGCCTTCGCCACCCGTGACGAGTGCTGTCTCAGGGAACAAGGACGACCTTTCCGGTCGAGGCGCGGGAGGCGATCAGGTCGTGGGCGGCGCCGGCGTCCTCGAGCGGAAACTCGGCGCCGACGACCGGTTTGATCGCCCCGTCGCGCCAGAGCGCGAGCAGCTCACGCACCGAGTCCTGTACGAGCTCCGGCTGGAAGCCCATCAGCCGGCCGAGGTAGAAGCCCTGAACGCCGACGTTGCGGCCGACGAGCCGCGCGGGGTCGACCGGCTCCCAGGCGCCGCCGGCGAAGCCGATCCCGATCGCGACCCCCAGCGGGCGTAGCGACTTGACGCAGGCCGTGAAGACCGGCCCGCCGACAGGGTCGAGTGCCACGTCGATGTCGTCCAGCTCGCCGATCCCGTCGTAGCTCACGGTGCGTTCCGCGCCGAGCTCGCGTGCAAGCGCGAGCTTCTCCTCCGAGCCGGCTGCTGCCGTGACGCGGGCGCCGAGCTGTCGTGCGAGCTGGATCGCCGCGGTGCCGACCCCGCCGGCCGCCGCCGTGACGAGGACATGCGACCCCTCGACGATGTGCGCCTGGCGCCGGAACGGGATCCAGGCGGTGAGGAACGTGGTCAGGAACGACGCGCCTTCGGCGTAGCTTGCACCCTCCGGCAGGTCGAAGACCCACTCGGGATCGACGGCGACCCGCTCCGAGTAGCCGCCGCCGGTCGAGTGGACGAAGGCGAGGACGCGGCGCCCGTCGAGGTCGCCCGCGACCTCGTTGCCGAGGATCGCCGGCAGCGGCGGCGGCTGTGGGTAGTGGCCGAGCCTGATCAGGACGTCGGCGAAGTTGATCCCGGCGGCGCGGACCTGGACGAGGGACTGTCCCTCGGCCACGTCTGGCTCGGCCACCTCTTCGAGCAAGAGCGGCCCGCCGACCTCGTTCAGGACGGCTGCTCTCAACGGCCCGTGAAGTTCGGCGCGCGCTTCTCGAGGAACGCCATCACGCCTTCTGCGCCGTCGTCGCTCGTGATGCAACGCATGAAGCCGGCTGCCTCGGCCCGGAGGCCGTCCTCGAGCGACAGGTCACGTGTCGTCGCTGCGAGCTCGCGGATCACGCCGACCGCGTGCGGCGAGCGCTCCGCGATCGTCGCCGCCAGCGCCTTCGCGCGATCGAACAGCTCCTCGCGCGGCACGACCTCCTCGACGAGGCCCCACTGCGCTGCGAGCGCCGCGGAGATCGGGTCGCCGGTCAGGTTCAGGTAGAGCGCGCGGCCATGGCCGACGAGGCGGGGAAGTCGCTGCGTGCCGCCGGCACCGGGAATCAATCCCAGCTTGATCTCCGGCTGGCCCAGCTTCGCGTCGTCGGACGCGATCCGGATGTCACACGACATCGCAAGCTCGAGCCCGCCGCCGAGGCAGAAGCCGTGGATCGCCGCGATCACTGGTGTCTTCCCCGCGTCGATCCGCAACGAGAGCTTCTGGATGCCGCTGGCCGAGCCCGACTCGGCCGATTCCATCGTCGCCTGCGCCAGCGACGGGAACTCGGAGATGTCGGCGCCGGCGACGAATGCCTTGTCACCCGCGCCGCGCAGCACGATCGCCCGCACCGAGTCGTCCGCGTCGAGGCGGTCGTATTCGGCCACGAGCTCTTCGATCAACTGCGCCGAGAGCGCGTTGACGGGCGGGTGGTCGATCGTGACGAGCGCGACAGCGCCCTCCTGCTCAGTGCTCACGTACTCGGGCAATGCGTGTTCCTTTCGGGTCGATGCTCAGGCGGTCGGCGCATCCTGCGCGAACATCTCGCGCAGCTCCGTCTTGCGGAACTTGCCGACACTCGTCTTCGGGATCTCGGCGACGAACTCGATGCGGTCCGGGAGCCACCACTTCGCGAAGTCCGGCGCGAGGAACTCGCGCAGGTCGTCTGCGGTCGCCGTCTGGCCTGGGCGGAGCACGACGGCCGCCAACGGCCGTTCGGCCCATTTCGCATCGGGGATCGCGATCACCGCGGCCTCGGCTACGGCGGGGTGCGCCATCAGCGCGTTCTCGAGCTCGACCGACGAGATCCACTCGCCGCCCGACTTGATCACGTCCTTCGAGCGATCCTTGATCTGCACGAAGCCGCGCGGGTGCATGGAGACGACATCACCGGTCTTGAACCAGCCGTCTGCGGTCCAGCGGTCAGCCTGCTCGGGCGTGTCGTAGTAGCCCGAAGCGACCCAGGGGCCGCGGATCTCCAACTCACCCATCGATTCGCCGTCCCAGGGCAGGTCGTTGCCGTCGGCGTCCCGGTTGCGGAGCTCGACGAGCGGCAGCGGCATCCCCTGCATCGCGATGTAGTCGAACTGCGTCTCCTCGTCGGCGTGGGCCAGCTCGCCCGGGAGCTGCGCGGTCGACGCGACGGGCGAGGTCTCGGTCATTCCCCAGCCGTGGACGACATTGAGGCCGTGCCGCTGCTTGAAACCGGCGATCATCGCCCGCGGCGCTGCGGAGCCGCCGACGAGCATCCCTTTCATCCCGGACAGGTCCCAGCGCTCGGGCTCCGCATCGAGCATCGCGAGGATGCCCATCCAGATCGTCGGCACGCCGGCCGTCCAGGTCACGCTCTCCGCCACGAACGCCTCGAGCAGGCTCTCCGGGTCGAGGAACGGGCCTGGATAGACGAGTTTCGCCCCGATCGTGGCGGCCAGGTAGGGGTAGCCCCATGCGTTCGCATGGAACATCGGCACGACCGGCAGGATCGAGTCCTGCTCCGAGATGCCGAGCCCCATCGGATTGCCGGCAGCGACGCCGAGCGTGTGGAGCATCGTCGAGCGGTGCGAGTAGAGAACGCCCTTCGGCATCCCGGTCGTGCCACTCGTGTAGCACATGGCCGCGGCCTCGTTCTCGTCGAGCTCCGGATCGCGCCATTCATCGGCATCGGCCCCGGCGAGCAGCGCTTCGTAGTCGTCCTCGACCACGATCACGTGCTCGATCCTCGTCTCGCCGACGAACTGGTCGAGGAGCGGCTTCAGGCTCCTGTCGACGATCACGGCGCGGTCACCGGCGTGCGTCGCGATGTATGCCAGGTCGCTTGGATGGAGGCGCAGGTTGAGCGTGTGGAGCACGAAGCCGCCGCACGGGATGCCGAGGTACGCCTCGTGATGCTGGTAGTGGTTCCAGCAGAGCGTCGCGACGCGGTCGCCACGCTCCAGGCCCAGGTTCTTCAGCGCCACCCCGAGCGCGCGCGAGCGGCGGCAAGAGTCCGCGTAGGTATAGCGGTGGAAGCTCCGGTCGGGCAGCCGTGTGACGATCTCCTTGCCGCCGAAGTAGGTCTCGGCGCGCTTCAGGACGGACGGCAGTGTCAGTTGGTAGTCCATCATCAGGCCCTTCACGATGGGGCCTCCTTCCCGAAGCCCTGGCGAACGGCGAGGTCCTCGTCGCTCATGACGTGGCCGTCACGCTCGACGTAACCACCTTTGCCGCCGACGACCAGCAGGACGAGGTCGTCGTCACCCGCGTTCGCGATGCGCCGCGGCGTCGTCGATTCGACGTGGACGAGGCCGCCCGGCCCGAGGATGCGCTCCTCGCCCTCGACCTCGACCCTCGCCGTGCCGCTATGGACGAAGTAGAGCTCGTCCTGGGTGTCGTGGTAGTGATTCACGCCCGGATGTCCGGGCGGGTAGACGACCCCGTTCACCCCGAACGCGGTGATGCCCATCGAGCTCCGCACCTTGCGGAAGCCGGGGCTGTCGCCCAGCTCGTCGAGGGACGAAAACGAATGCGCCATCAGGTCGACCTCCTCGGCATGTCGGTGTAGACGCGCTCCCCTTGGAACAGGCGCGCCTCTGGATCCCACGGGAAGAAAATCGCGTTGCGCCAGGTGAGCACTTCGCCCGTCGGCTCCTGGTCGAGCCACGGCGCGGTGTGCGTGCCGGTGACGATCGCCTCTTCGACGACGCCCTGTGGCCCGATGACGATGTTCTGGAGCTCGAAGACGATGTCGGGGAAGGCGGTCAAGAGCTCGGTGTAGAAGCGGGTCGCACCTTCGTGGCCGTGCCAGGAGACGTCAGCCGGGAAGACCGTGTAGACGCAGTCGTCGGTGAGCGTCGCCATCAGGCCCTCGATGCTGCGCGCGTCCTCCGCCTTCGAATGCTCCTTCCAGAGCTTGCGGATCGCGTCGTACTCCGCCGGGTCGGAATCCATCCGCATCAACGCGAGCACTGCGTCCTTCGGTACCGGCATGACCCTCCTCAATCCGATGGTTCAGTCGAGTAGCGACGCTGCGACGACCGCACGCTGCACGGCGGCGAAGCCCGCGAAGGCGTCGATCCACTGCGCACGCTTGTAGTAACGGTGCAAGTCGTGCTCCCAGGTGAATCCGATGCCCCCGTGCACCTGAATCGCTCGTTCGCAGGCGGCCACGGCCGTCTCCGCGCAGAACGCCTTCGCGGACGCTGCCGCGACGCCCGCTTGCGGGTCGTCCTCGGCGATGCACCACGCGGCCCAGTACGCGAGCGAGCGGGCGAGCTCCGTTTCCACGAACGTGTCGGAGAGCGGATGGGAAACGGCCTGGTAGACGCCGATCGGCTTGCCGAACTGCTGCCGTTCGGCGACATAGGCGATCGAGAGGTCGAGCGCGCGCTGCGCGACCCCGACCGCTTCGAGCGCGAGCGCCACGAGGAGCCGGTGGCGCACGACCGCGGCGTCACTCTCGAGCGCCTCGCTCTGAGTCACTTCGCCGAGTCGGCCGAGCGGACGCGTCTCGTCCATTGTCGGGAGATCCTCACCCGCCGCGGCCACAGAGGTCATGTCCTCTCGCAGGACGCGATCGACCGTGCCGAGATACGGCACGAGCCCGCCGACCTCGAGCGACCAGGACTCCTCGCCCACCTCGGGGAGGGACGGGAGGACGACCGCGGTCGTCAGGAACGGGCCGGCGTAGAGCGAGCGCCCGGCCTCCTCGAACAGGATCGCCTCCTCGATGAACGACATGCCGCCGCCGCCCTTGTCCTCGGCGACCGAGACGCCGAGCCAGCCAAGATCGCGCAGGGCGGAGAGCGGCGCGTCGGGGTTCGCGTCGAGGAAGGCGCGCGCCTCGCGGCGCAGCTCCTCCTGTTCCTGGGTGAAGGCGAATTCCATCAGCGGCCTCGGGGTAGGCCGAGCACGCGTTCGGCGATGATGTTGCGGAGGATCTCGGAGGTGCCTGCCTCGATCGTGTTGCCGCGGCTCCTGAGCTGCTGATGCTGCCAGTAGCCGTCCCGGTCACCGCCGTCACCCCAGAGCTGCGCGTTCGGGCCGAGCAGCTCCAGTGCGAGCTTGGTGACGCGCTGGTTCGCCTCCGACCACCAGAGCTTCGCGCCCGATCCCTCCGGGCCTGGCACGCCCGTCATCATCAGCTTCGTCAGTGACCGGTAGTTCATGTAGCGGAGCCCTTGCAGCCCGATCCACTCGTAGGCGATCCGGTCGCGCTGCACCTCGGTGGCGCCGAGCTCCTTGGCGAGCGCGATCACCTTCCCGATCTGCATCTCGAGCCCCGCTGTGAGCGCGAAGCCGAGCGTGCCGCGCTCGTGCAGGAGCGTCGTCATCGCGACGGCCCAGCCGCCGCCGATCTCGCCGAGCGCGTTGGCGACGGGCACCTCGACGTCGGTGAAGAAGATCTCGTTGAACTCGGCCTCGCCCGTGATCTGGCGCAACGGGCGCACTTCGACGCCCGGGGCGTGCATGTCGACCATCAGGTACGTGAGGCCCGCGTGCTTCTCCGAGGCGGGGTCCGAGCGCGTGACGAGAATGCACCAGTCTGCGATGTGCGCGAACGACGACCACACCTTCTGGCCGTTGACGACGAACACGTCGCCCTTCAGCTCCGCGCTGGTGCGGACTGCTGCCAGGTCCG
The DNA here is from genome assembly GCA_046596415.1 of Gaiellaceae bacterium. Lineage (GTDB taxonomy): Bacteria > Actinomycetota > Thermoleophilia > Gaiellales > Gaiellaceae > JBKJML01. Next base: position 14,748 of record JBKJML010000075.1, on the reverse strand, counting down.
AGCCGGCATCGGGCTCCGAGAAGCCCTGGCACCAGATCTCCTCGGTCGAGAGGATCTTGTCCAGGTGCTCTGCCTTGTGGGCCTCGGTGCCGTGGGCGATGATCGTCGGCCCCGCCATGCCGAGGCCGATCACGCCGAGGTGCGACGGTGCCTCGGCCCGAGCCATCTCCTCGAGAAAGATCGCCTGGAACGAGTAGGGGGCGCCTGCGCCGCCGTACTCCTTCGGCCAGGTCAGCCCGGCGTAGCCAGCGTCGTAGAGCTTGCGGCTCCATTCGCGGCCGAGCGCCTCGAACCGGCCGGCGCCACCGCGGCTGCCGCGCAGGTCACCGGGGAGGTTCGCCGTGATCCAGGCACGTAAGTCGCTGCGGAAGGTCGCCTCGTCGGGCGTGTCGCGCAGATCCATAGCTTCGACTCTAAACCGAACTGGCCAGCTCGGTGCGACGCCAGCGCCGTCATCGACTCGACCGGCGTCACGGGAAGAGGATCACCGACCGGATCGTCTCGCCGGCCTCCATCGCCCTGAACGCCTCCGCGACGTCGGCGAGCGTGATCGTGCGGGTCACCATCCCTGCGAGATCGAGCTCGCCGTCGAGTGCGAGGCGGGCGAGCGCCGGGAAGTCCTCGCTCGGCAGGTGGTCGCCGCCGTGGGAGACGCGGATTGTCAGGCGGCGGTCGAAGATGGGCACGAGCGGCAGGCCCGCGTCGCCGCCCGCCGGGACGCCGACCATGACGACCGTGCCGCCGGAGCCGGCGAGCGCGAGCGCCTGCTCGAAGGTCTGCGGCCGAGCCACGACGTCGAAGACCACGTCGACCCCTGTTGCGGGCAGGCCGGTGTGGGTCGCCCCGAACCGTCGCGCCTGCTCGAGCTTGCGCTCGTCAAGGTCGATCGCGTGGATCTCAGCTGCTCCTGCGATCCGTGCGCCTTGGATCACGGAGAGGCCGACGGCACCGCAGCCGATCACGGCGACGGTGTCGCCCGGGCGGACACCGGCGACGAGGCGGACTGAGCCGACGCCGGTCGCGACGCCGCAGCCGATCAGGCAGGACTGCTCGGCCGGCAGGCCGGCGGGGATCTTCACCGCCTGGGCGGCATGCACGACGGTCCGGGTCGCGAAAGTTCCGAGCCGAAGGACCGGCGTGAGCGGCTGCCCGTCGAGTGAGAGCTTGCGGCGGGAGCGGGGCGGAGCCGAGCAGTGGCGCGGGGCGCCGGCCAGGCAGCGCTCGCATTCGCCGCAGGCCGGTTTCCAGCCGAGCACGACTTCGTCTCCCACTGCGAGCCCGTCGACGCCCTCGCCGAGTGTCTCGACGACTGCGGTGCCCTCGTGGCCGAGCAGGATCGGGTGTCGCATCCCCCAGCCGGTGCGCAGGACGTGGAGGTCGGTGTGGCAGACGCCGCTCGCGAGCAGCCGGACGCGTACCTCGCCGGGGCCGGGGTCGGCGACCTCGATCTCGGTCAGCTCGAGCTCGCCGGGCGCCTTCGAGACGACGCCGACGTCCGTCATGCGAGGAAGCTCGCGTCGAACTCGCGCGCCGAATGACCCCCGGTGAGCGCGAGTGTGATGTCGAGCTCCGCCTCGAGGTAGCGGATCACCTGCGCGACGCCCTCCTGCCCGCCGACCGCGAGCCCCCACACGTAGGGGCGTCCGAGCAGCACGGCGTTCGCGCCGAGGGCGAGCGCCTTCAACACGTCGGAACCGCGTCGGATGCCACTGTCCATCAGTACGGTCGCGTCCGGCCCCACCTCGGCGCGCACCGCCGGCAGGGCGTCGAGTGCTGCGATCGCGCCATCCACTTGCCTGCCACCGTGGTTCGAGACGACGATCCCGTCGACGCCTGCGTCGAGTGCGCGGCGCGCGTCGTCGGCGCGGAGGATGCCCTTGACGAGGAGCGGCAGCGTCGTCCGTTCGCGCAGCCAGGCAAGGTCGGCCCAGGTCAGCGGAAGATTCGGGAACATGGAGAGCATCGTCGCGGCTGCCGTCAGCGGCTCGTCGTCGGTGAGGCGCGTTCGGAACACGGGGTCGGAGGTGAACTGGCCGATCCCCTCACCGGCGAGGAACGGGAGGTAGGCGTTGCGGAGGTCGCGGTCGCGCCAGCCGAGCGTCAGCGTGTCGAGCGTGACGACGATCGCGCCGTAGCCGGCGTTCTCGGCCCGAGTGACGAGGCTCGCGCAGACCTCGCGGTCGGAGACCCAGTAGAGCTGGAACCAGCGCGGCGCGGCGCCCATCACAGCTGCGATCTCCTCGATCGAGTGCGAGGCGGCGGACGAGAGGATGAACGGGACGCCCGCCGCGGCGGCTGCCTTCGCGGGCGCCACTTCACCTTCGGGGTGGACGATCGAGAGCACCCCGACCGGGGCGAGCAGGAACGGCACCGGCGAGTGGGTGCCGAGCAGCTCGACTGAGAGGTCACGCCGCTCGTTCCCTGCGAGCATTTTCGGTGCGAGGCAGACCCGTTCGAACGCCTCCAGGTTCGCCTTCAGCGTCCGTTCGGCGCCGGCGCCGCCCGCGACGTAACCGTATGGTCCGTCGTCGAGCACCTCGCGCGCTTTCGCCTCCCAATCGTCCGGCGCGATCGGCCACGGCGCCTGGCCGGTGATGTAGATTTCGTTCTGGACTTGGCTTCCGCTCTCGCGCATGCGCAGACTCTCTCCTCTATGACCGAGCTGACGATCAATCCAGAGTTACACACGAGGCGCGAACAGGTGCGTGCCTTCATGGACGAGCACGTCTACCCGAACGAGTCCGCGCTCGACCGCGAGGACGACGCGGCGGAGGGGCTCCTCGTCGAGCTCCAGCAGCGCGTCAAGCAGGCGGGGATGTGGGCACCGTTCATCGGCCCGGAGGCCGGTGGGACGGGCGAGGGGTTCATGCCGTACGTGTTCCTGAACGAGATCATCGGCCGCTCGATGTGGGCGCCGCGGATCTTCGGCTGCCAGGCGCCGGACACCGGGAACGCCGAGATTCTCCACCTGTTCGGCACCGCGGAGCAGAGGGAGCAGTGGCTGCAGCCGCTGGTCGCCGGTGAGATCCGCTCCTTCTTCTCGATGACCGAGCCGGATGTCTCAGGCTCGGACCCGACGGGCCTTCGGGCGAGCGCCGTACTCGACGGCGACGAGTGGGTGATCAACGGCCGCAAGTGGTTCTCGTCCTCTGCCGAGGGCGCCGCCTTCGGGATCGTGATGGCGGTCACAGATCCGGCTGCGCCGCCACACTCGCGGATGAGCCAGATCATCGTCCCGACCGACACGGCCGGCTTCAGCATCGTGCGCGCGATCCCGGTGATGGGCCATCGGGGCCGTGGCTGGTCGACCCACTGCGAGGTGCTCTACGCGAACGTGCGGGTGCCGCGGTCGAACATTCTCGGCGACCCCGGCGACGGCTTCCGGATCGCCCAGAAGCGGCTCGGTCCGGGGCGGATCCACCACGTCATGCGCTGGCTCGGCCAGATGCAGCGCGCCTTCGAGCTGATGTGCACCTACTCGCTCGAGCGAGAGGTCGGCGGCGCCCCGCTCGCCGAAAAGCAGACGGTCCAGAACTGGATCGCGGACTCGGCGGCCGAGATCCAGGCATGCAGGCTGCTGACGCTCGCGGCCGCACGGAAGATCGACGAGGGGGATGAGGCGCGACTCGAGATCTCGCTGATCAAGTTCTACGCGGCCGAGATCCTGAACAACGTGATCGACCGGGCGATCCAGGTGCACGGCGCACGCGGCCTGACCGACGAGACCCCGCTCGGGCACATGTACGCACAGGCCCGTGCAGCACGGATCTACGACGGTCCGGACGAGGTGCACCGGATGGTCGTCTCACGCAGAATCCTCAACGTCTTCCGCCGGGGCGAGACCTTCCAGTTCGAGTAGAACAGTGCCAGTCGGGACACGTCCCTTCGTCAACCGTCAGGGCAAGTGCAAGTCATTGAGCACTCGCTTGACGCGCCGACACGCCGCTCAGGGACATGTCTAGGTGTCAACCGCGCGACCAGGGACTGTCCCTGATCTTCGCGTTGACGTGTGAACCCGTCGTGACAGGACGTGTTCGCACGTCAGCCAGCGGGGTCGCAGCCCCGCCGGACCTAGTGGACGAGCCGGCGCTGCTGGTGCTCGGGCGTCGGCTGGACGACCTTCCAGACGAGGCCGAGGCGGCGCATGCCGCGGATCACGAGACCGCCGATGTCCAGCTCCCACGGCCGCAGGCCATGGAACGCCGAGCTCGGGAAGGCGTGGTGGTTGTGGTGCCACGACTCGCCGAACGAGATCCAGGAGAGCCACCAGACGTTGCGTGATTCGTCCTTCACCTCGAAGCGGGTGGAGCCGAAGAAGTGGCACACCGAGTTCACCGACCAGGTGATGTGGTGGAGCAGGAAGATCCGGATCAGGCCGCCCCAGAAGAGGGCTTGAAGCCCGGCGCCGGGCGTGCCACCCCAGATCCAGCCGGCGACGAAGGGGAGGAGGAGCGAAAGCCCCATCCAGAACCCGAAGAGCCTCGAGATGGTGACCAGGCCGCGGTCGGCGAGCAGGTCCTTGGCGTACTTCGTCTGCTCGGCGCGCCCGGCGTTCTCGAAGAGCCAGCCGACGTGCGCGTGGAAGAGACCGGCGACCTTGTCGCGGAAGGTGTCGCCGCGGCCGGCGTGCGGGGAGTGCGGGTCGCCCTCGCGGTCGGCGAAGCTGTGGTGCTTCCGGTGGTCGGCGACCCAGCGGATCACAGGCCCTTGCACGGCCATCGAGCCGAGCACGGCGAGGGTGTACCGGATCCCCTTGTAGGTCTCGTAGGCGCGGTGGGTGAAGAGGCGGTGGAAGCCGATCGAGATCCCGAGCGTCGTCAGCACGTAGCCGACCGCGAGGATCACCATGTCGCGCCACTCGACGAGGCTCCCCCAGAGCATGACGACGGAGAAGAGGAATCCAGCGAAGGGGATACCGACTCCCAGCAGGTTCGTGATCTTCTGGCCTCGGCTCATTCGAGTTCCGCTCCCTCTGCTTCGATTTCGATCCGCGAATCCGTCAGATCTGCGACGGCGCGGAACAGGGTAGCCGTCTTGACGCGAAACACGGCGTCTGGCGTCCCCGCAGCGCACCAGAGCTCGTCGAAGCGTCGTAGCGACCCGTCGACGATCGTGCGCAGCTCGCGGTCGTGACCGAGCGGCGGCACGCCGCCGATCGCGAACCCCGTCGCCTCGCGCGCCTCGTCCGGTGTCGCTGTGCGGAGCCCGAGCGCGTCGGTGTCGACCCGCCGGTCACCGGCCCACAGGCACATCACCGGCCCCTCGCCGTCGACGAAGACGAGCGACTTCACGATCTGCCCCAGCTCGCACGCACAGGCGGCCGCCGCATCCTTCGCGGTACGTGTCGAATCGGGGAGCACGCGAACGTCCACCTCGAGCCCGCGGCGCCGCAGTCTCTCCTCCAGCTTGAGGGCGGTGGGATGCGTCAGTGGAGCCCTCTCATTGCCACGGGCACCCCACAAGCTTAAGGTACCCCGGCGGATGCCACTCCTCTCGCTACGGAACGTCACCCGCCGCTTCGGCGGCATCGTCGCCCTCGACAGCGTCAGCTTCGACGTCGACGAGGGCCAGGTCGTCGGGTTGATCGGACCCAACGGCGCCGGCAAGACGACCGCGTTCAACGTGATCACGCGGCTCTACAGGCCTGACGAGGGCACGCTGGAGCTCGGTGGCGAGACGCTCCTCCACACGCCGCCGCACGGAATCGTGCGCAAGGGGATCGCGCGCACGTTCCAGAACGTCGAGCTCTTCAAGACGATGACGGTGCTCGACAACGTCCTTGTCGGCGCGCATACGCGGCACCACCTGGACGTGGAGGCCGAGGCGCGTGAGGCGATCGACTACGTCGGCCTCAGCGCGGAGACGAACCGCTACGTCGCTTCGCTCACCTTCGCGACGCGCAAGCGGGTCGAGCTGGCGCGCGCGCTCGTCGCGCGGCCGAAGCTGCTGCTCCTCGACGAGCCGGCCGGCGGCCTGAACCACGAGGAGGTCGAGGAGCTCGGCCGCTTCATCCTCCAGATCAGGGTCGACTACAAGCTCACGGTCCTGCTCGTCGAGCACCACATGAACCTCGTGATGGGGATCTCCGACAAGGTCTACGTGATGAACTTCGGCCGGATGATCGCGGACGGTACGCCGGCCGCGGTGCGGGCTGATCCCGCCGTGATCGAGGCCTACCTCGGGGCTGAAGAGGCGGGAGACGAGTCGTGACTGCACTGCTCGAGCTGGAGAACGTCGAGGCCCGCTACGGCGACGTCAAGGCGCTGCACGGCGTCTCGCTCGCTGTCGAAGAGGGGCAGATCGTCGCGGTCCTCGGCGCCAACGGCGCCGGCAAGACGACGACGCTCCGTGCGGTCTCGGGTGCCGTGAAGCGCACCGGCGAGCTCCGTTTCGACGGTAAGAGCCTCGGTCGCCGCGGCCCCGAATCGGTGGCGCGGCTCGGGATCGCACACGTCCCCGAGGGCCGCGGGACATTTGGTGAGCTCTCCGTCTGGGACAACCTCCGCCTCGGCGCCTTCACCCGTCGCGGCGGCTTCACCGAGAACGCCGAGCGGATCACCGCCTACTTCCCGTGGATCGGCGAGCGCCGCGACCAGCACGCCGGAACGCTCTCCGGCGGCGAGCAGCAGATGCTCGCGCTCGGACGCGCCCTCATGAGCCGCCCGCGCCTGCTGCTCCTCGACGAGCCGTCCCTCGGGCTCGCTCCGCTCGTCACTCGTGAGATCTTCCGGATCGTGCGCGAGCTGAACGAGAAGGAAGGGCTGACCGTCCTCGTCGTCGAGCAGAACGCAAAGATCGCGCTCGAGGTCGCCCACCGCGCCTACGTGCTCGAGGTGGGGAAGGTCGCTGTGTCCGGGACGAGCGAGGAGCTCTCCCGCGACGAATCCGTCCGCAAGAGCTACCTGGGATATTGAGCCGCTGATGGCAGCGTTCTTCCAGCAGGTGGTGTCGGGGATCGCGACGGGCGGAATCTACGCCTCGCTCGCACTCGCACTCGTCCTCATCCACCGCGGCACCGGCGTGATCAACTTCGCGCAGGGCGAGATGGCGATGTTCACCACCTTCATCGCCTGGGCGCTGATCGTCCACCACGGCATCTCGTACTGGCCGGCATTCGTGCTGACGCTCGCGATCGCTTTCGCGGGTGGCTTCACGCTGGAGCGCGTCGTGATCCGGCCGATCGAGCAAGCGCCGATCCTCACCGTCGTGATCGTCACCATCGGCCTCGTCCTGATCTTCAACGGGGCCGCCGGCTGGATCTGGGGAACCGAGATCCAGGCGTTCCCGAGCCCGTTCCCGACCACGACCTACGACGTCAGCGGGGTCATCATCTCCGCGCAGGATCTCGGGACGATCGCGGTCACGCTCGGTCTCGTGGCGCTGCTCTGGATCTTCTTCCAGTACACGAAAGTCGGTCTCGGGATGCGCGCCGCGGCGCTCAACCCGGAGGCGAGCCGCTACGTCGGCGTTCGCGTGAGCTGGATGCTCGCGCTCGCCTGGGGCCTCGCCTCGGTGCTCGGCGCGGTGGCGGGGATGATGGCTGCGCCTTCACTTTTCCTCGACCCGACGATGATGCAGGCGGTGCTCCTCTACGCCTTCGCTGCCGCTGTGCTCGGCGGGATCGAATCGCCGGTCGGGGCGGTCGTCGGAGGCCTCCTGCTCGGGGTCGGGCTGAATCTCGTCGGCACCTACGTCGACTTCGTCGGTGCCGACCTGCGGCTGCCGCTCGCGCTGCTCGTGATCCTCGTCGTCCTCCTCGTCCGTCCGGCAGGCCTGTTCGGCAAGCCCGTGCAGAGGCGCGTCTGATGATCCGGCCTTCGCTTCGCACGCTCGGTGGCTTCGGCGTCTTCGCCGTGGCGCTCGCCGCTCTGCTGTTCCTGCCGCACTTCATCAGCGCGTTCCGCGCCCAGCAGTTCGCTTATGTCGGGATCTACTTCATCGCACTGCTCGGGCTGAACATCCTCACCGGTTACACCGGCCAGATCTCGCTCGGGCACGGCGCCTTCATGGCGATCGGCGGCTACACGATGGCGATCCTCGTCGCAAACCACGGCGTCAAGGATCTCTGGACGATTCCGCTTGCCGGCCTCGTCGCGGGCGCCGCCGGCTTCCTGTTTGGGATCCCGGCCCTACGGCTGACCGGCCTCTACCTCGCGCTCGCGACGTTCGCTGTCGCGGTGGCAGCGCCCTCGGTGCTGAAGAAGTTCGAGGGATTCACCGGTGGCGGAACTGGCCTCCAGCTCTTCGGCCTGCCCGGGCTCTCGGGGTCGGTCACCGGGATGACGGTGTTCGGGCATCACATGCCGTTCAACGACTGGCTGTACTACCTGAGCTGGGGGATCGCGGTCGTGATGTTCGCGATCGCCTGGGTGCTCGTCCGGGGTCGGTTCGGCCGCTCGCTGCGCGCGGTTCGCGACTCCGAACTCGCCGCAGCCTCCTCCGGTGTGAACCTCTCGCTGGCGAAGACTTCGGCCTTCGGCATCAGCGCCTTCTACGCCGGTGTCGCCGGGGCGCTCTTCGGGATCGCGAACACGTTCGTGAACCCGGACTCGTTTCCGATCAACCTCTCGATCTTCTTGCTCGTCGGGATCGTCGTCGGGGGGCTCGGCTCGCTGTGGCCACTCGTCTTCGGGGCTGTCTTCGTCGAGTTCATGCCGCTCTGGGCGCAGAACCTGTCCAAGTCGCCCGGTGCGCCGTCGGTCGTCTACGGCGTCGTCCTGATCGCAATCATGCTTGCCCTGCCGATGGGCGCCGCCGGTCTGATCCGCCGCATCTTCTGGCTCGTGAACCGCCAGTACCGCCGGTCGCCGTAGCGTTCTCTTTTCGGGACGCGAAGCCGAGCGCGTAGGCTGACATGTCTGTGAGCCGCCACCTGCTGGACGCCCCGCTCGACGAGCTCCTCCAGGAGGCGCGACGCCTGGCCCGCGAAGGCCATGGCACCCTGGTCACCTACTCGCGCAAGGTGTTCATCCCGCTGACGATGCTCTGCCGCGACGTCTGCGGCTACTGCACCTTCGCCCGTCCGCCGCGCCGCGGCGAGCGCGCCTATCTCACCGAGGAGGAGGTGCTCGCGATCGCGCGCGACGGCGCCGCGGCCGGGTGCACGGAGGCGCTGTTCACGCTCGGCGACAAGCCTGAGCTCCGCTACAAGGTCGCGCGCGAGGAGCTACGAGCGCTCGGCTGCGAGACGACGGTCGAGTACCTGGCACGTGTCGCGAAGCTCGTCCTCGACGAGACGGGGCTGCTGCCGCACCTCAACCCGGGCGTGCTGACCCGCGGCGAGCTCGAAGCCCTGCGCCCCGTCAGCGCCTCGATGGGGATCATGCTCGAGACGACGGCGGAGCGGCTCGCGGAGCGCGGCGGCCCCCACTGGGCCTCGCCCGACAAGGATCCGGCCGCCCGGCTCGAGACGATCCGCCTTGCCGGCGAGCTCGCGATCCCGTTCACGAGCGGGATCCTGATCGGGATCGGCGAGACGAGACCCGAGCGGCTCGAAGCACTCGAGGCCCTGAAGGCGCTCGGCGAGACCTACGGGCACCTTCAGGAGCTGATCGTGCAGAACTTCCGCGCCAAGCCCGGCACGCGCATGGCCGATCATGCGGAGCCCAGCCACGAGGAGCACCTCTGGACGATCGCCGCGGCGCGCATCCTGCTCGGTGCCGACTGGTCGATCCAGGCGCCGCCGAACCTCTCCTACGCCGACTTCCCCTCCCTCCTCGACGCCGGCATCGACGACTGGGGCGGTGTCTCGCCGGTCACGATCGATCACGTCAACCCGGAGGCCCCGTGGCCCGACCTCGACCTGCTCGAGCGCGCGACGCGCTCGAAAGGCCTCGAGCTCGCGCCCCGCCTGCCGCTCTACCCTCGCTACGTCCACGACCTGGAGCGTTGGGCCGACCCGGCGCTCCGCGCGCCGATCCGCCGCTCCGCCGACAGTCTCGGCCTCGCCCGCGAGGACGCCTGGTCGCCGGGCGAGACTGCGCCGGTCCCCTTCGCCGTGACCGGGCACGCGCTGCCGCTCGAGCTCGCCGGCGAGGAGCTCGGCGAGGACGAGCTCGTGCGCCTCTTCTCCGCGCGCGGAGAAGAGCGCCAGCGCGTCTTCGCGGCCGCAGACCGGCTCCGGCGCGAGGTGAACGGCGACGAGGTCAGCTACGTGGTGACGCGGAACATCCAGTACACGAACGTCTGCTACTTCCGCTGTGGCTTCTGCGCCTTCTCGAAGGGAAAGCTGGCCGCGAACTTGCGCGGCACGCCGTACCTCGTCCCGCACGACGAGATCGTCCGGCGCGCCCAGGAGGCGTGGGACCGGGGGGCGACCGAGGTCTGCCTGCAGGGCGGTATCCATCCGGCGTTCACCGGCGACTACTACGCGAGCGTCGTCTCGGTCTTGAAGGAGGCGCTCCCCGACCTGCACGTCCACGCGTTCTCGGCGCTCGAGGTGTGGCAGGGAGCGGCGACGCTCGGCGTCTCACTCGACGAGTACCTGGCGAGGCTGCGCGCGCTCGGCCTCGGCTCGCTGCCGGGCACTGCCGCCGAGATCCTCGACGACGAGGTGCGGCGCATCATCTGCCCCGACAAGATCACGACCGACCAGTGGCTCGAGGTGCACGACGCAGCCCATCGTGCCGGCCTGCGCTCGAACGTCACGATCATGTTCGGCCACGTCGAGCAGCCGCGGAGCTGGGCCCGTCATCTGCTGCGGGCGCGCGAGCAGCAGTCCCGAAGCGGCGGCTTCACCGAGTTCGTCCCGCTCCCGTTCGTCCACATGGAGGCGCCGATCGCCCTCGAGGGCGGTGCCCGCCGCGGCCCGACCTTCGGCGAGACACTGCTGATGCACGCGGTCGCGCGGCTCGCGCTGCACCCGCTGATCACGAACATCCAGGCCTCCTGGGTGAAGCTCGGTCCGGCGGGCGTCGCCGCGGCCCTCAGAGCCGGAGTCAACGACCTCGGCGGAACGCTGATGAACGAGTCGATCTCGCGCTCGGCAGGCTCGGAGCACGGCCAGGAAATGCCGCCGGAGGCGATGGAGGAGCTGATCCGCCGGAACGGCCGCGTGCCGCGCCAGCGGACGACCTCCTATGCCGACGCTCCGGCGGAGCGTCGCGCAGCGTCCTTCGGCGCCGCGCCGCTCGCGGAGCCACTGAACCCGCACGTCCGCGACGCCGGCCTCAGGGCTCCGTCGCGCCTCGTGCGTCCGGGCCTCGCCGTCGCGCGCGCCCGCTGACGCGCTAGCGAAAGCGCTTCGGCAGCACGGCGAGCCAGCGGGGCAGGCGCCTCCGTGCGGTGCTGATCGCCTCGCGCAGGGCAGCGGTCGCCGCGTCGCCGTGGATCCCTTCGCCGTGGCCGACAAGGAGGTGCTGCGGCTCGAGGTCGGCGAGCGCGCGCGGCGGAAAGAGCCGGAGCAGGGGATGAACGCCGGCCAGCGTGTCGGCGCCCGTGCGGAAGTAGGGGATCGTGCCGATCGCGTCGGCGCAGACGAGCACGCGCTGCTGCGGCGACCACAGCGCCGCCTCGCTCCAGAGCCGACGCCGAAGGATGTCGCGGAACTCGAAGGGCGAGCCCGGGATCTCGGCCGGCACGACGTGGAGCGGGACGCCGTAGCGGCTTGCGAGCGCCGAAGAGTCGCGGCCGTGCCGGTCGAGCAGCTGGATCACGCCGGCCGGCTCGCCGAGTGCGCGAACGCGCTCGTCGAGGCCGGCGCCGTCGATTGGATCGATGAGCCACACGCGTCCGTCGACCGCCAGCGCATGCGAGGTGCGTCGCATCTTGGCGCTCTCGATCCAGCCGAGAATGCCGTCCTGTTCGTCGATGAAGCGAAGCTCCATTCGGCCACGGTAGCGCTCACCGCTCGAGCGGCGCCGCTTCGGCGAGGGTGAAACGGCCACGCCACAGGGCGCTGCCGGCGATCGCACCGGCGCAGCCTAGGTCGCGCACAGCACGCAGGTCGTCGAGCGACGCAATACCCCCGGCGGCCAGGACGGGGAGGCCCGCCTCGAGTGCCTCGGCGAGCAGTTCGAGGTCGGGCCCCGCCAGCGACCCGTCGCGGCGCGTGCTCGTGACGAGCAGGCGCCGGACGCCCGACTCGGCGCAGGTGCGCGCCAGCGTCGCCAGCGTCGCCTTCGTCTCCGTCGTCCAGCCGTCGACGGCGACGACGCCGTCGCGGACGTCGATCGCCACCACGAGCCCGTCACCGAACCTGGCCGCCGCGGCGACGAGAAAGGAAGGCGAGAGGGCGGCGGTGCCCACCATGACGCGAGCCGCGCCGGCCGCCAGCGCCGCAGCGACCGCGTCGAGCGTGCGGTAGCCGCCGCCGATCTGCACCGGCACCCCGTTTGCTGCGGCGACGAGGCGCGCGGCGAGGTCAGGCGTCGGTGTGCCGGCGAACGCGCCGTCGAGGTCGACGGCGTGCAGCATGCGGGCCCCCTCCGCGGCGAAGCGCGCGATCGCCGCAGCCGGGTCGCCTCCTTCGACGGTCACGCGTTCGCGCCGCCCCTGGTCGAGCCGGACGACGCGGCCGTCGAGCACGTCGACCGCCGGCAGCACAGCAAAGCCGTTCTCGCGCGCTAACATGCTAGTATGCTATCATGGTACGTATGAGTGAGCGTGTGCTCGAGAATGTTCCCGGTCTGGACGATCTGGCCCGCGCTGTCCTCAGCCTGGAGACGGCCGACGAGGTGACGCGCTTCCTGCGCGACCTCTGCACCCTGCCCGAGCTCGAGGCGCTGGCGCACCGCTGGCAGACAGTCCGCCTGCTCGAGGCGAAGGTGTCATACGTCGAGATCGCCGAGCGCGTCCCGACGAGCACCGCAACGGTGACACGGGTCGCCCAATGGCTGCGGCACGGGACCGGCGGCTACCGGATCGCGCTCGACCGCACCGAACCGGCAGAGACCGCGTGAGCCCCGTCGGGTTCGGTCGGGCCGGCGCGAACGGCCGGCTGACGCTCGCCGTCCCTTCCAAGGGGCGGCTGGCGGCGCCGACACTCCAGCTCTGCGCCGACGCCGGCCTCGCGTTCGAGGCGACCGAGCGAGCGCTGCTCGTCCCGTGCGCCAACGCGCCCGTCGACCTGCTCCTGATCCGTGCGCATGACATCCCCGAGTACGTCCAGGACGGTGTCGTGCAGCTCGGCATCACCGGTGCGAACCTCGTTGCCGAGGCGGCCGCCGACGTCGAGACGCTGGCGGAGCTCGGCTACGCGCGCTGCACGCTCGAGGCCGCCGTGCCCGATGACGCGCCGCAGCAGGAGTTGGCCGACCTGGAGGGACTGCGGGTCGCGACGGCTTATCCGGTTTCGACGCGCGACCGGCTCGGCGCGCTCGGTGTGAACGTGGACATCGTCACCGTGTCCGGCTCCGTCGAGGCAGCGCCGGGCCTCGGCCTCTGCGACGCGATCGTTGACCTCGTCTCGACCGGCTCGACGGCGCGGGCGAACGGTCTTCGCCTGATCGGCCGGCTGCTCGAGTCGCAGGCTGTGCTCGTCGCGGGCAGGGTCGCAGTGGAACAGGCCGAGCTCGTCGCCGGGCTCGAGCTGATGCTCTCCGGCGTGGTCGCCGCCCGGCGCCGGCGGTATCTGATGATGAACGCGACCGAGGCGACGTTGCCCGCGATCCGGGCGGTGCTGCCGAGCATGGGCGCCCCCTCGGTGCTGAACCTCGCCGCGGAGGGCGAGATCGCGATCCACGCTGCCGTCGACGCGGACGATGTCTGGACACTTCTCCCGGCTCTGAAGCGCGCCGGTGCGTCGTCCATTCTCGTCCTGCCGGTCGAGCGGCTCGTGCCATGAGGGGCGCGTCGCTCGAGGAGGCCTTGCCGCGCGCCGCCGAGATCGTCGCCGACGTGCGTGCGCGCGGCGACGCGGCACTGCTCGACTGGACGGAGCGGCTCGACGGCGAGCGGCCCACGTCGCTCCGTGTCCCCGCGGCGGCGTTCGAAGCCGCAACCCTCGACGACGAGGCCCTTGTGGCTCTGAGCCACTTGGCCGGGGCGATCGAGGCGTTCGTGCGGCCACAGCGGCCCCCCGACGTCGAGCTCGAAGCAGTCCCGGGCGTCCGGGCCGCCCGCCGCTGGCTGCCGCTCTCCTCGGTCGGCGTCTACGTCCCTGGGGGACGCGCCCCCCTGATCTCGTCGCTCGCGATGGCCGTCGTGCCCGCGCGCGTTGCGGGTGTCGAGCGGATCACGGTTGCGACGCCGAAGCCGTCCGAGGCGATGCTTGCGGCCGCCCGCGCGCTCGGTGTCGACGAGGTCTACGCGGTGGGCGGTGCGCAGGCGATTGCGGCGCTTGCCTACGGCACCGAGAGCGTGCTGCGCGTCGACAAGATCGTCGGCCCGGGCAACCGTTTCGTGACCGCGGCGAAGCTCCTCGTCTCGGCCGCCGTCGCGATCGATCTGCCCGCCGGGCCGAGCGAGGTGGTCGTGATCGCGGACGAGACGGCACCGCGGGCACAGGTTCTCGCCGACTTGCTTGCACAGGCCGAGCACGGCCCGGACAGCGTCGCCGTCCTCTTCACGACCGACGCGTCGCTCGCTGCTGCCGCGAGTGAGCTTGTGGCCCAGAGTCACCAGGTTGCCTCGCTCGAGGAGGCGCTGGCCCGGGCGGAGGAGTACGCACCCGAGCATCTGGAGCTCTGGGTGGAGGACGCGGCGGCGTTCGCTGCCCGCGTCCGGAACGCCGGCACCGTCTTCATCCGCACCTCCGCCGTCGTCGGCGACTACGCCGCCGGAGCGACACACGTCCTGCCGACCGGAGGG
>JBKJML010000224.1:0-2683 GCA_046596415.1 Gaiellaceae bacterium | reverse complement strand
TCGAAGATGCCGATCGCCGCCTCGGGCTGACCCGAGGTCGCGTAGGCGCGGCCGAGCGTATCGACCAGGCCGGGTGAGGCCCGCCGCAAGGTCGGGTCGGCCTCGAAGGCTTCTGTGATCGAGCTGATCGCGCCCAGCGGGTCGCCGCGCCGGAAGGCAAGCCGGCCCAGTCCGGCGAGCGCTTCCGCGCGAGACCGCGTGTCGCCTGTCTTCCAGGCCTGGCCGAACAGCTCCTCAGCCGACGAAAGGTCGTCGAGTCGCAGCGCGATGTCAGCATCGACGAGGAGCTGCGGGCGAGCGCGCTCCATCTGGACGCCGGTCGCGAGGAAGCTCTCGTCTGCCCCGAGCTTCGCCGCGATCTTGCGCAGGAGTTGAAGCGAGGGAACACGCTCGCCAGCCTCGAGCCGGGAGATGTATGCAGGCGAGCAGCCCTCGAAGGCGAGGCCGCGCTGGCTGAAACCTGCGGCGAGCCGCGCTTCCTTCAGGCGCCGCCCGACCTCGCGGGCGTCATCGATGTGGCTGTGACGGAATGATGTCATGTGTGGTGTCTATAGTTATCGATAGCAGGTTCCAGGCCTGGGCCGCCAACTCTCCCTCGAGAAAGGGTGGTCCTCCACATGAAGTTTCGAACGCTCCTCTTGATCGGCTTTGCCATGCTCGCTGCTGCACTCGGCGGCGAAGGGCCTGTCTGGCCCTAGGTCAAGTCTAATGCACCGGGCGGGGGGAAGCGATCCCCCGCCCGGTGCGATTCAAAAGGCAACAACGCGAGTAGACTGTCACCTTGACCGTCGATCCCTCAGGATGCGACCAGTCGCGCCACCTCGCGACGGCTCACGACCTCCGCAACATGCTCGCGGTCGTCCGCGGCTACAGCGGCCTGCTCCTGCGCCGCCTCGGCGCCGACAGCGAGGGCCGCAGCGAGCTCGAGGAGATCGATCGCGCTGCTGCCCGCGCCGCAGCACTCGCGAATGAGCTCGCCGACGAGATCGACGCCAGCATGACGCGCGGGCCGCAGACAAAACGGCCTTCCAGCTAGCCGGCGCGCCTCTATTCCTGCGCGAGGGCGGCCCATTCAGGAACCGGGACGAAGCTCGCGACCGCGTCCCAACGGGCAATCTCACAGCCGTCGCTCCGGCTGAAACGCGCGTCGACCTTCTGGCCGCTGACCGAGCCGGTAACACGCGCCTGCTGTGGCCCACCGTAGAGCTCGGCACACGACATGCCTGCGGGTGTCGGCTCGAACAATGACGCGCCCTTCGCTGCGATCGCCGTGCAGGCCGCGTCCGGATCGGCGACATCGCCGCCCAGGGGGTCGCATGACAGGGCTGTCGTGAGCGGATTGCTCTTCCCTTCGCCCTTGGGCCACACGGTGATCTCAAGCTGGGTTCCGCGCGCTTGCGGCTCCTGAGAGTCGCCGGCGACCGAGCCGCAGCCGGTGACGCTGACGCAGACCACGGCCGCAACGAGGTAGGAGCAGCCGCCCATCAGCGTGTGTACGGCGCGGGACCGGTCGGGGTCACAGGCGCCGGAACCGACAGAGAAAGCCCGAGGGGGGAACTTTGCGGCTCCCCCCTCGGCTGGTGCAGCATCAGTTCGTGTCCTGCGGCGGTTAGGAGCAGCCGGTGTTCGTGCCGCAGTCGCGGCAGGTGTAGCAGGAGCCCGTTCGCACCATGCGGCCGCCGCAGCGGGCGCACTCGACGGCGTCCTCCCAGTTGTTGAACAGCGCGGTCTGGCCGGCCGGCGGCGCTTCGTAGCCCGACGGGTCGGCGACCGCCTTGTTCCCGGGGTCGGCGTAGGCAAGTGCGAGTCGCGCCTTCACCTCGGGGGTCAGGATGCCGACCTCCTCCTGCTGCTCGGCGGTCAGGAACTTCTTCCCGAACCAGCGGAAGATGTAGTCGACGATCGACTTGGCGACCCGAATGTCGGCGTCGTTCGTCATCCCCGACGGCTCGAAGCGGAGATGCGAGAGCTTCGAGACGTAGACCTCGGGCGGCACGCCGTACTGGAGCCCCATCGAGACGGCGATCATGAGCGAGTTCATGAGGCCGGCCATGGTGGTGCCGTCCTTGGCGATGTCGACGAAGATGTCGCCCGGGGTGCCGTCTTCGTGGACGCCGACGTGGATGTAGCCCTCGTATTCGCCGACGCGGAACTTCCGGCCGATCTCGACGCGGTCCTCCGGGAGCCGCCTGCGCTGCGGCTTCGCCCCGAGCAGGTTCGGCGCGAGCGCACCGAGCGGGGTGGCCAGGCTCTTGTCGGCCGAGCCGGAGAGCGGCTGGGCGACCTTGCAGTTGTCGCGGTAGATCGCGATCGCCTTCACGCCGAGCCGCCACGACTTGATGAGGAGCTGCGAGACGTCCTCCACCGTGGCGGTCTCCGGCAGGTTCACCGTCTTCGAGATCGCGCCCGAGATGAACGGCTGGACAGCGCCCATCATCTTCACGTGACCCATGTAGTGAATCGCCCGGTCGCCGATCGCGCAGTCGAACACGGGGTAGTGCTCACCCTTGATGTAGGGCGCACCGACGACCGTGTTGCGCTCGTCGATGAACGCGACGACCTCTGAGATCTCCGTCGGCGCGTAGCCGAGCTTGTCGAGCGCCATCGGCACCGTCTTGTTGACGATCGTGATCTCGCCGCCGCCGACCAGCTTCTTCGACTTGACGAGCGAGAAGTCGGGCTC
>JBKJML010000196.1:0-13331 GCA_046596415.1 Gaiellaceae bacterium | reverse complement strand
GTCGGCCGTGTGCTCCGGATCGGGCGTGCGGAGCTCGACCGCTTCGTCGCGAGCCAGCGAGTCCGCCCGAACCGCCCCTGACGCCGCGTTTCCGGCGTTGCCTCTCCGGGCACGATCACCGCATGGGCGTACGAGGTCGCCGCGCTCGCCGCGCGTTCCAGGTCACCCGCGTCGCCCGCCACGCACGGCTCTTCAGGCGCTCGCCGACCTGCAGCGGATCGCGCTGACGCACGGGATCAAGCTGCCGACGAGCTTCGCACTCGTCGGCAAGACGCTGTCGCAGGCGGACGAGATCGTGCGCCTGCTCGACCCGACGCTCGATCCGAGCGAGCTGTTCGAGGAGGACGGGCTCGAGACGATGCTCCAGGAGGTGGAGCGCCGCCTCGAGCCGAGCCAGCTGCTCGCGCTCGCCTCGACGCAGCTCGAGCCGCTCACGCGGCTCCCGCGGCGGGCGATGCAGCTGCTGTCGCGCGCCGAGACCGGGACGCTGAAGATCGGGATCGTCCCCACCGATCTCGGCGACCTCGAGGCGCTCTTCCGCTCGGCGGCGAACCGGCTCGCGGCGGGCATCGTGATCGGCGCACTGCTCGTCTCGTCGGCGCTGATGGCGCGCGTCGACCACAGCGTCTCGCTGGTCGGCTTTGTCATCTCCGCTCTCCTCGGGCTCTACCTCCTCTGGAAGATCGTCAGCACCCCCGGAGACGTGTAAGGTCATAACTTCATTTAGGAAAGAAATGGAGGGACGTCCATGGCCGAGTATGCGAAGTCCGTGCTGGTGACCAGCGAGTGGGTAGCCGAGCACCTGGAAGACCCCGCAGTCGTCCTCGCGGAGGTGGACGAGAACACCGACCTGTACGAGGAGGGCCACATCGCCGGTGCGGTGAAGCTTCACTGGCAGGACGACCTCCAGGATCCGGTCGAGCGAGACATCGTCGGCAAGGAACAGTTCGAGCAGTTGCTCGGTGGCCGCGGGATCGAAAACGACACCACGGTCGTCGTCTACGGTGACAAGAACAACTGGTTCGCCGCGTACGCGTACTGGTATCTCAAGGTCTACGGTCACGCTGACGTGCGGATCCTCGACGGGGGTCGCCAGAAGTGGATCGACGACGGCCGCGAGCTCTCGACGGAGGTTCCAGCGAAGGAGCCGAAGGCCTATTCGGCGGCAGAGCCGGACGAGTCGATTCGCGTTCGTCGCGACAACGTCCTCGCCGGCCTGGGCCGCGAGGGCCGCGCGCTCGTCGACGTCCGTAGCCCGCAGGAGTACTCGGGCGAGCTGATGGCGCCGCCCGGCTACGAGCAGGAAGGCGCGTCGCGCACCGGCCACATCCCGACCGCACAATCGATCCCGTGGGCGCAGGCCGTCCGCGAGGACGGCACCTTCAAGTCAGCCGACGAGTTGCGTGAGCTCTACGGCGCGAAGGGAGTGACCGAGGACAAGGAGGTGCTCGCCTACTGCCGCATCGGCGAGCGCAGCGCGCACACGTGGTTCGTCCTCCGCGAGCTACTCGGCTACCCCGACGTGAAGAACTACGACGGTTCGTGGACGGAATGGGGCAACCTCGTCGACGTGCCGATCGAGCGCTAGACACGCCTACGTCGTTCGTGTCCGAGGGACAGTCCCTCGAACGTCCTTCGGACACGTCCGCCGCGGCCACCGTCTCGTGGCTGGCACCGGACGGGCTGCGCAAAGCTGCTGCAATCGCGACGTTCTGGGAGGCTCGGTGGGAGCTCAGCCGACGCCGTCGGTCGAGCCGACGCGCTCGATCACGACCTGCGGGACACGTGCGTTCGGGCTCAGCCGTAAGCACATCCTGACCACCTCGGCGCAATCCTCCGGCTGAATCATCGCCTCACCGGGCAGGCCCGAGAACGCCGCCATCGGCGTGTCGACGAAGCCGGGGCAGATTGCGATCGCCCGGATTCCGTCGGCGTCGAGATCGCCGTTCAACGACTTTGTCAGCGAGATCACGGCTGCCTTCGTGGCGGCGTAGATCGGCAGGATCGGCACGGCTACGGTGCCGGCGATCGAGGCGAGATTGATGATCCAGCCGCGCGTCGACCGCAGGTGAGGAATAGCCGCCTGGGTGACGAGCGCGAGCCCCCGCAGGTTGATCCCGAGCATCAGGTCCATGTGCTTCGCGGGCTGATCCTCGACGCGTCCTGCGATGCCGATCCCGGCCGAGTTGACGAGCACGTCCAGGCCACCGTGCGTCGCGACATGCTTCTCGACGCAGCTGCGGCAGTCGTCGGCGTCGCCCATGTCGGCCGCGATCGCGTGCGCCCCGAGCTGGGCGGCGGCCGCCTCGACCTTCTCCTTCGTCCGCGACGCGAGCGTCAGCGCGTAGCCTTCGTCGCGGAGCATTCGCGCGATCGCGAGGCCGATTCCGGACGAGCCACCGGTGACGAGAGCAGAGGGCACGGGCCGACTATCTCACAGGCAGGGCTGCTCGCCGAAGCGGCGAACGAGGCGGTGGAGAACTTGCATTTTCTCCTCTCCCCTGAGAAGACGGCGGTCCACCCGGGCCGCCGTCTGTATGTTCAGGCCGTGGAGGCCGTCCGGCTGACCGACCTGGCTCGATCCGGTGGCTGCGCGGCGAAGTACTCTGCTGCGCGGCTCGAGGAGCTGCTCCGCGGCTTCGTTCCCGTCGAGGCCGAGAACCTGCTCGTGGGTCTCGCGCCCGCGGACGACGCGGCCGTCTATCGCCTCGACGACGAGCGCGCGCTGGTCTTCACGCTGGACTTCTTCCCGCCCGTCGTCGACGACCCGGGCGCCTTCGGTGCGATCGCCGCCACGAACGCCCTGAACGACGTCTTCGCGATGGGCGGCTCGCCACTCCTCGCGCTCTCCATCGCGGCCTTCCCGGAGACCCTGCCGACCGCCATGCTCGGCGAGATCTTCGCCGCTGCGGGAGAGAAGGTGCGCGAGGCGGGCGGGCTGCTCGCGGGCGGGCACACGTTGCGCGACGACGAGCCGAAGTATGGGCTCGCCGTCGTCGGCACCGTCCATCCGGACGGGATCTGGCGCAAGTCGACCGCCCGCCCGGGCGACGGGCTCTGGCTGACGAAGCCGCTCGGCACCGGCCTCGTCTTGCACGCCGAGAAGCAGGGCGACGCACCCGCCGGTGCGCTGGAGGAGGCGGTTGGGTGGATGACCACCTTGAACCGCGATGCCGCCGACGCGCTGCGGCCGCTCGCACCGAGCGCCGTCACCGACGTCACCGGCTTCGGTCTGCTCGGCCACGCGCATGAGCTCGCCGAGCGGAGCGGCGTGCGGGTCGAGCTCGACGCCGAGACGCTACCGGCGCTTCCCGGCGCGCTCGAGATCGCTCGTGCCGGGATCCGGACTGGCGGTGACCCCCGCAACCGCGATTTCGCCGGTCCCCACGTCGAGACGTCCGTCGCCGACGACCTGCTCTCCCTCGCCTACGACCCGCAGACCGCGGGCGGCCTGCTTGTCGCGCTCCCGACCGACAAGGGGCTGATGCTCGAGGCGGCATTCACCGAGCGCGGTCTCTTCCTGCGCCGTGTCGGGCGCGTCGTCGACGGCAACGGAGTCGCTCTCGGGTGAGGAGCGTCGCTCTGCTCGCGCTCGCCGCCCTCGCGCTCGTCCTCGCCGGTGCTGGGGCCGGCGGCAGCGTGCAGGGCGATCTCCTGTTGACGGCCGACCGGGTCTTCGACGGTCACGTCATGATCGCGAAGGGCGCCGTCCTCGTCCGGGGCGGGACGATCGTGGCTGTCGGCCCGGAATCGAAGCTCGACATCCGCGCCCGCCGCACCGTTCGCCTCGGCGACTCGACGATCCTGCCGGGTTTTGTCGACCTGCACACGCATCAGCTCGGCCAGGGCCAGCTCGGAACGCCGGTGACGACCGTGCGCGATGTCGGCGCGCCCATCTTCTCGCTGCCCGTGCCGTCGCGCCGGCCGGGGTACCCGCGCCTCCTCGCCGCCGGCCCGTTCGTCACCGTGCCGGCCGGATACCCGATTCCCTTTGGCGGCGCGAGTATCGCCGGCGTTGTCCGCTCGCCGGCGGAGGGTCGCGCACTCGTCCGGAAGCTCGCGCGACGCGGCGCCGCCGTGATCAAGATCGGCCTCGACTACGGCCCCGGTGACTGGCCCGTCCTTTCGAGTGCCGAGATCCGCGCGATCGTCGCCGAGGCGCATCTCCAGCACCTGCGCGTCACGGCGCACGTCCGCTCGACGAAGGCCGCCCGGCTCGGAATGGAGGCCGGCGTCGACGAGCTCGCGCACATGCCATTCCTGCCGTGTGGCCGCCCCGACCCGGCGCTGATGAAGGAGCTTGCCCGGCGCAAGATCGCGATCGTCGGGACGCTGCACGTCATCAGCACGGCCACCAACTGCCACCGGCCCGCAGGCAACGCCCGGACGTTCGTGCGTGCGGGAGGCCTGCTCCTCTATGGGAGCGACTACGGCAACCCCGGCATTCCGCGCGGGATCGACAGCGACGAGCTTCGCATGCTGGTGCAGGTCGGCCTGACGCCGAAGCAGGTCGTCCGCCGCGCCACCGCCGACGCGGGTGCATATCTCGGGCTGAAGGGCGTCGGCAGGCTCATGGCCGGCGGCTCGGCGGACGTCTTCGCCGTCCACGGCAACCCATTCTTCGATCTCCGCCGGCTCGCCGATCCCACGTTCGTCGTGGTCGGTGGCTGGGTCGCCCTCGAGCCCGGACGGATCAACCTGCCGCCTCCTTAGGCCGCGTCTACACTCGAAACGTGGATTCCGCGCTCAGGCGCTCGCGAGCCCGGGCAATCAGCCCTCCGGTCTTCGCCCGCTTCGTCGTTGCCCTGCTCGTGGCGCTCTACCTGGTCGTGACGACCGGTGCGATTGTGCGCCTCACCGCGTCTGGGCTCGGCTGCGAGAACTGGCCCCGCTGTGGTGACCTGCCGTTCCCGGCGAGCGGCGGGCACGCGTTCATCGAGTTCGGAAACCGGGTCGTCGCGCTCCTGACGATCCTCGTGTGCCTCGTCACCTGGCTCGCGGCGCGCCGCGTCGTCGGTCTACCGCGCTTCATCCGTCTCGCAACGCTCGGCATCTTCCTCGGCACGATCGCGCAGATACCGCTCGGTGGCCTGACGGTGATCTTCGACCTCCATCCGCTGCTCGTGATGGCCCATTTCCTGCTCGCGATGGTCGTGCTCGGGGTGGCAACGGTCGTGGCGACCGAGACCTGGCGGTTCGTTGCCGGCGCCGGCCGCCCGGCACTGCCTGCCTTCGCCCGCTGGGTCGGCATCGTGCTCGCGCTCGCCTGCCTGACGCTCGTCGTCACCGGCACCTTCGTCACCGCCTCCGGCCCACACTCGGGCGGCGAGGAGATCCGGCGCCTCGGCGTCCTCCTCGACGCCGTCTACATCCACGTTCGCGCGACCGCTGCCTTCGGGATCGGCCTGCTCGTGCTCGGCTGGTACATCGTCCGGGAGCGGCAGCGTGCCCCCGGTCTCTGGCGCGCCGGGCTCGGCCTGCTCGCCCTGCTCGGGTTGCAGATGGCGATCGGTGAGATCCAGTACCGCACGCACCTGCCCTGGGGGCTCGTGCTTGTGCACGTCGGCCTTGCCGCCGCCGTCTGGGGCGCGACGGTCGCGCTCGTCGCAGCGATCTGGCGGCCTCCGGCCGCGCTCGGGGCGCAGTAGGGTGGACCGGATGCCGGGTCAAGATCTCCTCGTCTCGAACTGGCCGGTGCTGCGCCGCCCGGTGCTGGTGGCGGCATTCCGCGGCTGGAACGACGGTGGTCAGGGCGCGACGCTCGCCGCCGGCTACCTGGTGCGGCACTGGGACGGCCAACGTTTCGCGGAGCTCGACCCTGAGGGCTTCATGGACTTCCAGGCGGTGCGGCCGAGCGTCTCGCTCGACGAGGGGATGACGCGCCGGATCGAGTGGCCCGAGAACGTCTTCTTCCACGCCCCGATCCCCGGCACCGATCGGGACGCCGTGATCCTGCTCGGGGTCGAGCCGAACTACCGCTGGCGCACCTTCTGTGGGCTGATCGCGGAGGTCGCGCTCACGCTGAATGTCGAGCTCGCCGTCACGCTCGGCTCGCTGCTCGCGGACGTCCCGCACACGCGGCCGTCGCCGGTGACCGGGGCAGCGAGCGACCCCGAGCTGGTCGAGCGCCTCGGGCTCCAGCATTCGCGCTACGAGGGGCCGACCGGAATCACGGGCGTGCTCCAGGATCGGCTGCGCGCCGAGGGTGTCGACGCGGCGAGCCTCTGGGCCGCCGTTCCCCACTACGTCTCACTGGCGCCGAGCCCGCGCGCCGCCCGCGCGCTCCTCGACCGGCTCGGCGGGCTCGTCGACGCCGAGATCGAGGTCGACGAGCTCGAGGCGGCCGAGGAGGCCTACTCCGAGCAGGTGACCGAGGCGGTGTCCTCGGACGCGGAGACGCTGGCCTACGTGGAGGAGCTCGAGCGGCGCTCCGACACGCTCGACGAGCTGACCGACGGCGACGAGCTGCCGAGTGGCGATTCGCTCGCTGCGGAGCTGACGCGGTTCCTGCGTGAGCGTGACCAGGACGAAGACGACGCCGCGACCGGGCAGTAGACCTAGCCGAACGTGAAGGCGTAGCCCGCGACGCCGCGCGAGAAGCGCAGCTCGAGCAGGTGGTCGGCGATCTCGGCCCGCTCGACGAGCGTGTAGAGCCGGTCGGCGTCGACGCGAATCGTGCCGGCTGCGCGGCCGTCGACGAGCACCTGCACGGTCCCGGTGCCGCCGAGCACCAGGTGCACCTTGCGGGCGCGGTAGGCGAGACGGAGCACGGCGTTGCGGCGAGCGACGATCCGCTCCTTGCCGACCGTCCAGCGCCCGCCGTATGAGAGCTCGTTCTGCGCGAGCGTCGCGGGCAGCGTGTAGGCAGCTGCGACATCGTGCTGAAGCGGCGAGCCGACGTAGTGCTCGACGCGCTCGTAGCCGAGATAGGTCTCGGGGGTGACCCGCCCCGTCGGCGTACGGTCGGCGAGGTGCGTGGCGGCGGGCAGCTTCGTCCCGCCTACGGCGAGCAGCGTGCGGATCGCGTCCTCCGACTTGGTGTATTCCCCCTCACCGAAGTGGTAGTAGCGGACGTGGCCGTCGCGGTCGATCAGATACTTGGCGGGCCAGTACTGGTTGTGCCACGCGTTCCACGTCCCGTAGTCGGGATCGAGGGCGATCGGGTAGCGGACGCCGAGCTTCGCGGCGTTCTCGCGCACGTTGGCAGGCACACGCTCGAACGCGAACTCGGGTGTGTGCACGCCGATGATCGTCAGCCCCTTGCTCCGGTAGCGCTCGTCCCAGGCCCTGAGATACGGCAGCGTGCGCAGGCAGTTGATGCACGAGTACGTCCAGAAGTCGATCAGCACGACCCGACCGTGCAGCCCGTCGAGCGAGAGCGCCCGCCCACCCGGCGTGTTGAGCCAGCCTGCGATGCCGATGAACTCGGGCGCGAGGCCGTAGTCGGGCAGGGCGTCTTCGGCCGAGGATCCCGTCGCCTCGGGCCGGCGCGCGCCGGTGAGCCGCTCGAGCTCACGCTGTGCGCGGCCGCTCGACTCGATCCGGTTCTGCACCGCGAGCGTGTACCCGGGCACGTTCGTCTGGAGGCGGGTGTCGAGCCCGAACGCGATCGCGAGCGCCGCTGCCGCGACGAGCACGCCGGAAACCCGGCGGACGGTGGTGGCTCGGCTGCGAAGCGCGAGTGCCGCACGCTGGCCGAGGAGCGCGATCGCAAGGAGTGGGATCGCGGCGCCGAGCGCGTAGGAGAGGGTGAGCACTACACCGTCGAGGCCGATCTCGCGCCCCGCGGCGAGGACGGTGACGGCGGCGAGAACGGGGCCGGCGCAGGGGACGAAGACGAGCCCGAGGCTGGCACCGAGCAGGAAGCCGCCGCCGAGGTCGCCGCCCGGTCGCCGGGTGAGCGCGCGCAGGGGCCGCTCGAGCAGCTCGCCGGCGCGGGGCCACAGGAGCGTCGCGGCCACCACGAAGAGCAGCACGATCGCGATGTTCCGGAGCAGGTCCTGCGGGAGGCCGAGCCGGTCGAGGAGCCAGGCGGCGGTGAGCGTGAAGACGGTGAAGCTGACGACGATCCCGGCGACGATCGAGAGCGGCCTTCGGCCACCGGACGCGGCGCTGCCGGTCGCCCCGCCGGCGAGCACGATCGGCAGCACCGGCAGCACACACGGCGAGAGCGCCGTGACGATTCCGGCCAGCAACCCGATGCCGAGGAGGACGAGCACTCCGTGCAGTCCTTCGCGCCTACGCGGGCGTTACGGGCGCCGGCGCGGCGGGCGTCGAAGCCTCGGGTGTCGGCGCCACGCCGGTCTCGGTCGCCCCGGGGCGTGGCTTGCGACGTCGACGGCGCTTCGGCCGTGTGCCGGCTTGTGCCTGGGCGCCGTTGCCCGCCGCCGGTGCCGCCGCCTCGCCGGCCACGGCCGCCTGCTGCGGCGCGTTACCGTTCTGTGCGCCGCCCTTCTTCTTCTTGCGGCGGCGCGACTTGCGCGCGGGTGCCTTCGGCGCGGGGAGGTTCTCGGCGAGCGCGCCTGCGACCTCCCGGATCGGCCCGAGCGCCTCGCGCGCCTCGTCGATCGTCTTGTTGGCGCGCGGCGTGTAGCCGTCGGCCGAGGCGAGGAGCGCGGCGCCGACGGCGAGCGGGAGGGCCTTTGCGACCTGGCCGAGCTTGGCGGCGTTCTCCTCGTGACGATGCCCGCGCGAGTTCGCGATCGCGCCAAGCAGCCGCTTGGCCTCGGGGAACTCGGCGCTCGCACGCCGGTCCTGCACCTTGCGCGTCGCCTTGGCGAGCTTCCACGTCCAGCGCTCCAGGATCTGGTCGGGCGCGTTCGCCTTCCCCTCGCCGATCGCCCGCAGCAGGATCCTGGCGCCGGCGGCGCGATCCTTGTCCCACGGTGGCGCCTGCGTGACGAGCGTGACCAGGTCGTCGAACTCGGCCCGCTCGATCTGCATCGAGACGCGGTCGGCGAGCGCCGTCATCCGTAAGCGGCGGTTCGGGTTCTCGGCCGCGCAGATCGAGAGGAACTGCTCGAGCGCCGGCTTCGAGGCGCTCTGGTCGATGAACTTGCGGGCGAAGTCGGCGCGCTGGTCGAAGCGGATCTGGCGGCCCGCGATCGTCGCCCAGTAGCGCTGCTCCTCCTCGTCGAGGAAGCGGGGGTCGATCCGCTGCCACTCGCGTTGGATCACCGCGAGCCGGCGGGCGACGTCCGGTGTGACCGGGACGAGCCAGTTGACCGGCGAGAGCTTGCGGCGAGCGCGGCGTTGCACGCGCCGGCGGGGGGCGGGGGTGACGCGGGCGCCCTCGCGGTAGAAGTCGGCGTCGAGCAGCGAGTGGAGCGAGATCACCCGGTCGGAGTGGGTGGACGACTTCGGCACGAAGTCGATCACGATGCCCGCCTCCTTGCGCGGGTGCGTCCGCATGATCCGGCCGATCCGCTGCTGGTAGACACGGCGTGAGGCGGTCGGCGCGAGGTGCATGCAGATCGTCGCGCGGGGTGAGTTCCAGCCCTCGGCGAGCAGCATCGCGTTGATCAGGACATTGATCTCGCCGCGCTCGTAGGCGGCGAGTGTCTCGGCGAGTCGTACCGGCGGTGTCTTACCGGACACGGCTTCGGCCTTGAGGCCGGCGGCGCGGAACTCCTGCGCCAGGTTGTAGGCGTGGTCGACGCCCGCGGCGTAGACGATGCCGGGGGTGGAGCCGAAGCGCTCCCGGTAGAGGCTCGCGGCGGCCTGGTTGAGGGCCTGGTGGTCGAGCGCGGCGGCCAGGGCGCGCTCGTCGAAGTCGCCCCCGACGATCGGCACCGAGTTGATCGCGGCCGCGGGAGGCACGCGCAGGCAGCGGAGCGGCGCGATTAGGCCGCGCCGGGCCGCGTCGGCGAGCGGCAGGTCGTCGACCGAGGCGGGGAAGACGTCGGAGACCTGCTTGGCGATCAGTTGCTCCGTCGCCGTCATGCCGATGTAGACCGGCTCCGGGAAGCTGCGGATCGCCGCGCTCGTCTTCTCGCCGAGCGCCGTGTGCGCCTCGTCGCAGATCACGAGCTGGTACGCCTCGCGTGAGATCGAGTCGACGTGGCGCGCGAACCAGGCGTAGGTCTGGATCGTGATCGGGTCGCGGCGCAACGGCTCCTTGCCGGTCTCGATCGCGGGGACGAAGCGGCCGCCATAGCCCTCCGTTGTGAGGTCGTTCGTGAACTGGGTGACGAGTAGCCGGCGGTGGGTCAGGATCAGGACGCCGAGCGAGCGTGCCGACTCGACGAAGCCGGCGGCGGCGATTGTCTTGCCGGAAGCCGTCGGGTGCCGGAAGCGGTAGCGGCGCTGCGCACCGGGATCCTCCGCGGGGGGCAGCTCTGGCTCGAGGTCATCGTCGTCGTCGGCGAGCTCGAAGTCGTCCTCGTCCTCGAGCTCCGTGTCCCCGTCGACCGCTGCGTGGCCGTTGCCGTTCTCCTCGGGCTCCTCGACGCGTTGGTTCGCGGCGATCAGCTCGGTGAGCATGCCGGCGAGCGCGTCGATCTGGTGCCTGCGCAGCTCGGTGCCGGCGGCGGTGGCGGGCGGCTTCGCCGACAGCACCCGCTCGAGGCCGAGCATCAGGCCGTAGCGGACGCGCCAGCGGGCCGAGGGCTCCGTGCGGCCGCTGGCCAGCTCTTCGAGCGCATGGTCGAGCGCGGCACGGCGCGCCGTGCCGGGAGCCAGGGCCTCGGCGGGGTTCTCGCCCGCGCTGAGGAGGGGCTCGCCGGCCCAGTCTTGCGCGCGGAGCGCGTCGGCGCTCAGTCCGTCCGCCGCGTCCGACGTGAGTGTCGGGTTCAGTGTCGCTTCGTGCATGTGCGCAGCACACGGGTGGTGCTGCTACCTCACAGGAGTGCGTCGCTCGCAGGTTCGAAAGACGGGGCGAGCGCCGCAAGGAAGAGCATATCCGATTATCCGGACATCGGAAACCTCCGGCCGGCGCGGATTCGGCCGTTCAGGCGGCGTCCGTCGACGATACTTTGCGAGCGTGGACTGGAACGCGCACCTGGAGCAGACGCAGACTCGGTACGCGGACGGCACCGCGCGCCTTCCCGACGAGCCGGATCCACGCCAGCGCCAGCTCACCCGGCTGGGGAACGCCGCCGGCGCCGCGGGGCTCTCGCTGCTGATGCTCGGCCGAGCCGACGATGCCGGCGAATGGCTCGACCGCGCTGCGCGCGCCTATCGCGAAAGTTGGGCTGACGCGCCGCCGGGGAGCTGGGGGCGGCCGATCGGAGCGCTCAAGGCGCACGTCCTCGCCGACGACTGGGAGCGGGCTGCCGAGGACGCTCGCTGGGCGCTCGATGCGGGAGCGGCGACGGCCGAATCGCCGATCGGCCGCTACGCCGCCGCGCTTGCCTGCGCGGTGGTCGGCGAGTGGCAGCTCGTGCGGGAGCACGCCGCCGCGATCCGGGCGCGCGACGACTTTCCGGCCGATGTCGGCGACGCGCTCGCCGCGATCGCGGCCGAGGACCGGCTCGGCTACAGCGCCGCCGTCGAAGCGGTGCTCGCGTCGTTCGAGACGCGCGAGGCGTACCTCGAGGGCACGCCGGTCGCGGACACCGTGCTCGTCCTCCAGGCGCTCGCCGATCGGCGCGGCATGGCGGCCGAGCTCGAGTCCGCTTTGTTGCCCGGCTAGCTCAGGCCCGAAGCCGCTGCGGCGTCG
Organism: Gaiellaceae bacterium; assembly: GCA_046596415.1. GTDB lineage: Bacteria > Actinomycetota > Thermoleophilia > Gaiellales > Gaiellaceae > JBKJML01. Next base: position 1,672 of record JBKJML010000196.1, on the reverse strand, counting down.
AGGAGCGCCAGCGTCTGGCGCCCCCGGATCAGGCTCGCGGGGATATCCGGCGTGGGCGGCTCCGCGAAGGCGCGGCGCACGGCATCCGCCTTCTCCTCGCCGAGCACGAGGTAGACGACGAGCGCAGCGGCGGCGAACACGGGCGGGGTCATCGTCACGCGGGGGACGAGCGGCTCGAGGCCGGGCTCCGCCACGATCGCGCGCCGCTCCGTCTCCGTCAGGCCGGGCGCGTTCGGGAAGAGTGACGCGGTGTGGCCGTCCGGCCCGATTCCGTTCAGCGCCAGGTCGAGGGTCACACCCTCGAGTTCGGCGTCATAGAGCGCCGCCGCCTCCTCGGGTGGCTTCTCGCCGCGAATGCGGTGCACCTCCTTCGGCAGCGACGAGAGCGAGTCGAGCAGCGTCTCGCGCACCAGGCGGTAGTTCGACGCCTTCTCGCTCGGCGGCACGGCGCGGTCGTCGCCCCACCAGAGTTCGGCATACGTCCAGCGTGGCTGGACTCGCGCCGCGTGCTCGTAGGCACGGCTGGGTGCGCTGCCGCCGGAGACCGCGATCTGCCCGCCGGCCGACGCCGCCTCGGCGATCAGCTCCCCGGCGACGCGCCAGGGCTCGTCGACGATCCGGATCTCGACGTCGCTCACTCGGTGCCCCGGGCCAGCTCCTTGGAGCGTTTCATCGCCGCCTCGATCGCGGTCAGGAACGCCCCGCGGACGCCGGCCAGCTCCAGCTCGCGGATCGCGGCGATCGTGGTGCCACCGGGCGAGGTGACCATCTCGCGCAGCTCGACAGGGTGCATGCGCTCGTCGCGAAGTTGCTTGCCGGTGCCGAGCATCGTCTGCACGACGAGCTGCGTCGAGATCTCGCGTGACAGGCCGAGGAGGATCCCGGCCTCGATCATCGCCTCGGCGAGGAGCGCGAAGTAGGCGGGGCCAGAGCCTGAAACCGCGGTGACGGCGTCCATCGAGCTCTCGGGCACACGGACGACCGCTCCCAGGTGGGCCAGCGTCTCCTCGGCGAGCGCGAGGTGCTCCTCGCCTGCATGGGCGCCAGCGCAGAGGCCCGCCATCCCCTCGTGCACGGTCGATGGCGTGTTCGGCATCGCGCGCACGACCGGAACGCCGTCGGCGAGGTGTCGCTCGACCGCAGCGGTCGGGATCGCGGCGGCGACCGTCAGCACGGTCTGCTCGGGCAGGATCGCGCTGCCGATCTCGGCGAGGAGCGCGTCGATGTCCTGCGGTTTGACGGCGACCACGACGAGGGCAGCACCCTCGACCGCGGCGCGGTTGTCGGTCGTCGTCGCGACGCCGTGCCGGGCAGCGAGCTCTTCGAGCCGCCCCTCCCTCCGGCCGGTGACGACGATGTCCGCCGCCGCGTGGCGGCCCGACGAGAGCAGCCCGGAGAGCAGGGCCTCACCGATCCGTCCTGCGCCGAGGATCGCAATCCGCCGGTTCGAAGCTTCCATTCTTGAAGTCTAGGGGCTCGGCTGGAGCGGTCAGGCGGCGTAGCGGGTGCGGCTGCGCACCTGGCGTCCGCGGTCGGCGTTCGCGCCCGGGACGAGGCCACGCGGCCAGCCGGCGAGGAGGTAGGTGCACGCGAGGCCGGCCCACTCGCCGTAGGGGGCGAGGAGCGCCGCCGTCTCTTCCGGCTCCGGCCAACGGCCCCAGAGGGCGGCGCA
>JBKJML010000065.1:0-3311 GCA_046596415.1 Gaiellaceae bacterium | reverse complement strand
GCTGGCCGCATACGACGCGGTTGTCGGGGGACAGCGATACGTCAACGAGCGGACCATCGTCTCAGGGAGCCTTCTCTACGAACTCGACGTCCACCAGCTGAGCGCACTTCGAGCGAGCCCACTCGGAACCGAGGTTGGGCGACGTAGTGACGCGAAGCGGGTCCCCGAAGCCGTCTGGCGCCAAGGGCAAGCGTTCAAGAGGGTGTTCCTCCAGGCGCTCTTCACGGGCGACGGTTCGTCGTCTCTCCTCCCGCGTTCCACGATCCAGATCTCGTACTCGACCCGAAGCAAGCAACTTGCCAGAGATGTCCAGCTGCTCCTGCTCGAGTTCGGTGTCATCTCGCGGCTTTCAGTTTCAGCGCGCGGAGAGATCAAGGTCGTGATCACCAACCGTCGCGACGCGCGCCTGTTCGCGCGAAACGTCGGATTCCTCGGCGTCAAGCAGCAGAAGCTCGACGCGCATCTCGCAGAAGTGCCCCATGTGAGCAGAGCGCTTTCTTCGGACCACGCCCCGTTCGTTGCGGACTACATCCGCTCCGGCGCCGGGGGGTGCTGGACGGATCGCGACTGGCTCGCTCGTCACAACGTCGATCGGATCGAGCGATGGGAGCACGGCGGCACCGCGATCATGGACCGGATCGCATCGGACGAGGTGAAGGCCGTTATTGCACCGCTCGTCGCGGGCGACCACTACTTTGCTCGGGTCGAGTCGGTCGAGCCCGGCCTAGTCGAACCCGTGTACTCGCTACGCGTCGATACCGTCGACCACGCGTTCCTCGCTAACGGCTTCGTCTCGCACAACACCGAGTGCAGGCTCACGCGCCTCGCGACGGAGATGCTGCGCGACATCGACATGGACACGGTCGACTTCGGGCCGAACTACGACGAGTCGCGCAAGGAGCCGCTCGCGATGCCTTCGCGGTTCCCGAACCTGCTCGTCAACGGTTCCTCGGGCATCGCGGTCGGTATGGCGACCAATATGCCGCCGCACCATCTCGGCGAGACGATCGACGCGGTGGTGCAGCTGATCGACAAGCCCGAAGCGAACGTCGAGGATTTGATGAAGCACCTGCACGGCCCGGACTTTCCGACGGGCGCGATCATCGTCGGCCGCTCCGGCATTCGCGATGCCTACCGCACCGGGCGAGGGCGGATCATCATGCGTGCTCGCGCCCACATCGAGGAGCTGCGCGGCGGCAAGAGCGCGATCATCGTCACCGAGTTGCCGTATGGCGTCAAAAAGGGCGGCGACAGCGGCGTGATCAAGAAGATCGCCGACCTCGTCAACGAGAAGGTGATCACGGAGGTCTCCGACCTCGCCGACCACTCCGACCGCTCGGGCATGAGGATCCAGATCGAACTCAAGCGCGACGCGATTCCGCAGGTGGCGCTCAACAAGCTCTTCAAGCACACGTCTCTGCAGACGACCTTCGGGTACAACGCGGTCGCGCTCGCCGACGGCGTGCCTCGGGTGATGTCACTGCTCGAGATCGTGCGGCACTACCTCGACTTCCAGCGGGAAGTGGTGTCGCGGAGGTCGAAGTTCGAGCTGCGCCAGAACGAGAAGCGCGCGCACGTCCTCAAGGGCTACCTGATCGCGCTCGACGACCTCGACGCCGTGATCGCTCTGATCCGAGGCTCGGACGACACCGATTCGGCCCGCACGGGGCTGATGACACAGTTCGCGCTTTCCGAGATCCAGGCTCAGGCGATCCTCGATCTCCGGCTCGCGCGGCTGACCGGGCTCGCCCGTAAGGAGATCGAGGCCGAGTACGCCGACCTCCAGGAGCGCATCGCAGAGCTGCGGACGATCCTCGGCGATCCAGCACGCATCGATGCCCTGATCCGGGAGGAGCTGCTCGAGGTCAAGCAGGCCTACGGCCGCACCGACGAGCGGCGCACCGAGATCGTGATGGGCGAGGGCTCGCTCGAGCTCGAGGACATGATCGCGGAAGAAGACATGGTCATCGCGATCACCCGCTCCGGCTACATCAAACGGCTCCCGGTCACGACCTATCGCGAGCAGCGCCGCGGCGGGATTGGCGTCATGGGGATGGACATGAAGGACGACGACTACATCGAGCACCTCTTCGTGGCCTCGACGCACGACTACATCCTGTTTTTCACGAGCGTCGGCAAGGTGTACCGGCTCAAGGTGCACGAGCTCCCGCTCGGCTCGCGACAGTCGAAAGGCCGGGCGATCGTCAACCTGCTGCCGTTCCGCCAGGACGAGCAGGTCCGCGCCGTGATCGCGACCCGCGACTTCAAGGAGTCGAAGTACCTGCTCTTCGCGACGAAGAAGGGCGTTGTCAAGAAGACCGAGTTCCTCGAGTACAACACGCCGCTGAAGGCCGACGGGATCATCGCGATCAGGATGCGCGAGGACGACGAGCTCGTCGGCGTGCGCCTCTCCGACGGCGACGACGACGTGCTGATGATCTCCCGGCTCGGCCAGGCGATCCGCTTCCACGAGAAGGACACGCGGCCAATGGGACGCTCGACCTCGGGTGTGCGCGGCATGAGCCTGCGCCGAAACGACGAGGTGATCGAGGTCGTGATCGCCGAGGACGACTCCGACCTGCTCGTCGTCACCGACAACGGCTACGGCAAGCGCACGCGCGTTTCCGAGTATCCGGTCAAGGGACGGGGCGGCTTGGGCGTGAAGACGGTGCAGCTCACCGAGGCACGGGGCAAGCTCGCCGGCGCGCGCGTCGTCCGCGACGGCTACCAGGTGATGTTGATCTCGACCGGCGGCACGATGATCAAGATCCCGGTCGAGGATGTGAAGCGCCTCGGTCGCTCGACGCAGGGCGTGATCGTGATGCGGCTGCGCGGCGACGAGATCGTCTCGAGCCTCGCTCCGGTGGTCGATACCGGCCAGGAGGACGATCCGGGCCTCGAAGCACCGGTCGGGCTGGCAGCAGACGACGTGCCGGAGCCGGCGACCGACGATGAGCTGGAGCTCGGCGGCGTCGAGCCGGACGAGGACGACGGAACGGACGAGGACGATGACGGCGAGCCACTAAGCTAGGTTTTCGCCACAAATCGGCCACTTTTCCGTTTTTTCTTCTCCCTAACCCCTTCCCAAAACAGCATTAGGACGGTATATCTCTCGATGAGGGGCCCGAATCTTCTTCGAGAAAAGGCGCAGCATGTCTTACAGCAATCAGGTTGACCTTCTAGAACCCATAATCCTGGCCGAGCACCTGGACAAGATCGAGCTCTATCTGGGACAGGTCTGCCAGATCGCCGGCATCTCGAAGATGCAGCTCGACTACTGGACGAACAAGGCGCAGATCCCGACCAAGGGC
>JBKJML010000253.1:0-3985 GCA_046596415.1 Gaiellaceae bacterium | reverse complement strand
CGCATACGGCGGGTGTGTTCGCGCTCGGAGGCGTGAGGCTGCTCCTCTCGGCGTTCATCGTTCCCGAGCAGCTGTACCCCTGGCTGAATCTCGTCTCCGCGCTGCTCGTCGTCGGCGTCGGCCTGACGATCCTGCGCTGGCGAGTCAAGGTATGGCGCCGCGGCGACGCGCTCGGCGGCGACCATTCAACCGACCACTCCCACGGTCACTCTCACTCACACGGCGGCCACAGCCACTCACACGGCCCTGCGACCGAGGGTCGGGGCGGCCTGCTCGGGATCGGCATCTCGGCCGGGATCATCCCGTGCCCGACAGCGCTTGTCGTGCTGCTGGCCGCGATCTCGTTGCAGCGGGTCGGCTACGGGCTCGTTCTGATCGTCGCGTTCAGCTTCGGCCTCGCCGCTGCGGTCACGGGAATCGGGTTGATCGCCGTCACTGCACGTCGCACCTTCAGCCGGATGTCCCTTGACGGGCCTGCGATCCGCGCGCTCCCGGCGATCAGCGCCGTCGCCGTGCTCGGGCTCGGCTTCGCGATGACCCTTCGTGCGCTTTCCCCGCTGCTCTGAAAGGAGACGTCATGTTCGGAATCGACGACTGGATCAGCGGCTTCTCCGATGGAGCCTCTGTGTGGATGGTCGCGCTTGTCGCTGTCTTCCTCGGCCTCCGGCACGCCGCCGATCCCGATCACCTGGCGGCCGTGACGACACTGATCGCCGGTGGCCGCGAGCGGGCCGGCCGCGCCGCCGCGCGGATGGGGCTCGCCTGGGGCCTCGGTCACGGTGCGACGCTCTTCCTCTTCGGCCTGCCGATCGTCCTCTTCAACGCCTATCTGCCGACGTGGCTCCAGCAGGGTGCGGAGACCGCGATCGGGGTGATGATCGTCCTGCTGGCGGCTCGGCTGCTCTACCGCTGGCGCTCGGGCTTCTTCCACGTCCACGGACACGAGCACGACGGCGAGCGCCACGAGCATCTGCACCCACACGACGCAACCGGTACCCACGCGCACGGGCACCGCGCGCGGACGCCGCTCGGCGCGTTCGGAATCGGGCTCGTCCACGGCATGGGGGGCAGCGCCGGCGTCAGCGTTCTCCTGCTCGCGTCGATCGAGTCGCAGACACTCGCAGTGGTGTCGCTCGTAGTCCTCGCGACCTTCACCGCGGTCTCGATGACGATGCTGACGGCCGCGTTCGGGGTCACGTTGATGAGCGGACGGGTCCGGGGCGCGTTCAACACGGTCGCTCCGGCTGTCGGCGTCGGCAGCCTTACGTTCGGGCTCTGGTACGCAGCAGCTGCCTGGAGCCTCATGCCCTACCCGTTCTAGAATCTCGGTATGAGCGAGCCGCTGAACGTCCTCGACTACGAGCGGCTTGCCGAGGCTTCGCTCGAGCCGGGCGCACACGGATACTTCGCCGGCGGGGCGAACGACGAACGCTGCCTGAGGGAGAACGTCGAGGCGTGGCGGCGCTACCGGCTGCGGCCGCGCGTCCTCGTCGACGTGTCCGCTACGAGCGCGGCCACGACCGTCCTCGGGACGGACGTCTCGATGCCGGTGCTCGTCGCGCCCACTGCCTTCCACCGGATGGTGCACCCGGATGGCGAGGCGGGAACCGCTCGGGCCGCCGCGGCGGCGGGCACGATCATGTGTCTTTCGACGCTCGCGACAGCGCCTCCGGCCGAGGTTGCCGCTGCCGCGCCCGGCGCGTCGCGCTGGTTCCAGCTCTATGTCTTCCGCGATCGTGGTGTCACCCGCGCGCTCGCCGACCAGGCGGTCGAAGCGGGCTTCGAGGCAATCGTCCTCACCGTCGATGCGCCGCGGCTGGGCCGGCGCGAGCGCGACCTCCGCACCGGGTTCCGGATTCCCCCTGAGGTCGTCGTGCCGAGCATCGCGGCGCTCGACGGGCGCTGGGCGGGCGCGACACCGCTCGAGGTGCTCTCCCAGATCGACGCCTCGTTCGGCTGGGCCGACGTCGAGCAGCTCGTCGCAGGCTCGCCGGTTCCGGTGATCGTCAAGGGGATCCAGACCGCGGAGGATGCGGCGCTCGCCTGCGAGCATGGCGTCGCGGCGATCGTCGTCTCCAACCATGGCGGGCGGCAGCTCGACGCTGTCGCAGCGACCGCCGAGATCTTGCCCGAGGTCGTCGAGGCGGTCGCGGGGCGGCTGGAGGTCTACGTTGACGGCGGGATCCGACGCGGGAGCGACGTCGTCGTGGCGCTCGCCCTGGGTGCCCGGGCGGTTCTCGTCGGGCGCCCTGTGCTCTGGGGGCTCGCTCACGCGGGCGAGGCGGGCGCGCGTCGGGTGCTCGAGCTCCTCCGGGACGAGGTCGAGCTGACGCTCGCGTTGTGCGGCTGTCCGTCGCCTGCGGCGGTCGAGCGCTCGCACGTCTCTAGACTCGGCCTCCCGTGACCGTGGATCTCCTCACGCGCAACGCCGTCGATGTGCTGCCGCGAGGGGCGCTCGAGGCCAAGCTGAAGCTCGGCCGGCCCCTGCGCGTCAAGCTTGGCATCGACGTCACGGCGCCGTACGTGACGATCGGGAACGGGATCCCGCTGCAGCGGATGCGCGCCTTCCAGGACGCCGGACATATCGGCGTCCTGATCGTCGGCGACTACACAACGAGGATCGGCGACCCGTCCGGGCGCTCGGCGGAACGGCCCATGCTCGATCCGGCCGAGATCGACCGCATGGCGCAGAACTTCTTCGACAACGCGCGCCGAATCATCGATCCCGAGCGCACCGAGGTGCGGTTCAACAGCGAATGGCTGGCGAAGCTCGACTTCGCGGAGCTGCTGCGGCTCACGCGGACGACGACCGTCGCCCAGATCCTGGAGCGGGACGACTTCGCCAAGCGCTTCGCGGCGAACATCCCGATCTCGATCTCGGAGCTTCTCTATCCACTGATGCAGGCCTATGACTCCGTCGCCGTCGAGGCGGACGTCGAGCTCGGTGGCACCGACCAGACCTACAACCTCTTGACCGGCCGTGGCGTGATGGAGGCGTACGGGCTCGAGCCGCAGGTGGCGCTCACCGTGCCACTCCTACTCTCCTGGGACGGAACGCGGATGAGCAGCTCGCGCGGCAACTACATCGGGCTCGGCGAGCCGGCCGAGGAGCAGTTCGGAAAAACGATGCGGATTCCCGACGAACAGCTCGAGCAGTGGTGGACGCTCGTGGCCGAGCAGCCCGTCCCCGCGGGGGACGCGATGCAGGCGAAGCTCACGCTGGCGCGCTTCATCGCCGCCCGCTCGCACGGAGAGGAGGCCGCGGCCGCCGCGGAGGCCCATTTCACGCGGGTCGTGCGTGAGGGGCGGGCCCCAGAAGAGGTACCCGAGGCGCCGCTTCCGCCGGGCGACCCGGTTCATCTGCCGGCGGCGCTCGCGGCCGCTTTCGGCCTCTCCACCAGCGAAGCGCGGCGCCTGATCGCCCAGGGGGGCGTGAAGCTCGACGACGAGCTGGTCGCCGAGCTCGACTGGCCGCGGCCACGACTGGTCGGCGCGCTCGTCCAGGCGGGCAAGAGACGCTTCGCTCGCTTCACCGAACCCGCTTGACAGCAGGGCTGGCGCTGCTACTATTCCTCGGCCGCCCGAAAGGGCTGGTGCAGAGAAGGTCCCCGACCCAACGACAATGGAGCGCCTCTAGGCTCAGCGGATACGACAGCATCACCGCTACCATGGAGGCCTCTGGCGCGAGTCGGAGGCTTTTTTTCGCCGCTCAGCGGCATCGGTCTTTGAAAACTCAACAGCGTGCGTTTATGACGAGAGTCTCGTCGGGCTTCGGCCTGTCGAGATCACGAATACACCTCGTCTTCCCACTTCGGTGGGAGACACTTTGAGCTCAAGCTCGAAGAGAAGGCTTGTCCGCCGGCTTCGGTCGGATCACGGGCAAAACCATCTTCACGGAGAGTTTGATCCTGGCTCAGGACGAACGCTGGCGGCGCGCTTAACACATGCAAGTCGAGCGAGAACCAGTCCTTCGGGACTGGGGACA
>JBKJML010000159.1:0-5576 GCA_046596415.1 Gaiellaceae bacterium | reverse complement strand
CCTGTACGCGAAGGACGGGATTCGCTGCAACGCGGTGACGCCCGGCCCGACCGCCACCGACGCGTGGCTGGGGGAGGGCGGGCTCGCCGACCAGCAGGGCGAGCGGGACGAGGTGCTGGCCAAGGTCGGCGCCGCCCGCCCGCTCGGCCGCCTCGCCGAGCCGGAGGAGATCGCTGCCGTGATCGCGTTCCTCGCCTCGCCTCGCGCCTCCTACGTCACCGGGGCAGCTTGGTCTGCGGACGGTGGAACCGTCCCCATCATCATCTAGCCTGGGAAGGTGCCCGAACTGGCTGGACGAGTCGCCGACGCCTTCGAGGCTCGCATTCGCGAGCAGGAGCAGCAGGTCCTCTCGCCGCTCGCGGTGCGCTCGTACGAGACGCGCGGGCGGTTGCGCGAGGAGCCGGCATGTCGGCTGCGCACGCCGTTCCAGCGCGACCGCGACCGGATCCTGCACTCGAAGCCGTTCCGGCGGCTGAAGGGCAAGACGCAGGTCTTCATCGACCCGGCCGGCGACCACTACCGCACCCGCATGACCCACACGCTCGAGACGACCGGCATCGCGCGCGTTGTCGCGCGGGCGCTGCGCCTGAACGAGGATCTGACCGAGGCGATCGGCCTCGGCCACGACATGGGCCACTCGCCGTTCGGTCACGCCGGCGAGGACGAGCTCGACCGCTGTCTCCGGGAGCGCTTCGGGACCGGGTTCCGCCACAACGAGCACTCGCACCGGATCGCCGAGCAGCTCAACCTGACCGGCCCGGTGTGCGACGGCATCCTCACGCACACCGGGCCGCAGGAGCCGGCGAGCCACGAGGGGAAGATCGTGCGGCTCGTCGACCGGGTCGCCTACATCAACCACGACATCGACGACGCGATCCGGCACGGAATCCTGAGCCTCGACGACCTGCCTCGTGAGGAGCTCGAGCTGCTCGGCGAGACCGGCGCGCGCCGCATCGACGCGCTCGTCCACGACCTCGTCGAGACCTCCGAGCAGACGGGCGACATCGCGCAGAGCCCCGAGATCGGCGCCGCGATGCTGTCGCTGCGCAGCTTCATGTTCGAGCGCGTCTACCTCGCGCCCGAGGCCCGGGCCGAGCACGAGCGCGCGCATGCCGCGATCCGGGCGATCGTCGCGAGCCGCGCCGATGCGGGCGACGACGTCGACACACTGATGGCGTTCGTCGCCGGCATGACCGACCGCTTCGCGCTCACCTACGCCGAGGCGCTGTAGATGGCTGCTGCCACGACCACGTGCGTCCGGATGCGCGTCCTGGCGTGTCTGGGCCGCTCCGGCAGAGCCGGAGCTTCGCCACGTCGCAGAGCGGCCAGAACGCGCCCCGGAGTCGACGCCATCGTGGCAGCAACCATCTGATGGCCCGGATCAAGGACGCGTCCGTCCGGGACGTCTTCTCGGCCGCCGACATCGTCGAGGTCGTCTCCGGCCGCACCCAGCTTCGCAAGGCCGGCGCGCGCTGGACGGGCCGCTGTCCCTTCCACGAGGAGCGCACGCCGAGCTTCTCGGTCAACGCCGCCGACAAGCTCTACTACTGCTTCGGCTGCGGCAAGGGTGGCGACGTGATCACGTTCGTCCGCGAGACCGAAAACCTCGAGTTCGCCGACGCGGTCGAATGGCTCGCCGAGCGCTTCCGGGTGCGGCTCGAGTACGACGAATCCAATCCGAAGGCCGACGAGGACCGTCGCCGCCGCGACCGCTTGTTCGCCGTGCTCGACCAGGCTGCGAGCTTCTACGAGCGCCATCTCTGGGACAGTGCCGCGGGCGAGCCGGTGCGCGCCTACCTCGAGAGCCGCGGTCTGCACCCCGAGATCTGCCGCGAGTTCCGGCTCGGGCTCTCGCCCGGCAACGGGCTGGCGAAGAAAGCACAGGAGAAGGGCTTCACGACCGCGGAGCTCCGCGCCGCCGGCCTGACGAACCAGCGCGGCAACGACTACTTCCCCTACCGCCTGATGTTCCCGCTCGCCGACGCGCGCGGCCGGATCGTCGGCTTCCAGGCACGCAAGCTCCTCGACGACGACCCGCTGCGCGGCAAGTACGTCAACTCACCCGAGGGTGAGCTGTTCCACAAGAGCTCCGTCCTCTACGGGCTCAACCTCGCGCGGAACGCGATCGCGAAGCAGGAGCGGGCCGTCGTCGTCGAGGGGAACACCGACGTGATCGCGCTTCGCCAGGCGGGCTTCGAGCCGGTCGTCGCGTCGATGGGGACGGCGCTGACCGAGCGGCAGCTGAAGGAGCTCCAGCGGCTGACGCGCAAGCTCTACCTCTGCTTCGACTCCGACGCGGCCGGCGAGGAGGCGACCCTGCGGGGGATGGAGCTCGCGGTGAGTCTTGGCTTCACGCTCGGAATCGTTCTGCTGCCGACGGGGGAGGACCCGGCCGATGCTCCCGACGGTTTCGAGGAGCGGCTCGCGGCAGCGTCGAGCTACGACAAGCATCGTGTGCAATTGCTGATCCAGCGTGCCCGGGACCGGCAGGAAGCGTTCGAGGAAGTCCGGGTGTTCCTCCTCGGGCGGCCCGAGACGCCAGAACGAGCGGACGCCGTCCGCCTCGCCGCCGACCGGCTCCAGATCGACGGCAGGACGCTGCTCGAGCTGGTTGCCCCGACCCCGAAGGCGACGACCGGTACAGGCGTTCCGACGCTCGTGGAGGCCGGCGACGGGCTCCGCCTCGAGCGCGAGGCGCTCGCGGCGTGCGGCAAGTTCCCGGGGCTCCTGCCGCTGCTCGCCGAGATGACGCCTGACTACTTCGACTCCGAGCTCAGCCGGGACTTCCAGCAGCACCTGGTGGACGGCGGCGGGGGCGAGGCCATGATCGAGCTGAAGGCGGAGCTCGACGCCCGCGCCGAGAGCCAGGCGTTGACGGAGCGCACCGGCAAGGAGTTACTCCTACGCCTCCGGGAGCGGAAGCTCCGCCGCGATCTTGCGGCTGCCAGCGCGCGGGAAGACCTCGACGTGATCCCGCAGATCAACGCTGCGCTGGCGCAGGTCGCCGCCGTGATCGACGACCTGTAGGCGACGACTGCTTGCTTTTGTCGGCGCCGCGCGGAAGGGTGGGTACGTGGGCTGCGAGCGGTGACTCGGCGGTTTGCAGCCCTTGCGGCTGTGCTCGTGGTTGCGCTCGCGGTCGCGACGGGCGCCCGGGCGGATACGGGCGTCATCCCGGACACGGCTGACCTGCCGTGGACGGATCCGAACCACCGCTCGCCGCTCGAGGTACTGACCTCGCAGATCGCAGGTCAGATCGCAGGCCGTGAGGTCCGCGTCTACTGCAACGGGCAGAACGACTGGGAGATCCTGCGGGCGCAGGAAGGGATTCCCGAGAACGTCTGGGGTTACGTCCTCGGCCCGTACTACTACGTCGTGAGCAGGACCTTTGTCAGCAGCGCACCCGACACGAAGCTGGCCCCGATCGCCTGCCAGTACCTGTGGAATTTCGCGAAGGCGACGGCAAAGCCGACCAAATGCGACGCATCCACCACAACGACGTCGTCGCAATCCGTGACCGTCCGGTACCAGCAATGGGTCGCGGTCAAGATCCTCCAGCGCGTGAAGGTCAAAGGCGTCTACGTGATGCGCCGCGTCACGGTGTATCGGGACGTCTGGCGGACGCGCCAGGAGCAGCGCACGACTACAACCAGCGTGCAACTCGGTCGTGTCCCCTGTTACGCCTCGGCCGCGCCCGGTACGACCGTCTCGACTCCCGCCGGAGGGGAGAGCGAGTTTCGCAACTTCGTCTTCGCGATTGCGACGCTTGCCCACGAATCGATTCACCTGTTCGATCTCACCGCCGGAAGATCGATCGAGCCGGTGGCCACGACTCAGGCGGCAGAGTCGCGCGCCGAGTGCCTCGGCATGCAGAACATCCCCCGCGTGGCGGTCGGGCTCGGAGCTACGCCGGATGATGCGGCAGCCCTGGCGAAGTACTACGCGACGGTGATGTACCCGCGCCGGCAGACGTCCGCGCCCGACTACTGGTCTCCCGACTGCGTCCAGGGCGGACGCCTGGATCTGACTCCCGGCGACGGCATCTGGCCCTGACACGGTGTCGGGCCGGAACGCAACCGACGCGAGCCGGGCGGCGGAGCAGCCCCTTCAGGGGTCTTGATCTTGCGCAGCAAAGCAGCTCCCCGGGTTGGACTCGAACCAACAACCTACGGATTAACAGTCCGCCGCTCTGCCAATTGAGCTACCGGGGAATGACCGGGGAGGATTGTAGCGAGCCGCCGCTCGCGCGCTAAGGTTGCGCGGTGGCCGTGACCGAAGCAGATCGCCAGGCCGAGGGGATCCGCTGGGACCTTTCGGGCCTCGCTGCCGATCCGGCGGACGCTCGTGCGCGCGCCGACGCCGCAGCGGCCACGGCCGCAGCGTTCGAGGCGCGCTGGCGGCCGCGCTTCGACGGCCTCGATGCGTCCGCACTCGCCGAGCTGCTCGCGCAGCTGGACGACATCCGCTCCTCGCGCGAGGAGGCGACCGCCTACGGCTTCCTCTTCGGCTCGACGGACGCAGGGAGCAGTGAGGCACAAGACATCGATGCCTACCTCGAGGAGCGGTCGGTCGCGATCGGCAACGCGGTGCGCTTCTTCGAGCTCGCATGGCTGGCGCTGCCCGAGGCGCGCGCCGTGCAGCTTGCGGCGGCGCCCGAGGTCGCGGCCGACCGCTACTACCTGACCGCTCTGCGCCGTTTCGTTCCCTACAGCCTCAGCGAGCCGGAGGAGCGGGTGCTCGCCGAGCGGGAGGCGAGCGGGCTGAAGGCGTGGCAGGCGTTCCACAACCGGCACGTCTCGACTCTCTCGATCGACTTCGACGCGGGCAACGGCCCCGAGCCACATACGGTCGGACGGCTCGACGGGTACTCGGGCAGCCCGGACCGCGACCTGCGCCTGCGTGCCGGGGCCGCTGCGCGGCAGCTGGTGGAGCCCGAGCTCGACGTGCTCGCCCAATGCTACGACGCGATTGTCGCCGACCGGCTGATCATGGATCGACTCCAGGGCCTACCCGGGCCGATGAGCCGAACGCACCTCGACAACCAGCTCGAGCCGGCGACCGTCGAGGCGATGCTCGACGCCGTCGAGCAGAGCTACCCGGTGCTGCGGCGCTGGCTGCGCAAGAAGGCCGCCTTGCTCGGTGTCGGCACGCTCGACTTCAACGACGTTCAGGCGCCTGTCGGCGCGCCCGCCCCGACCGGCTGGCGGGAGGCTGAGGAGGTTTGCTTGGCGTCGTTTCGTCGGCTTTCGCCGCAGCTCGAGGAGCGCTGCGCCGGGTTCTTCGCCGGCGGTCGAGTCGACGCCGAACCGCGTGCGGGCAAGCGGGGCGGCGCGTTCTGCTGGCAGCCGAGCCCGCGGACGCCCGGGTACCTGCTACTCAACTTCGGCGGTACCCTGCGCGATGTTGTCACGCTCGCGCACGAGCTCGGCCATGGCGTCCATTTCGACCTCGCAGGCGCCCAGACCGTCCATTCCTGGGAGAGCGGGCTCGCGATGGTGGAGATCCCGTCCACCTTCGGTGAGCTGCTGCTCGCGGACGAGCTCGCGACGGTCGCCGACGAGGAGACGACACGCGCG
>JBKJML010000148.1:0-6471 GCA_046596415.1 Gaiellaceae bacterium | reverse complement strand
CTCGGGCTGGCGCTCCTGCTCTCGAGTGACGGGCGCGGCGAGAACGCGGGGCTCTTCCGGCCGCTCCGCGGACTGCCGGTGGCACAGAAGAACGGCTGGACGATGACGGTGCAGCACACAGCCGCGATCGTCTACAGGAAGCGCGGACCGGTGATCGTCGTCTGCCTGACCTACGGTCCCGACAACTCACTCGTGCGAGCGCAGCGCCTTGGCGCCCGCGTCGCCGCCCTCGTCGATCCCTAGTGGCTCAGAGCCACAAGGCTCGAGCGAGGAGCGGTCAGCTCCCGCTGACAGGGACAGTCCCTGGCAGTTCTCGCTGACGCCTCGCACGAACTGGATCGACGCTTTGCCTGCGAGGGTTGCGGCCTACGAAAGGAGCTTCTCGAACCGCTCGGCGTCGTCGAACGGGCCGATCAGGGCGAGCCGGAGGCGCTCGTCGGCGATCAGCTCCCGGGCGACGCGCTGGACGTCGTCCTGGGTCACCGCGTCGAGCCCGGCGAGCACGTCCTCGGGCTCCTCGGCACGCCCTTCGAGCACCTCGCGCCGTAGGCCGAACATGATCTGCGCCTGGGCGCTCTCCAACTGGAGCACGAACCGGCCCTTCGAGAAGCGCCGGGCCTTCTCGAACTCGTCGTCGGGAACACGCTCGTCGGCGATCAGCCGGAACTGCTCGACGATCGTCGAGACCGCGTCGTCGATCCGGTTGATGTCGACGCCTGCCTGCGCGTAGAGCGAGCCCGCATCCGTGTAGCTGTGATTCGTCCCGAAGACGTAGTAGGCGAGCCCCCGCCGCTCACGGACCTCGGTGAAGAGGCGTGAGGACATGCCGCCACCGAGCACGGTCGAAAGCAGCTGAAGGACGTAGCGGTCGGGATGGCCGAGCGGCTGCGAGCGAACGCCGAGCACGAGATGCGCCTGGTCGGAGGCCTTCGTGTGGACGCGCACCCGGCCGCCGTTCGCGGCGATCGACACCGGGTCGGGCGCGCCGGTCGGCCCGTCCTCGAGGTCGCCGAACAATTCCTCGAGCCGGGGCAGCAGCCCTGCACCGACCTTGCCCCCGACGCCGACCACCATCCGCGAGGGGCGGTACCAGCGGTCGAGGTAGGACCGGAACGTCTCCGGGGTCGCGGCGCGCACCGTCTCCTTCGTGCCGATGATGTCGCGGCCGAGCGGCTGGTCGCCGTAGAGAAGGCTCTCGTAGACGCCGCCGATGAAGTCGCGCGGCGTGTCGAAGTACATGTTCATCTCCTCGACGATCACGCCCTTCTCGCGCTCGATCTCCTCCGGGTCGAACTTCGAGTGGCGGAGCATGTCGACGAGCACGTCCAGCGCGATGTCTCGGTCCGCTGCGGCGCACTTGACGTAGTAGCCCGTGTACTCCTTGCCGGTGAAGGCGTTGAACTCGCCGCCGATCCCGTCGATCTCCTTCGTGATGTCGCGCGACGTCGGCCGGCGCTCGGTGCCCTTGAAGAACATGTGCTCGGCGAAGTGCGCGATGCCGGACGACGCGGCCTCTTCGTAGCGCGAGCCGGCGGCGAGCATGACCATGCAGGTGACCGACTGCGCCTGTTCCATCGGGGCTGTCAGCACGCGCAGCCCGTTCGGAAGGCTCGTCCGTTCGTAGATCGGCATCTCCCGATGGTATAGCTGCACTTCCATGGCAGGCGATCTCATGCGCGCGGCGATCGCCGCGCAGCCGGACTGGCTTCGGCGTGTGCCCACCGGCCGGCGGCTGCCGGCCGGCCGGGTCGCTCACGTCGGCTGCGGAACGTCGTTCCACGCGGCCCAGGCCGGCGCCATCGCGGGCGCCTTCGCCGTGCAGGCGCTCGAAGCTGTGTTGGCGCCGCCGGAGGCCGACGCGATGGTGCTCGTCAGCCACGAGGGCGAGACGCCGCTGACGCTCGCAGCCGCCCAGGCCTTCGACGGCCCGAAGTGGCTGCTCACCGCGAAGCCCGACGGCCCGATCGCCGCGGCATGCGACGACGTCGTCGTCTGCGCGCCGGCGATCGAGCGGAGCTGGTGCCACACGGCCAGCTACACGGCGGCTGTCACCGCGTTGCGGGCCCTCCACGGCGAGGACATCTCGTCGCTCCCCGCGCGGGTCGAGGAGGCGCTCGCGGCGGCGCCGCTGCCGGTCTCGTCCCACGAGCGCTGGCTCGTCGCCGGCGCCGGTCGTGACTGGCCGACGGCGCAGGAGGCGGTGCTGAAGCTTCGCGAGGGCGTGTTCGTCGCAGCGGAGGCATTCGAGACCGAGCAGCTCTTGCACGGGCACCTGGCGGGTGTCGACGAGCGCGTCCGCTGTTTCGTCCTCCAGGGTGAAGGCCGCGCCGCCGAGCGCGCGGCGGACGCGGTCGCCGCCCTCGAGGCGATCGGCTGCGACGTGACGCTCGTGCCGACGGAACACCCGGTCGTGGACATCGTCCGCTTCCAGCGCCTGACGCTCGACCTCGCGACGGCGCGCGGCGTCGATCCCGACCGGATCCGCCGCGACGACGAGCGTTGGAAACGCGCCGCCGCCGCCCACGGCTCGTCGTCCTAAGCTCCTAGCCCAGCTCGTGCCAGGCGGCGAGGAGCTCCCGTTCTCGCTCCGGCGCCAGGCCGACGCTCGGGGCTGGGCCGATCGCGGCCGTGCCAGCCGGGAGCGGTGCGGTCGCCGCCCACGCGAGCGTGTCGCGCACGGTCTCCTCGAGCGGTCGGAAGGCGAGCCCGCCATCCAGCGCCTTCGTCACGTCGACGTTCATGAAGAACGCGCTCTCGTCGTCGCTCTCCGGCAGCCAGAGTGGTAACTCCATCCAGGCGCCGACCTCGCGCTCGAGCAGGAAGGCCTCGTCGACCCAGGTGAACGTGGCATCGCTCCCGCTCACGCTGCGGCAGGTCTCGACGAGCTCGCCCATCGTCAACGCGGGGATCGGGCCGGTGACGTTGAAGGGGCCGGTGAGGTGCTGATCGACTGCGCCGACGATCCAGGCCCCGAGGTCTCGGACGTCGACGAACTGGACGGGGCGCTCCGGACGGCCCGGTACGAGCACCTCGCCGCCTGCGGCAACCCGGGTCGGCCAGTAGGTGAAGCGTCCGGTCGGGTCGTGCGGCCCGACGATCAGCCCGGCGCGGACGGCAACATTGCGACCGGAGAAGACCTCGTCGACCGCTTGCTCGCACGCCGCCTTGAGCGCGCCGTAGTGCTTCGAGATGTCCTCCGAGCCTGGATCGTCAAGCGTCGCGAGCGCGCTCTCCTCGCGAACGGGCTTCGAGGTGTCGGCGTAGGCGGAGATGCTGGAGACGAATGTGTAGTGGTCGGCGGCGGGAGCCAGGAACTCGGCGCCGGCGCGCACGATCCGAGGCACGTAGCCGGATGTGTCGAGTACGGCATCCCACTCGCCGCCGGCGAGGGCTGTGAGGCCGCCGTCGCGGTCGCCGCGGAGCTTTTCGGCCTCGGGGTACTCGTCGGGGTTCGTCTCGCCCCGGTTGAAGAACGTGAGCTCGTGGCCGGCGGCGAGCGCCGCGTCGGCGATCCCGCGTCCGAGGAACTTCGGCCCGCCAAGCAGGAGCAGCTTCACAGCGACTGCAGCGCTTCGAGGAGGCGGTCGACCTCCTCGGCCGTGTTGTAGTGGACGAAGCCCGCGCGGACGGCTCCGGTGCCTTCGAGATCGAGCCGCTTCATGATCTCGACGGCGTAGTAGTCGCCGTGCCAGACCGCGATGTCGCGGGCGGCGAGCTCGATCGCTGTCGACTCCGAGCTCCGGTCGCCGAGGTTGAAGCAGAAGGTCGGCACGCGGCCCTCCATCGTGCGGAGGCCATAGAGATCGACGGTCTCCGGGAGCCCGTCGAGGAACCGTTGCCCGAGCTCGGTCTCGTACGCCACGATCGCGTCCCAGCCGAGCGACTCGATGTACTCGACGGCAGCGATGAAACCGGCCAGCAGCTCGTGCTGGCAGGTGCCGTGCTCGAACCGGTGTCCGACCGGCTCGTTCGCGGCGGGCCGCACCTTGTACGGGCGCCAGCTCTCGAGCAGGCCGCGCTTGCCGAAGGCGAGGCCCATGTGGGGGCCGAAGTACTTGTACGGCGAGCAGAGCAGGACGTCGACGTCCCAGGCGGCCACGTCGATCGGCCCGTGCGGCCCGTAGTGCACCGCATCCGCCCACGCGAGCGCGCCGGCCCCGTGGGCGAGCTCGACGATCCGGCGCACATCAGGCGCCGTGCCGACCGCGTTCGAGGCGATCGGGAAGGCAACCACTTTCGTCCGGTCGGAGAGCTGTCGCTCCAGGTCGCTCAGGTCGAGCTCGAGCTCGTCGGTCACCTCGACGAAGCGGACGACGATGCCGAGATCGCGCTCGAGCTCGAGCCAGGGCGCGACGTTCGCATCGTGGTCGAGGCGGGTCACGAGCACCTCGTCGCCCGGTGAGAGCGCGCGCGCCAGTGTGCGGGTGAGCAGAAAGTTGAGCGAGGTCATGCTCTGGCCGAACGCGACCTCGTCGGGGTGGCAGCCGAGGAAGCGGCCGGCGGCGTCGCGCGCGCGCTCGATCATGGCGACGGTGCGCACGCTCGTCTCGTACGGGGCGCCGACGTTCGCGTTGTCGTGGCGCAGGTAGGAGCTGATCGCGTCGATCACCTCGTCCGGGCACTGCGTGCCGCCCGGGCCGTCGAAGAACGCGAGCGGGCGGTCGAGCGCCGAGTAGCGGGCGCGGACGGCGGCGACGTCGAGCAGCGTGGCGCTCATCGAACTTCCTCTCCGTTGACGGTCCAAAGGGTGACGGGGTGCACGATGAGCGAGGCGCCGACGAAGCAGTCGCGCTCCGCTTTCGAAAGCAGTTCTCGAATCTCGGCGGGTGCGGGGTCGACGGTGACGTCGATCGCGACCGCGATCTCGACGAACGCGAAGCGGCCGTCGGACTCCCGCCGTGCGACGACCCCCTCGGCCTCGCCCGAGGTCAGGAGCTCGAGCCCGGCACGCCGGGCGTGGAACTGGAGGCTTGTCAGCGTGCAGCGGACGAGGCCCGCCAAGACGAGGTGCTCTGGCGTCCACGCCTCCTCGAGCGAGATCGCCGTGCCGCCCTCGGTGCTCGACGCCGTCCACTCCCGGTCGAGCGTGACCGCGTACGAGAAGGTTTTCGGCGTCGTCGTCATGCGGCGAGCGTATCGCTTGCCCGACCGGCGGCGGTGAGGGAAGATCCGCTCGGATGACGGTTGCAATCCTTGGCCCGACCGGGTTCACCGGCAGGCTCGTGGTGGCGGCGGCGCGCCGCGCCGGGCTCGACGTGCGCCTCGTCGGCCGCGATCGCGAGGCGCTCGATGAGTTGGCGCGCGGCGAGGACGTGCGCGTCGCCGACGCCCGCGACTTGGGGGCGCTTCGCGAGGCGCTCGCCGGTGTGCAGGTCGTTCTTTCGTGCGCGGGGCCTTTCCTACCGCTCGGGCCCGCGCCGGTCGAGGCTGCGGTGGCGGCGGGCGCGCACTACCTGGACACCTCCGGCGAGCAGGCGTGGGTTGCGCTCCTGTACGAGCGACTCGCCGGCCCGGCTGCAGCTGCGGGTGTGGTCGTCGTGCCTGCATTCGGCTTCGACTACGTCCCTGGCGATCTTGCCGCCCGCATCGCCGCGGAGCGCCTGCCGGGGCCGCTCGACGAGATCGTCGTCGCCTACTCGGTGCAGCACGTCGGCACGAGCCGCGGCACGCGGCGCACGATCGGCGCGGTGATGGGGCAGAGCCAGCTCGCCTACGAGGACGGCCGCCTCGTCCCGTCCCGCTTCGGCGCCACCACGCGCCGCGTGCGCTTCCCGTTCGGCGAGCGCACGGTCGTCGAGTGGAGCGGCACCGAGCCACTCACCGTGCCGCGCCACACCGACGTGCGCTCGGTGCGCTCCTACGTGCGTGCGCCGGCGATCGCGGCGCACGCGGGTGGGCTCGGGAAGCTCGCGGCGCCGTTCGCTCGGCTTGCGTCCAGGGTTGGTCCGCAGGGCCCGTCGGAGCGCTCTCGGGCCCGTTCGCGCTTCGCGGTCGTCGCAGAAGCGCGCGGCGCGGGCGGTGAGGCGCGGGCGGTGGTGACGGGCTCCGACATCTACGGGCTCACCGCGCTCCTGCTCGTGCGCGGCGCCGAGGCACTCCTGCGCGGTGAGGCCCGGGGCGCCGGCGTGCTCGCGCCGGCTGAGGCGTTCGAGGCACACGCGTTCGCTGCGTCGCTCGCGCCGCTTTTGCGCCTCGAGCCTGATTCGAGCTCGTGACGTCCGGTCCGGTGCCTACTGTGCGCTCATGCAACGCTTGCGTATGTTGAGCGAGGCGGAGTGCTACGCCCGCTGCTACGGCTGGCGAGGGAGCGAGGAGGCCGTCAAGGTCTCGCGGATCGAGCCGCGTCGCGCCCGGTACGAGCCGACCGTCGCAGGGGAAACGCTCCGAGCCCTGCTCGAGCAGAAGCTCGACGCCAGAGAACCTGAAGCCGCCTGACGCGCCCTCGGACGTCCCCGACGTCCTCGCGCCCGG
>JBKJML010000108.1:0-8898 GCA_046596415.1 Gaiellaceae bacterium | reverse complement strand
CCTTTCCGCGTGCAGGGTACGTCTCCTTGTCGGCACTGTCAACGCGAAGCTCAAGGAAGAGTCGAGGCTTGCATCTCAATGTCGACTTGAGGTTCACTGTCGGTGCCGACGACCGGTCGCTCCGGAACGGCGACGTCGAGATAGCCGGAGGCGCCGGCGAGTGCGGGCAGGATGCGACGCGCGAGGGCCAGCTTGAGCGCCAGGTCGGAGCGGTCGCCGAGCCGGAGCTCGAGGCCGGAGCGGAGCACGAAGGTCAACTCGGTGTCGGTCGCCCGGACCGTGACGATGCGAGCCGGCAGCGGCTCCGTGACGAGCGGCGTGACCGAGCGCAGCGCGGTGCGCAATGGGCCTGCCACGGTATCCCCCACGCGCACCTGCACGTCCCGGGTCAGCCAGATTCGCGGCAAACCCGGCCGCGCGCCACGGTCGAGCATCGACGTCACGCGGCCGCTCGCCGCCGCGAGCCAGGAGGTCGAACCCTGGCGCAGGACGGCGACCGGCCGCTCGGGGACGACGGCAATCTTCAGCGTGTGCGGAAAGGCTCGGTCGAATGCGACTCCCGCGACCGTGGGGACGGCTTCGGCCCGCTGCTCGAGCTCGTCGAGCCGTAGCGCCAGCAGGCTTTCGCCGCGGGCAGGAGCAAGCGCCTGACGCACCTGGTCGGTGATCGCCGGCGTCGCACCGCTCACGACGAGCTCCTGGACGGAGAAGACTGAAGTCGTGCGCGCGCCGAGATAGGCGCCGGTGGCGAGGGCTGCAATCACGAGCCCCAGCGCGAGCGAACGGCCCGACGGCGCGAGGCCCGAGAGGTCGAGCCGGCCCAGTGCACGCGCCTTGGGAAACTGCACGACCCGCGGCGGGGCGGCCGCGTGCGCACGCGCGCGGCCGCGCGGCTTTTCCTGCGGTTTCCCCCGACGGGCCACGAGGGCGATTTCGCCGCGCGCAGCGGCGACCCTCTTCCTACTGCGGGGGAAGCTCGATCGGTCCGAGCAGCTCGACCTCGTGGACGAGCTCGACACCGAACTGCTCGCGTGCCCTGCGGCGCGCCTCGATCATCAGCGCGAGCGCGTCGGCGGTGGTCGCCCCACCCGCGTTCTCGATGAAGTTGGCGTGTACCGGCGAGATCAGGGCGCCACCGATCCGGTGGCCCTTGAGGCCGCACAGCTCGAGCATCCGCCCCGCGCCGTGCTCGTGCTGCGGATTCTTGAACACGCTGCCGAACGTGCGCTTGTTCGTCGGCTGGGTCGCCTTCCTGCGCGCGATGAGCTCGGCCACGTCGGCCTTGATCTCCTCTGGCGGGCGTGGCGACAGGCGGTACTCGACCCGTGCGACAACCTGGCCGTGCCGCAGGTCGGAGTGCCGGTACGAGAGGCCGAGCTCTGTCGGTGTCAGCCACCCTGCTCCATCGCCTCCGACGACGAGTGCGCGAACGAGGATCGCCTTCCAGTCGCTGCCGTAAGCCCCGGCGTTCATCCAGACGCCGCCGCCGGCCGTGCCCGGGATGGCGCAGGCGAATTCGAAGCCACCGAGCCCGGCTTCGCGGGCACGGTGGAGGCACACGGCGTTCGTCGCCCCGCCGCCGGCGAGGAGCAGGCCGTCGCGCGTCTCGGCGGTCGCAAGCTCGCCGGCGAGCTTGACGACGAGCAACTCGATCCCGTCGTCGGCCGCGAGCAGGTTCGAGCCGAGCCCGACCGTGGCCACCGGAAGCTCGCGCGTCGCTGCCCACGCGAGCGCCTGTTCGAGCTCGGCGAGGGTCTCAGGCCGGGCCAGCGCGCGGGCGGGCCCGCCGGTGCCGATCGTCGTCAGCTTTGAGAGGGAAGCCTGCTCTTCGATCCTCATCCGCTCTCCAGCAGGAGCTCGGCGACCCTGTCGATGTCGCCGGCACCCATCGTCAGGATCGTGTCCCCCGGCTCGGCCCAGGCGCGCAGCACTTTCGCGGCGTCCTCGAGCGACGGTGTCCACGCGAGACGAACACCGGGGCGCACCTTGGCGACCGCGTCGACGACGAGCTTGCCGCTCACGCCTTCGATCGGCTGCTCCCGGGCTCGGTAGACCTCAGTCACGCACACTGCGTCGGCGGCCGCGAGCGCCGCTCCGAACGCGCGCGCGAGGTGTCGCGTCCGGGAGTACAGGTGCGGCTGGAAGACGACGAGCAGCCGCCCTTCGAGACCCTCGCGCGCTGCCGCGATCGTGGCAGCGACCTCGGTCGGATGGTGGCCGTAGTCGTCGTAGACGAGGACGCCCCGTGCCTCGCCCTTCCGCTCCAGCCGTCGGCGGGCTCCACGGAAGCCTGCGAGCACCGGCAGGGCGTCGGAACGCGCGACCCCGGCGAGCTCGAGCGCGGCAAGAGCTGCGGCAGCATTCTGTCGGTTGTGCGCGCCGCGAAGCAGCGGCAGCTCGGTCGCGTCGACCGGCTCGAGCTCCCACCCCCGTACTGGGCTCGGCACCTCGGCGAGCCAGTCCTCGAAGAGCGTCCGCACCTCGGCTTCCGAGCCGAAGGTTGCGTGATGGTCGAGCTCGACGTTCGTCACGACGCCGATCTCGGGCCGGAGCGACTCGACCGTCCGGTCGGACTCGTCGCCCTCGACGACGAGCCAGCCGCCCCCTGCCCCTGCGTTGCCACCCAGTTGCGGGATCTCGCCACCGACGAGCCAGCTCGGATCGTTCCCGAGCTCGTGCAGGACGAACGCCACCATCGCAGTCGTCGTGGTCTTCCCGTGCGCGCCGGCGATCACGATCGAGCGCGTGAGCGACACGAGCTCGGCGAGCAGCTCGGCGCGCGTCCGGCCCTCGACCTGGCCGGCGTAGGCGCTCGAGACCACGACCTCGAAGCCGGGTGGAGCGGCCGGCTCGCCGCCGAGCTCGAGCGGAACACCTTCAAGCAGGCGCAGATACGGGGTTTCGTTCCGGTCCCAGCCGCCAACCTCTGCGCCCCAGGCGCGAGCGAGAAACGCGTACGACGAGAGGCCGGCACCGCCGATCCCGACGAACCAGATCCGCCTACCGGCGAGCGGTTGCAAGGGCAATCAACTCCTCGGCGATCTCCTCGGCCGCGTGCGGCCGCGCCATCGCCCGCATCGCCTCGCTCATCGCCGCAAGCCGCGCGGGATCGCCCAGCAGCGCCGCCACGAGCGCCGGGACGCCGGCGAGCTCGGACTCCGGCACGAGGACCGCGCCGCCGCCCTGCTCGAAGTGGCGCGCGTTCAGTGTCTGGTGGTCGGCGGTCACGTTCGGCGACGGGACGAGGATCGCCGGCGCACCGGCCGCCGCGAGCTCCCACACGGTGCCGCCGGCGCGCGAGAGCGTCAGGTCGGCGGCCGTCACGGCGGCGC
Source organism: Gaiellaceae bacterium (assembly GCA_046596415.1). Classification (GTDB taxonomy): domain Bacteria; phylum Actinomycetota; class Thermoleophilia; order Gaiellales; family Gaiellaceae; genus JBKJML01. Next base: position 5,566 of record JBKJML010000108.1, on the reverse strand, counting down.
CGAAGTCGTCGACGAACGGGACGAGGCGATAGTCGGTCCGGCTGACACGGGCGGCGAGCTCGTCGGCGTAGCGCGACCCACACAGATGCAGCACGGCCGGCCCCGCGTCACCCCAGGTGTCGAGCGCAAAGTCGTTCAGCACCCTTGCTCCCTGGCTGCCGCCGGCGACGAGCAGCACTGGCCCGTCCGATGGCAGGCCGAGCGACGCTCTCGCAGCCGCGCGCGAGATGTCGGCCCGAGCGGGCACGGGACGGCCGGTGACGCGGTACTTGGCGCCGTCCCTGCCCGGAGTTGGGTAGGCAAGGAAGATCCGCCGCGCATACGGGGCAGCGAGCCGGTTCGCGAGCCCGAGGTGAGCGTCCGCTTCGGTCAGGGCCGCCGGGATTCGCCTGACCCACGCCGCGAGCACCATCGGCCCGGCCACGTAGCCGCCACCGCCGAGGACGACCTGGGGCCGGCGGCGCGCGAGGATGCGCGCGCACGCGGCGGGGGCGCCACCGGCCTGGAACAGGGAACGAGCGAGCCGGAGGCCGGGACGGCGGGGGAAGCCTGAGACGCGGAAGCCGTCGAACTCGAAGCCGGCGGCCGGGACGAGCTCAGCCTCAACGCGATCCGGCGACCCGGCGAACGTCACCCTGACGCCGCGATCGCGCAGCACTCGGGCGATCGCGAGCGACGGGAGCACGTGCCCGGCTGTTCCGCCGGCCGCGATCAGGCACCGCAGCTCTCTTGACGACTCGGTCATTGACAGCGATGTTAAGGAGGATTCCCACCCCGGCGAGCAGTACGACGAGGCTGGAGCCGCCGTAGGAGACGAACGGCAGCGGAATTCCGGTCAGCGGTGCGATCCCGAGCACGGCAGCGAGGTTGACCGCAGCCTGCCCGCAGACGAGCGAGGTGAGGCCTGCGGCGAGGAACTTTCCGAAGGGATCGCGGCAGCGGAGTGCGACCCGGAAGCCGGCGTAGGCGAAGAGACCGAAGGCCGCGATCACGAACGTCGAGCCGATCAGCCCCAGCTCTTCGCCGACGATCGCGAAGATCATGTCGGTGTGTGCCTCCGGAAGGTAGAAGATCTTCTGGACGCCCTGGCCCAGGCCCTCACCCGTGAGCCCGCCGGAGCCCATCCCGATCATCGCCTGGACGGTCTGGAAGCCGGTGCCCTGGGCGTCGTCCCACGGGTCGAGGAAGCTGAGCATGCGTGCGCGGCGATAGGGCTCGATCCAGATCGCGGCGGCACCGAGGGCTCCCGCCAGCGCACCTGCCATGGCGAGGATGCGGATCGGCACACCCGCGACGACGAGCGTCCCGGTGACCATCAGGACGAGTGCGATCGTCGTGCCGAGGTCGGGCTCGAGCATCAGGAGCAGGCTGAAGAGGCCGGTGAGCATCCCGACCGGCCGCCAGAGCTCGCCGAGCGAGCGCGGTACCGGCTTGCGGGCGAGATAGGTGGCGAGCCAGACGGCGAGCGCGAGCTTCGCGAGCTCCGAGGGCTGGAAGGAGGCGGGCCCGAGATCGATCCAGCGGCGGGCGCCGTTCACGGGTGGGCTGATCGCAAGCACCGCGAGACAGAGCCCGAGCGCGGTCAGGACAAGCGCGGGCGCGAGCTTTCGCAACCGGTGATAGTCGAAGCGCGAGGCGGCGATCATCAGCCCGAGGCCGGCCAACGCGTAGAGCCCCTGGCGCTCCAGGAAGCCCATCGGGTTGCCCGCTCCGATCGCCGCCGAGGCCGAGGTCGCGCTGTAGACCATGACGAGGCCGAATGCGACGAGGCTGAGGGTGACGAGGACGAGCAGGCGTTGCTCGAGCTGACCGCGACTCACCTGTCGAGGTTCTGGACGAGCCTCCTGAACTCCTGCCCGCGCTCCTCGAAGTTCGCGTACTGGTCGTAGCTGGCGCAGGCCGGTGAGAGGAGCACGATGTCCCCCGATTCGGCGGCCGAGGCCGCCTCCACGACGGCGCGCTCGACCGTGCCTGCGATCAGGAACGGGACCGCTGCGTGCCCGAGCGCCTCGGCCAGGCCGGCGGCCGCCTCGCCGACGAGGTAGGCGCTTTTCACGTTCGCGGCTGCGACTGCCTGTGCGAACTCGGCGAAGCTCTCGCCCTTCAGCGAGCCGCCGAGGATCACATGCAGCGGCGCGTCGTAGGCAGCGAGCGCGCGCCGGGCCGCAGCCGTGTTCGTCGCCTTCGAGTCGTTGACGTAGCGGACGCCGGCACGTTGGCCGACGAGCTCGAGCCGGTGCTCGACGCCCGGGAAGGTACGGAGCGCCTCGGCGATCGCCTCGTCGGGGACACCGGCCGCACGGGCCGCGGCCGTCGCGGCCGCAGCGTTCTCGCGATTGTGGGCGCCGGGAAGCAACGGCTCTGCCGGCAGGGCGTCGGCGGCGGCGAATTCGATCCGCCGTCCAGTGCCAGGCACTGGACGGTGGCCTCGCGGGACGACAGCGGAGTCGTCAGGTCCCTGGTTCTCGAAGATGCGGTGTTTCGCGGCCTCGTACGCCTCGATCGTGCCGTGGCGGTCGAGGTGGTCTGGCTCGAGGTTCAGCAGCACGGCCACGCGGGGCCGGAACGTGTCCACGTCCTCGAGCTGGAACGAGGAGAGCTCACAGACGATCCAGGCGTCGGGCGGCGGCTCGACGCTCGTCAGGGCGGTACCGACGTTTCCCGCCACTGCCACCGGCAGGCCCGCCGCCCGGAACATGGCGCCGATCAACTCCGTCGTCGTCGTCTTGCCGTTCGTGCCCGTCACACCGACGATCGGATTCGGCAGCAGCCGCCCGCCGAGCTCGACCTCACTCCAGACGGGGATCCCCCGCTCCCGCGCGGCGGTGGGGAGCGGCGAGCCGCCGGGAACGCCCGGGCTCTTGACGAGCGCGTCGACCCCGTCGAGCAGCGCCAGGTCGCCGTCGTTCCCGAGCGTCCGATCGGCCACGACGACCTCCACTCCGCGCGCTTCGAGCGCTGCACGGGCCGCCCGCCCCGAGCGTGCGAGCCCGACGACGAGAACCCGCCTCACCGGAACTGAAGGTAATAGCGGTAGTAGAGGACGAACCCGCAGGCGCACAGAATCGCGCCGAGGATCCAGAAGCGCACCATGATCTTCGTCTCCGACCACGCCTTCATCTCGAAATGGTGGTGGATCGGCGTCATCAGGAAGACACGCCGGTTCATGTACTTGAACGTGAAGACCTGGATCATGACCGAGAGCGCCTCGATCACGAAGATGCCGCCGATCAAGACGAGCAGGGCTTCGGTGCCGGTGACGATCGAGAAGCCGGCCAGCGCGCCGCCGATCGCCATCGAGCCGGTATCGCCCATGAAGAGTTCGGCCGGGAAGGCGTTGTACCAGAGGAATCCGATCGCCCCGCCGATCAGGGCCGCGCCGAGGATCGCGAGGTCGAGCTTGCCCACGTCGCGCAGCTCGACCTTCGTGCTCGAGCGGATGTAGGCGATCACGTTCATCGCCATGAACGTGAGGAGGGCGATGATGCCGGTGCCCGCGGCGAGCCCGTCGAGCCCGTCGGTCAGGTTGACGCCGTTGGCGGTGCCGGCGATCACGAAGAAGAGCAGCACGTAAAAGAGCCACGAGAGCTCGAGCTTCACGTCGGCGATCGGGATATAGACGTCGGTGCCGATTCCGTCCTGCTGGCGCACTGCGAGGGCCGTGACGACGGTGATCGCAACGAGCCCGAGCATCTTCCAGCGGCCCGGCAGCCCGAGTGAGCGCCGGTGGCGGAGCTTGACGAAGTCGTCGACGAACCCGATCGCGCCGCACCCGACAGTGATGAAGAGGACGGTCAGAGCCTCGAGCGAGTAGCTGCTGAGGAAGAGGAACGGGATCAGGGCGCAGATCAGGATCAACAGGCCGCCCATTACGGGCGTGCCCTGCTTGACGACGTGGCCGGCGGGCCCCTCCTCACGGATCGGCTGCCCGAGCTCGTTGCGGCGTAGGAACTCGATGAACTTTGGGCCGATCACGATCGAGATCACCATCGCGATCAGGCCGGCGATGAGGACGCGGACCATCAGTCGCTCTCGTTCGCCAGCGCCGGGGCGATGCCTTCGAGCCCGACCGCGCGAGACGCCTTGACGAGCACCGCGTCGCCGGGGCGGATCAGGCCCTCCAGCAGCTCGAGCGCCGCGGCGGCGTCGGGCACCCACCTCGCGGCCTCGTAGTCGCGCGCGAGCTCGCCGACCGCGACGAGCTCCTCCACTCCGAGCTCCTGCGCGAGCAGGCCGATCTCGCGGTGGAAGGATGGGCCGCTCGGCCCGAGCTCGGCCATGCCGCCGAGGATTGCGACGCGGCGGCGGCCGCGAGCGCGCTCGCTCAGATGCTCGAGCGCGGCCCGCATCGAGGTCGGGTTCGCGTTGTAGGCGTCGTTGATCACGATCCCCCCGCCGGCGAGCGGCGACTCCTCGCCCCGCCAGGCGGAGAACGCGACGGCGTCTGCCCCCGCTTGAACGCGATCGAGCGGCAGGCCGAGCGCGGCGTACGCCTCGAGCGCCGCGAGTGCGTTCGTGGCCTGGTGGCGCGCCGTGAACGGGAAGCGAACGCGGCTGCCGCGGAACGCGAACGAGAGGTCGGCCTCGCCCAGCTCGAGCGCCTCGGGCTCGTCGAAGCGGCGGATGTCGAGGTCGTCTCTCAGGTGGCGGTCGAGCTCGGTGGCGGAGGCGGGGATGATCGCGACCCCGCCTAGAGGCAGAGCCGCGAGGAGCTCACCTTTCGAGCGGGCGACGCCCTCGATCGAGCCGACGAGCTCGAGGTGGACCGGCCCGATCGACGTGACGATGCCGAGCTCCGGCCGGGCAAAGGCGCAGAGCTCGGCGATCTGCCCGAAGCCGCGCATCCCCAGCTCGACGATGCAGATCTCGGTGTCCGGCTCGAGCCGGCAGAGGGTGAGCGGCACGCCGAGCTCGGCGTTGAAGCTCCGCTCCGTCGCGATCGTCGGTGCGTGCGGCGCGCAGAGCGCCGCGAGGATGTCCTTCGTCGAGGTCTTGCCGGTGGAGCCGGTGACGCCAACCACGTGGGCCGCGCTCCGGGCGCGGACGGCGCCGGCGATCGAGGCCAGCGCAGCGTGCGCGTCGTCGGGAACGAGGGTCGCAGCGGCACCGGCCGCACGCGCCTCCGTGAGAAAGCCCGAGCCTGCTCCGACGGCGACGAACAGGTCGCCGGGCTCGATCCGACGCGAGTCGATCTGCATCCCCGTCACCACGCCCTCCCCCTCGAGCCTGCCCGGGGCGAGCGCCGCGATCTCCTCGAGGGCGAGCGGGATCATCCGCGCAGCGCCTCGCGTGCAACCTCGCGGTCGTCGAACGGCAGCTTCTCGTCACCGATCTCCTGGCCCTGCTCGTGTCCTTTGCCGGCGATCACGACGACATCGCCTTCGCGTGCCTGCCTGATCGCACCGTGGATGGCGCTCCGCCGGTCGGGATCGATCTCGACGTCGGTGCCGGCCCCCTGGATGATGTCCTGGATGATCGCGAGCGGCTCTTCGCTGCGGGGGTTGTCGGAGGTCACGATCGTCACGTCGGCGAGCTCGCGGGCGATCCGCCCCATCAGCGGCCGCTT
>JBKJML010000060.1:0-5825 GCA_046596415.1 Gaiellaceae bacterium | reverse complement strand
GAACGTCGGCCCGGGCGGCGGTCAAACCGTCTTCCACCTGCACTGGCACGTCCTGGGTGGGAGAATCCAGGGGATGCCGGAATGAGCCTGATCGGGGAGATCGAGGAGCAGCTGCGCAAAGCCATGCTCGGCGGCGACGCCGAGCGTCGCGACACGCTGCGACTCGTGCTCTCGAGCCTGCGCAGCGCCGAGAAGGACCTGCAGCGGCCGCTCTCCGACGAGGAGGAGCTTCAGGTGCTCCAGCGGGAGCGGAAAAAGCGGGTCGAGGCCTCCGAGGCGTTCCGGGCTGCCGGCCGCGAGGAACAGGCCGCAAAGGAGGATTCCGAGCTTGACGTGCTCGAGGAGTTCATGCCCGAGCCCATCTCGGAGGACGACCTGGAGGAGATCGTCGACAACGTGATCGCCGAGGTCGGTGCCACGTCGCTCCGGGACATCGGCCGCGTGATGGCAGACGTCATGCCGCAGGTCGCAGGGCGCGCGGACGGCTCGGCCGTCAGCCAGCTCGTCCGCGAGAAGCTGGCCTGACGGCACGGCGCCTACACTGACGACGTGGCGCAGGAAGTCATGTCCGTCCCGAACGAGGTCGCGGCCGAGCTGGCCGGGATCGGCGCCGGCGTGCTCGAATCGCTCCGCGACCGGCTCGGTTGCACGATCCTCCTGCGCGGCAATCGGCTGACACTCGAGGGCGACGAGGGGCACGTCGTGCAGGCGAAAGCGGTCGTCGAGGAGCTCGTCGAGCTCGTCGAGGGTGGGCACACGCTCGGGCCGGAGACGGTCAACGCGGTGCTTGCGGCGCTCGACCAGGCCGCCGATCTCCGCGACGTCTTCGAGGACGTCGTCTGGCGCCATCGCGGCAAGAAGATCGCCCCGAAGACGCTGACCCAGAAGACCTACGTCGATGCGATCCGCGAGTGCACGATCACCTTCGGGATCGGCCCAGCGGGTACCGGCAAGACCTACCTCGCGATGGCGCTCGCCGTTGCGGCGCTCGCTGAGAAGCAGGTCGGCCGGATCATCCTCACCCGTCCCGCGGTCGAGGCCGGTGAGCGGCTCGGCTTCCTGCCGGGAGACATGCTCGCGAAGGTCGACCCGTACCTGCGGCCGCTGTTCGATGCCCTCTACGACATGATGGACGCCGAGAAGCTCGCCGCCTTCATGGAGCGCGGCACGATCGAGGTAGCGCCGCTCGCCTTCATGCGTGGCCGCACCCTGAACGACTCGTTCATCATCCTCGACGAGGCTCAGAACACGAGCCCGGAGCAGATGCAGATGTTTCTGACGCGGCTCGGTTTCGGTTCCAGGGTCGTGATCACCGGCGACATCACGCAGGTCGACCTGCCGCGCGACCAGGCCTCCGGGCTGATCCAGGTGCGCGACATCCTCGGGACGATCGACGGGATCGCGTTCGTCGAGTTCACGAACCTCGATGTCGTTCGACACAAGCTCGTGCAGAGGATCGTCGAGGCGTACAAGAAGCACGCCGAGGAAACCGGCACGGCACGCAGCCGCTGATGGTCACGGTCGAGCTCGAGAACCGGAGCGGCGAGACGGTCGAGTCGGACGCGGCAATCGCGCTTGCCCGGTCGGTGCTCGCCGCGGAGGGCATCGATGCGGGCGAGCTCGGTCTCGCGTTCGTCGGGCCCGACGAGATGCGAAGGCTGAAGCGGGAGCACCTGGGGATCGACGAGGCGACCGACGTCCTCTCATTCCCGCTCGACGGCCGGGAGGAGCTGCCGGAGGGACTGCCGCGCGCGCTCGGCGACGTCGTCCTTTGCCCGCAGGTCGTCGGTCCGGCGTGGCGCGCACCGCTCGTACACGGACTGCTCCACCTGCTCGGTTACGACCACGGCAGCGTGATGGAGTCGCGCGAGCAGGCGCTTCGGCCGTGACGCCGAGACGTCGTCCTCCGTCGATCGTCGAGAGCTTCAACTTCGCGTTCGAGGGGATCATCCACGTGCTCCGCACGCAGCGGAACATGCGGATCCATTTCCTCGTCGCGGTCCTCGTCCTGATCGCGGCGCTCTGGTCGGGCGTCGACAAGCTCGAGCTGATCGCGCTGCTGCTCTCGATCTCGTTCGTGCTGATCACCGAGATGGTCAACACCGCGGTCGAGGCGTCGGTCGACGTCGCTACGACGTCGTTCGATCCGTTGGCGAAGCTGGCGAAGGACATAGTCGCAGGCGCCGTGCTGATCGCGACGGTCAACGCGGTCGCGGTCGGCTACCTCGTCTTTTCGGGCCAGGTGGCGGAGCGCAGCTCGAATTTCCTCGATCGGCTTTCGAACGCTCCCGCCGAGGTGACGCTGATCGCACTTGTCGTGACGACGATCGTCGTGATCGGGACGAAGGCGCTGACCGGCCGTGGCACGCCGCTCCGCGGCGGGCTCCCCTCGGGGCACTCCGCGGTCGCGTTCGCCGGTTGGATGGCGGTCACGCTCGTGCTCGCCGACTCCGGTCACCGCTTCCTGATCTCGTCGCTGACCTTCATCATGGCCTTGCTCGTGGCCCAGACCCGCGTCGAATCCGGTGTCCACTCCTCCGTCGAGGTGGGGTACGGCGCGCTGCTCGGCTCCCTCGTCACGCTGGTGCTCTTCCAGCTCTTCTCGACATGACCGACGCCGAGCTCCTCGCCCGTGCCGACGCGATCGCAGCCCGCGCCTACGCGCCGTACTCGGAGTTCCTCGTCGGCTGCGCGGTGCTAGCGCGCGACGGTCGCGTGGTCGAGGGCGTGAACGTCGAGAACGCGGCCTACCCGCTCGGCGTCTGCGCCGAGAAGAACGCCGTCTCGACCGCCGTGACGGAGGGCTACCGGCCCGGTGACTTCGAGGCGATCGCGATCAACGCCTCCCCGTGCGGCGGCTGCCGCCAGTGGCTCTGGGAGATGAAGTTCGACCGGGTCGTGTTCCGCAACGCGGGGAAGGTCGTCACGATGACGCCCGCGGGCCTGCTCCCCGAGACGTTCGACGACCTGTGAAATCCGGCTTCGTCGCGGTCGCCGGCCGGCCGAACGTCGGCAAGTCGACCCTCGTCAACGCCTTGATCGGCGACAAGGTGGCAATCGTCTCGAATGTTCCGCACACGACGCGGCGGCGGATCTTCGGGGTCGGGAACGGCGAGGACTACCAGCTCGTCCTGGCCGATCTCCCCGGCTTCCAGCGGCCGATGGACGCGCTGACGCAGCGGATGCAGAAGACCGTCGACTCGTCGTTCGACGACATCGACCTCGTCCTCTTCGTGATGTCGGCGCGCGAGCGGATCGGCGCCGGCGACCGTTTCATCGCCAAGCGCGTGTTCGCGCTCGGCCTGCCGGTCGTGATCGCGCTGAACAAGGTCGACAACCTGAAGCCGGCCCACATCATCTCCCAGATGAAGGTGGCCGCCTCGCTCGGCGATTTCCATGCGTTGCACCCGGTGAGCGCGGTGACGAAGGACGGGCTCGACGAGCTGCGGGCCGATCTCGTGCAACTCTTGCCGGAGGGCCAGCTCTACTTCCCGCGCGAGCAGTCGACCGACCTGACCGCCGCCGAGCGGATCTGCGAGCTCGTTCGGGAGAAGGCGCTCCACCTGACCCGCGACGAGGTACCGCACTCGATCTCGGTCGAGCTGGACGAGCTCGAGGGCAAGGTCGTGCGCGCGTTCGTGCTCGTCGAGACCGAGTCGCAGAAGACGATCCTCGTCGGCAAGCGCGGCGCGATGATCCGCGAGATCGGCACCCGCGCCAGGCCCGAGATCGAGGCGATCGTCGGCCACAAGGTGTTCCTGGAGCTGAAAGTGAAGGTGCGCCCGCGCTGGCGCCGCGACGAGCAGGCCTTGGAGCGGCTCGGGCTTTGACGTGTCGACGCCCGAGCCGCCGCGTCCGCAGACCGTTCAGCCTCCGCGCCTGAAGCTGATCAGCTCGGCCCGGCCCCCGTTTCCGTCGGTGTGCACGCTCAGCAGCGCTCCGACACCAGGCGCGTAGAACTTTAGCTCCTGCACCTTCGGCTCCAGCGGGACGAGATCGCGAGTTGTACGGCGTGCAGATGAGAGGCCGATGAGTTCGCTCTGACCGTGTCGCAGGCGCCCCCACGTACACTTCGAGCATGGCCCAGGCGCCCGCACTGCCGCGCGGGTTCGAGCTGCCGCTCGAGCCCCGGCTGCCCCGGATCGGCGCGATTGACGCGGTCTCGCTCGAGGAGCGGGCGGCCTCGCTCGCCAAGCGCTCGATCAAGAAGGAGTCGAAGCTCCAGGCGCTCCACCTCGCCGTCCGGATGATGGACCTGACGACCCTCGAGGGCGCCGACACACCGGGCAAGGTCGCCGCGCTCTGCTCGAAGGCGATCCGCCCCGACCCCGTCGACCCGACGATTCCCTCGGTTGCCGCCGTCTGCGTCTACCCGAACCTCGTCGCGGTCGCGGCCGCGCGGCTGAAGGGGAGCGGCGTCAAGGTCGCTTCGGTCGCGACCGCCTTCCCGTCCGGCCAGTCGCCGCTCGACGTCAAGCTCGCCGACGTGCGCGACGCGGTCGAGCTGGGCGCCGACGAGATCGACATGGTGATCGACCGCGGCGCCTTCCTCTCCGGCCGCTACGCGAAGGTCTACGACGAGATCGTCAAGGTGAAGGAGGCCTGCGGGCCGATCCACCTGAAGGTGATCCTCGAGACGGGCGAGCTCGGCACCTACGACAACGTCCGCCGCGCGTCGCTGCTTGCGATGGCAGCCGGCGCCGACTTCATCAAGACCTCGACCGGCAAGGTAAGCCCGGCCGCGACGCTGCCGGTGACGCTCTGCATGCTCGAGGCGATCCGCGACGTCTACCACGAGACCGGCCGCGTGATCGGGATGAAGCCGGCCGGTGGGATCCGGACCGCGAAGCAGGCGATCCAGTACCTCGTCGTGCTGCACGAGACGCTCGGGCTCGCGTGGATGACGCCCGACCTCTTCCGCTTCGGCGCCTCGTCGCTCCTGAACGACGTCCTGATGCAGATCCGCAAGCAGAAGACCGGTCTCTATCAGTCCCCGAACTACTTCACCCTTGACTGAGCTCGAGCCGAAGCCGAAGTCCAAGCCCGGGCATGCGCCCGTCCCTGCCCTCACCGAGTGGGAATACGCCCCCGCGCCCGAGGCTCGGGACCTCGTGAAGCTGAAAGCGCGCTACGGCCTCTTCGTCGGCGGCGAGGAGATCGAGCCCGCGAGTAAGGAGTGGTTCGCGACAGCCTCGCCCGCGACCGAGGAGCACCTCGCCGAGGTGGCGCAGGCGGGCCCGCAGGACGTCGATGCGGCCGTGACCGCGGCCCGAGGCGCGTTCGAGAACGGCTGGTCGGGCCTGCGTCCCGCCGAGCGCGCGAAGTACCTCTACCGGATCGCGCGCCTGCTCCAGGAGCGCTCGCGCGAGCTCGCGGTGCTCGAGACGCTCGACGGCGGCAAGCCGATCAAGGAGTCGCGCGACGTCGACGTGCCGCTCGCCGCGGCGCACTTCTTCTACTACGCCGGCTGGGCCGACAAGCTCGAGTACGCGTTCCCGAACCGCCGCCCGCGCCCGCTCGGGGTCGCCGGCCAGATCATCCCTTGGAACTTCCCGCTGCTGATGCTCGCCTGGAAGATCGCGCCGGCGCTCGCGGCCGGGAACACGGTCGTGCTGAAGCCGGCCGAGACGACGCCGCTGACCGCGCTCCTCTTCACCGAGATCCTCCGCCAGGCGGAGCTGCCGCCGGGCGTCGTCAACATCGTCACCGGCGACGGCCGTGCGGGCGCTGCGCTCGTCGCACACCCCGGGGTCGACAAGATCGCCTTCACCGGCTCGACCGGTGTCGGCAAGGCGATCCAGCGCGAGCTCGCCGGCACGGGCAAG
>JBKJML010000225.1:0-8487 GCA_046596415.1 Gaiellaceae bacterium | reverse complement strand
GCGCAGACGGCCCAGCAGGGCGGCGACACGAAGGTCGCGATCGCCGGCTACGAGCGCTTCCTGAAGCTCGCGCCGGACGACCCGAGCGCCCCGCTCGTCAAGCAGCAACTGACGCAGCTGAAAGCCCCACCCGCGGCGTCGCCGACGGGTTAGACTCATCCCATTCGGGGATATCCGGTGTGACAACGTCGGCGAGAATCTGGGAGACACTTTGAACTTCGACATCAGCACCGAGCAGCTCAGCAAGGAGCAATACGTGATCTCGCTGTCCGGCGAGGTCGACCTGTACACCGCGCCGGAGTTCAAGCAGCAGCTCCTGGACGTGATCGCTCAGGGCGGCAAGGACGTGATCGTGGACTTCACGAGCACGACCTTCATCGACTCGACTACGCTCGGCGTGCTCGTGGGCGGCGTGAAGCGCCTGCGCACCAACGACGGCCAACTGTCGCTCGTCTGCGACGACCGCAACATCACGAAGATCTTCGAGATCACCGGCCTGGATCGCGTGTTCACGATTCACGCGACCCGCGAAGAGGCGGTGGGAGCACTCAGCTCCTCGGGGCCTTCCACCTAGGTGCGTCGTCTCGTCGGTGCCCTCGCCGTTCTGAGCGCGATCTCGGTCGCGGCAGGGTGCGGCACCGTCGGGATTCCTGACGCGGCTGCTGACAAGAGCCGCGGCAAACAGCTCTTCACGGAGAAATGCGCCTCGTGCCACACGCTGGCCGACGCCGGCGCGAGCGGCAAGATCGGGCCGAACCTCGACTTCGCATTCGAGCGCACGCGCAAGGACGGCCTCGGTGAGGCGACCGTCAGGCAGGTCGTCCGTGGGCAGATCGCGTACCCGGTGGTCGCTCCCTCGACCGGCGCGCCCGGGATGCCGCGCGACCTCGTCAAGGGCGACGACGCCGACGCCGTGGCGGCCTACGTGGCGAGCGTCGCCGGCGTGTCGAGCGGCACCGCTCCGGCACCCGCGCCCCCAACGACCGCGGCACCGACGGAGACCACGGGCGCTGGCGGCAACGATGCCACCGCGGCCGACGGCAAGGCGGTGTTCGCAAAGGGGGGCTGCGGCGGCTGCCACGCGCTCGCTGCGGCGGGATCTTCCGGCAACGTCGGCCCGAACCTCGACGAGACGAAGCCCTCCAGGCAGCTCGTACTCGACCGGGTGACGAACGGCATGGGCGTCATGCCGTCGTTCAAGGGCTCGTTGACCGAGGCGGAGCGGCAGGCGGTCGCCGCCTACGTCTCCTCCAGCGCCGGCAAGTAGCCGAACGCGAGCCCGCTGCGGGGTTAGGGGCCCGGGCCGAGGTCGACGACAACATGGGTGATCGTGACGTCGAAACGATCGCGGGCGGCGCCGACGACGTTGCGCTCCAGCCAGTGGGAGCGGCCCGGCGGGTGGGTTGAGATGACGATCTCGTCCGGGCCGAAGGTGCGCACCGCATCCTCGATCGCCTGGAGCGGATCGCCGTCGCCCACCTCGCCCCGCGCCTCGATGCCCTCGGCGCGCAAGCGCGTGAGCGACGCGTCCAGTCGCCCCTGCGCTGCGGCTCGGGCACCGTCCTCGTCCGAGGCCCAGGTCCGCGCCCGCGAGTTCAACGCCGGGCAGACGACGAGTACCTCCTCCCGCACGCCGGCCGCCCTTTGCACGATCGCGTCGAGGAGCTCGCGGCCACCCACCGTCTCGTTGGCGACCACGAGGATCCGGTGCCCGCCAGCGGCTGCGGCTCGATGCACGATCGTGCGGATGGGCGCATCCGTGCTCCGGCTCCGCCACCACCGCCAGACCACGGCCGCGGTCAGCGCCAGGAACACGACGACGCCAAGCCACGTCGCGATCGCGGCCGCGACGACGATCACGGCGAAGTAGCCAACCGTCAGCAAGAGAAAGCGATAGGCCTCCGCTTCACTGCGGAACGGGTTCTGCACGAGCGCCTCCCTAGAGGAGATAGATCGTCGAATAGACGACGATCCACATTACGTCGACGAAGTGCCAGTAGATTCCCGGCAGCTCGACACCGTGGTGATGTTCGGGCGTGAAATGACCACGGAATGCGCGCACGGTCGCGAACCCGAGTAGCGTCAGCCCGATGAAGACATGTGCCCCGTGCAGGCCCGTCAGGCCGAAGAAGATGGTGCCGAACGCCAGATCGCTCGGCGCGAAGCCGATCCGGGCGTACTCGAGCATCTGGGTGACGAGAAATGCGAGCCCCATCAGGAAGGTGAGTACGAGCCCCGCCTGCAGCCCGGCCCGGTTGCCCTTCTTGATCGACTGGAGCGCCCAGTGCATCGTGAAGCTCGACGTGAGCAGGATCGCGGTGTTGATCCCGGCGACGTAGACCGGCAGATGGAACGGCTCCGGCGGCCACGCCGGCGCGTCCTCGTTCACGACCCGGATGAAGAAGTACGCCGTGAAGAACGCTCCGAACAGCATCGCCTCCGAGGCGATGAAGAGGAACATGCCGAGCGTGGTCGAGTCGACGCGCGAGCTCTGGTTCGCGACCGGCGGCCCGTGGTGGTGCTCGTCGACGTGGGCGTTCGCGCTCATGCGGGCGCTCCGACGCTCGACGGCTCGACGACGACGTGCTCGACCGGCACCTTCGCCTCGCTTCTCAGGCGCCCGACAAGGTCGCGTCGCAGCCAGCCGGAGCGCGCCCCCGGGAAGGTCGAGACGATGATCTCGTCGACCCGCTCGTCGCGCACCGCATGCATCGCCGCCGTGTACGGATCGGGGTGCGCAATCTGCCCGTGCGCCTCGATCCCCTCCGAGCGGAGCGTCGCGACGGCGAGCCGCAGCCGACGCTCGGCCTCGGGATACTCGGCCTCGTGCGGCCCGCTCTGCGGCGACACGATCAGGAAGCTCGCCGGCGAGACGCCCGCGCGGGCACGAATCGCGTCGAGCAACTGCTCGCCGAGCACCGTCTCGTTCGCGACGACAAGGACGTTCACCTCACCCCCGCGCTCGGTCACACTCGAAATGACGTGCTCCACGGGCAGCGGGCCTGCCAACTTCCGGATCTCGTCGATCAGGTTGCGTCGGCGCCAGCCGGACTTCGCCTCCGGATGGGTCGAGACGATCAGCTCGTCGGGCGAATCCATCGCGATCGCGTCGCGCACCGCGTCGAGCGGTGACGCATCGACGACGCGGCCGAACGCCGGGATCCCCGCCGCCCGAAGCACGTTCAGCATCCGTTCGAGCCTGCGCCCGGCGGCCGCATGGCGGGTGTCCTGGTAGACGACGTACCCCTCACGCGGCGTGTTGACGGGCGCGACGACCGTGACGCGCACCTCGCCTGCCGCCGCACGGCTGCGCACGGCGTCCATCAGCTCGTCCGCGGTGACGGTCTCGTTGGCGATCACGAGGATCGAACGAGGCTCCGCCGTCGTTGGCGCCATCAGTGCTTCACCTCCGCCTCGACCGGAGCGACGCCCTCACTCGGGGAGAGCACGGCGTGCCGTGCGCCCGGGACGCCGTACTCGTACGGTCCGCCCACGACCTGCGGGATCTGGTCGAAGTTGAAGAGCGGCGGCGGCGAGCTGACCTGCCATTCGAGCGTCATCGAGCGCCACGGGTTGGACGGGGCGATCGGCCCGCGCGTCCAACTCGTGATCATGTTGTAGAAGAAGACGACGACCGACGCGCCGAGGAAGAACGACGCGATCGAGATGATCATGTTCCAGCCTGCGAACTGCGACGAGTAGTCGGCGACACGGCGCGGCATCCCCTGCAGCCCGATCCAGTGCATCGGGAAGAACGTGGCGTTGAAACCGACGAACGTCATCCAGAAGTGGATCTTCCCGAGCCGCTCCGAGTACATGCGGCCGGTCATCTTCGGGAACCAGTAGTAGACCCCGGCGAAGATCGTGAACACGGAGCCGCCGAAGAGCACGTAGTGGATGTGCGCCACGATGAAGTACGTGTCGGAGGCGGCGATGTCGATCGGGACCGCAGCGAGATAGATGCCGGAGAGGCCGCCGATCACGAACATCGAGATGAAGCCGAGCACGAACAGCATCGGGGTACGGAAGTGGATCTTCCCCTCCCACATCGTCGCGAGCCAGGAGAAGATCTTGATCCCCGTCGGCACCGCGATGATCATCGACGTGACCATCATCGGGACGCGCAGCCACGGCGCCATGCCCGCCACGAACATGTGGTGCGCCCAGACCGAGAAGCCGAGCACGAGGATCCCCATCAGCGAGAGGGCCATCAGGCGGTAGCCGAAGATCGGCTTGCGGACCATGACAGCGATCACCTCGCTGACGATTCCGAAGCCGGGCAGCATCATGATGTAGACGGCCGGGTGCGAGTAGAACCAGAAGATGTGCTGGTACGAGAGCACGTAGCCGAACGTCTCCGGCTTGAAGAAGTTGGTGTGCAGCACGCGGTCGAAGAGGACGAAGAACTGGGACGCCGCGATGAACGGCGTCGCGATCACGACGAGCAGCGAAGTCGTGAAGTTCGCCCAGACGAGTAGCGGCATCCGCCAGAAGGTCATTCCGGGCGCGCGCATGGTGATGATCGTGACCAGGAAGTTGAGCGCGGTCATGATCGACGACGCACCAGCCCACTGGACGCCCATGTTGAAGAACACCTGGCCCATCGGTTGCTCCGACGCGAGCGGCGGATAGCTCGTCCAACCGGTGGCGAAGGCGCCGCCCGGGGCGAGGAAGCTGCCGACCATCATCAGACCGGCGATCGGGAGCAGCCAGAACGACAGCGCGTTCAAGCGTGGGAAGGCCATGTCGGGCGCGCCGATCATCAGCGGCACGGCGAAGTTCGCGAGCCCGGCGAACGCCGGGATGATGAAGAGGAAGATCATCAGTGCCGCGTGCACGGAGACGAGCCCGTTGAACGTCTGGCCGTCGACGTACTGGGTGCCCGGGCGCGCGAGCTCGGCGCGGAAGAGCATCGCCATCAACCCGCCCAGCACGAAGAAGGCGAACGTCGTGCACAGGTACTGCATGCCGATCACCTTGTGATCGGTGTTGACCTTGAAGTAGTCGCGCCAGGATTTCGCGCCGTGGTGCCGGTGATCGTCGGGGCGGGTCGGACGTCCGATCGCATAGGCGGTCCAGTAGTCGAAGGTGCCGAGCCCGGCCAGGAACCCGACCGGCGCCGTGGTCAGGGCGCCGACGACGACGACCATCGTCGAGTCCAGCACCGGGTCGTAGTGGCCGAGCCAGCGGAAGAACGCGACGAGACCGGTGCCGAGCCCGAAGAAGAGGAGCGTCATCCAGGCGGCGCGCACCCAGCCGGCCTCGAGCAGATAGCGCCTCGAGCCGCCCACCGGCGCCTGCGGAAGGTGCTGTGTGTCGGTGACCGCGGTCACTCGCTGCCCTTGCCGCCACTCGCGAGGTACCGCACGAGCTGATCGAGTTGATCCTGCGGCAGATCTGCGTAGTTCTTCGGCATCACGCCCCCCTGGTAGCCCGGCGCGAGATACGCGTCAGGCTGGACGATCGACTCGCGCACGTACGCCTCGAGCGGCTTGCCCGCCTTCTTGGCCGCGGCGTCGAGGGTATCGAGCGACGGGCCCACCTGGCCGGTCGAGCCGGCAGCGGCGAGGGCGTGGCAGCTCCCGCAGCCCTGCGCGGCGAAGACGCCGGCACCGCCGCTCCCCTGCGTAGCGGCTCCGCTGCGCTGGTCGGCCAGCCATTTGTCGTAGTCGGCCCGGCTGAGGACGATGGCTTCCGACCGCATCGTCGAGTGCCCCAGGCCGCAGAGCTCCGTGCAGATGACGGGGAAGGTGCCGAGCCGCTTCGGGGTGATCACGAGCCGGGTGGTGATCCCCGGTACGGCGTCCTGCTTCTGGCCGAACTCGGGCACCCAGAACGAGTGGATCACGTCGGCGGCGGTGAGCGAGAGCACGGTCGACTGGTGGATCGGCAGCACGAGCTTCCCGGAGAGCGGCCCGTCGGCGCCCGGGTACTTGAACGACCAGGCGAACTGCTGTGCGCTGACGGCGACCTTCAGCGGGTTCGGCCCGGCGTCGTCGTTTTTCGCGAGCACGATGGCGCTGACGACCGAGATGGCGGTGACGAGGACGGCCGGAATGACCGTCCAGACGATCTCGAGGCCCGTGTGGCCGTGGATCGGCGGCCCATCGGTGTCGTCGTCGGGGCGAACGCGGAACGCGACCACCGAGTAGAGGATGACCGCCATCACGAGCGCGAAGATGCCGATGCAGATCACCGTCGCGAACCAGAACGTGAACGCGATCCCGTCCATCTCCTCCGACGCGGAGGTGGGCAGCCAGGGGATGAACACCGCAAAGAGCGATGTGACGACGCCGACGGCTACGCCGACGAGCGCGATCCGTACGACAGCTCCCCTACGCACCGCGGCGAGCCTACACGACCGCGTATCCGAAACGAGCCGGCAGCCGTTTCTCATCCGACCCCGTACCGAAGGAGGAAACAATGGGCCTTGGAGTGAGCTTGATCCTGATCGCCGTGGGCGCTGTCCTCACGTGGGCAGTGAGCACGAGCGTGTCCGGTATCGACATCAACGTGGTGGGTGTGATCCTGATGGTGGTGGGGATCGCCGGCTTCGTGCTGTCGCTGGTTTTCTGGTCGTCCTGGGGCGGCCCCGCAGGTGGGCGCCGGCGGACGACCTACGTCGAAGACGGCCCGCTGTAAGCTGCGACCGCTTCGAACCGACGCTCTACGAGGCGGCCTCCGGGCCGCCTCGTGCGTATTAGAGCTCATTTCAGAATGACCCTTCGCCGTCGGGCCGCCAGGCTTCGTTCTGAAATGAGTTCTTAGAGCCTCTCCACCGCGAGGGGGAGCTCGAACGAGAACGTCGAGCCGCGACCGACGGTCGAGACGACCCAGATGCGGCCGTCCATCCGCCTGACGATCTCACGGCAGATGTAGAGACCAAGCCCGGTCCCCCCGACGCCGCGGGTCAGGTTCGGGTCGAGACGGTAGAACTTCTCGAAGATCCGGCCGTGCTCGGTGGCGGGGATCCCGAGGCCCTCGTCGGCGACCGAGAAGCGGACGTGACGCGCTCCCGCCCGCTCGACCTTGACGCGCACCGGGCCACCGTCGGGTGAGTACTTGATCGCGTTCTCGACCAGGTTCACGAGCACCTGGTGCACCTTGTCCTCGTCCGCCGCCACGGCGGGCAGCCCGTCCGGCACATCGAGCTGGAGCTCGATCGAGGCCGGCACATGGGTCTTCGCCGCCTCGACCACGCCACGGGCGAGCGCGGCAGCGTCGGCGGCGCCGACCGCCACCTGGAGTAGGCCGGAGTCGAGCCGGCTCGCGAGCAGGATGTCGTTGACGATCCGGGCGAGCCGCTCCGACTCGGTGGCGACCACGGCGAGCATCCCGTCCTGCTGCTCCGGGGAGAGCTCCACGTCGACGCGGCGGAGCGTGACGGCTGCGCCGTAGATCGCGGCCAGCGGCGTGCGCAACTCGTGCGAGACAGTCGAGACGAAATCGCTTTTCAGCCGCTCGACCGCCCGCTCCTCGGTCAGGTCTCTGAAGGCATACACGGTGCCTTCCGGGAACGAGACGCCCGAGACCGAGAGCCAGCGCTCGACCTCGCCGATCTCGAGCGGCACCGTCTCCGCTCGCGTCGGCGCCGGTTCATTGCTCGCCCGAACAACGGGAATCCGGTCGGCGACGAGGCGCCAGCCGGGGAGAGCCGCGTCGAGCGACCCACCGACCACGTCGGCCTCGCGGAGACCGGTTATGCGGGCGGCCGCCGGATTCCAGAGCCGAATCGCGCCGTCCACATCGACGAGAGCGACACCGTCGCCGACGAACTCGAGCGCCTGTGCGGCACGCGCCCGCTGCTCGAGCTCGCCGCGCTGCTCGTTCAGCTCACTGAACAGGAGAGCGTTGTCGACGGCGACGGCGGCCCGCCGTGCGAGCTCGGTCGCCAGCGCGACGCCGGCCTCGTCGAAGCGGTGGGCCCGCAGCGAGGAAAACGTGATCGTGCCCAGCGAGCGGCCCCTTGCCTGGAGAGGAAGCATCAGGATCGACTCGGTGCCGAGCAGCGCCCACGTGCCGCGCTCGATGCCCGCCGACTCGGCGTTCGCGAGGAGCTCCTCGTCCAGGTCGGCGAAGAGACGTGGCTCACCCGACCGGTACACCTCGACGAGCATCGTCGGGGTAGCCGTGTCGAGTGGATAGCTCGGCGGCAGTGTGTCGTAGGCGACGGCTCTCTCTGGCTCGACATGCGCGGACGCGACCCGGACGAGCGCGTCGCCCTCGGCGAGATACACGTTGCAGCCGTCGGCGAGCACCGGCAGCGCGAGCCGCGCCACCGAGGCCAGCGTCGCGCGCGTGTCGAGGTGCTGCGCGAGCACCTCGCTCGCCTCGGCGAGGAGCGCGAGGCGGGCGAGCGACTCGTTCGCCGTCGCCGCCGCCTGCTCGGCCTCCCGGAACAGGAGTGCGTTGTCGACCGCGAGCGCGGCGCGGGCGGCGAGCTGCTCGGCGAACGCGACGTCCTCCTCGTCGTAGCGCCGGCCGGAC
>JBKJML010000118.1:0-5085 GCA_046596415.1 Gaiellaceae bacterium | reverse complement strand
GTCGCACTGCGCAGGTGGCCCTGGCTGCTGGCGTTCGCGACGCTTGCCTGCGTGCCGGGCCGGATCCCGGTCACGATCGGCTCAGAGGAAGCAAACCTGCTGCTGCCGCTCTACCTCGTCGTCGCCTCGCTCGCGCTCGCGCTCGGCTGGGAGCTCCTCCGCGGCGACGAGCGGGCTCGCGAGCTCGGACCGGCGGCACTCCCGCTCGCCGGGCTCGTCGCCTGGACCGGCCTCTCGCTCCTGTGGAGCGACGATGTCCGGGAGGGCGCGATCTTCCTGCTCGCGTTCGTGCTCCCGTTCGGCGTGCTCGCGATCGGCTTCGCGCGGCTGCCGTGGCGCGAGCGGGCGCTCGGCTGGCTCTACGCGGCACTCGCCGCGACGGCGCTCGTCTTCGCCGGCATCGGCGTCTTCCAGTGGGTGACTCGGGATGTCTTCTGGAACCCGAAGGTCGAGGTCGGCAATGCCTACGCACCGTTCTACCGCGTCAACTCGGTCTTCTGGGATCCGTCGATCTACGGCCGCTACCTCGTGACGGCGATCCTCGCGACGCTCGTGTTCGTGCTGCTCGGCCTCGGCGGTCGGCGGCTTGCGGGGGCGATCGTTCTCGTCGCGGCGACCTGGGTGGGTCTGCTCTTCTCGTTCTCGCAGTCGAGCTTCGCGGCCCTCGTGGCGGGCGTGCTCGTCGGGGCGGCGATCGTCTGGCGGCGCCACGCGCTGCTCGCGTTCGCTCTTGTCGGCATCGTCCTCGTCGTCGCCGGGGTCTCGACCGCGCAGGTCAGGCACACGCTGCTCGAGAAGTCACGGTCGAGCCTGAACAAGGCGACTAGCGGCCGGGCGGGCCTCGTCTCGAACGGGATCCGGATCGCCGTCGACCACCCGGTAGCCGGCGTCGGCGTGGGGAGCTTCAAGCGCGCCTACGCCGAGCGCACCGGCCTGCGCGGCCGCGATCCGAAGAAGGCGGCCTCGCACTCGACCCCGGTCACGGTGGCGGCGGAGACGGGTTTCCCGGGCCTCCTGCTTCTCCTCTGGTTCGTCGGAGCCACCCTCTTCGCGGCGCTGCGGTGCACCGCAGCGACGCCTGCGGGTCGCGCGTCGCTCGCGGTTGGGCTTACGCTAGGCGCGATCGCCGTGCACAGCCTCTTCTACAACGCGTTCTTCGAGGACCCGATGGCCTGGGCGCTCACCGGCCTCGTAGCCGTCGTCGCCGCGCGCCGGTCGGAGGAGGCGTGATCGAGGGCTGGCAGCGCGTGCTCGTGCTCGCCCCGCACACCGACGACGGTGAGTTCGGCTGTGGCGGCACGATGGCGCGGCTCGCCGAGGCGGGCGTCGAGGTGCGCTACGTCGCCTTCTCGATCGCGACCCGCTCGCTGCCGCCGGGCTTCGCACCGGACACGCTGGCCCGTGAAGTGCGCGAGGCGACAGCCGAGCTCGGCATCCCCGATTCTGCGCTCACCGTGCACGACTTCGACGTGCGGACGTTTCCCGACCGACGGCAGGACATCCTCGAGCTGCTTGTCGCCCTCTGGGAGGACTACCGGCCCGACGCCGTCTTTCAACCGTCGCATCACGACGTCCATCAGGATCACCAGACGATCGCGCAGGAGGGGCTGCGGGCCTTCAAACGGACGACGATCCTCGGCTACGAGATCCCGTGGAACAATTTCGATTTCTCCTATGGCGCCTACATCGCGCTCGAGAAGCGGCATCTGGAGCGGAAGGCGGCCGCGCTCGCGCGCTACGCCTCGCAGCAGCACCGGCGCTACGCCGACCCGGAGTACATGTGGAGCCTGGCGCGCACGCACGGGATCAACGTGAACCGCGAGTACGCAGAAGTCTTCCAGGTGTACAGGGTCGTGGCGTAACCACCACCGCCGCCGCCGGAGGGCGTGGCCAGGCGGTCAAGCGGGGCGATCTGCCATGATGAGCGGGCGCTCAGACCCCGCGCCCACCCAGAGGAGGACACCCCATGAAGGGTGCGCAAAAGCCGAAGAAGGACAGCAAGAAGGTCGCGCAGAAGTCGCTCAAGGAGCGGCGCGCCGAAAAGCGCTCCGCTGCGAAGACGAAGGGATTGGACACCTAGCGGCGTTCGTTTTTGTTTCGCACGCGGGTGCCTGAGCGAAGGAGTTCGCGATGGTGCAAGTCGATGTGGTGAGGGTTACCGACCGTGATCACCTGGTCGCTGCCCTCGTCGAGCGCGGCTTCGAGGTACGGAAGCGGGACGATGAAGGCTTCGGGCTCGAGGTCGATGGCACGGACGAGGACGTCGAGGCCGCGATCGGATCGTGGCTGTCCGAGAACGAGCTGCCACTCGTGCCGATGCGGATCGACGAGTCGCGCTACCTCGTTCGCCCGCCCGGCGACTAGCGTCCGACGAGCGCCCTGAGGCGCGTCCGCTCGGCCGGCAGGTAGAAGCGAAGCGGCAGGAGCGCCAGCGGATAGACCGCGCTCAGCGCGACCGCGACGGGCAGGCCGACGTCGGCGAGTTTGCCGGCGACGACGATCGCACCGGCGGTGCCGACGGCCGTCGCGCCGCGCCGCCACTGGTAGGGCACCGGGTAGACCCGCTGGGCCCACCAGGCCATGCCGACGAACATCAGCGTGTACGCGGCGACGGTGGCGACGGCAGCGCCCATCATCCCGTAGGGCGGGATCAGGATCAGGTTCAAGGAGACGTTCAGTGCTGCGGCGGCGCCCGTGATCACCCAGTTGAACTGCGTGCGGCGCGCGCGGCCGACCCCGATCGAGATCACGATGTAGCCACCGAAGGCGACCGCGGCGAACGCGAGTGGGCCGACCACGCGCGACGCGGCGGCGAACTCCGGCTTCGTCAGCGCGTCGACGAGCCAGGGGGAGAGCAGCGCGAGCGCGGTCGCGACCCAGGAGGTCAGGAGCAGCAGGTAGGTGAGGACGAAGCCGTAGGTTCCGCGTGCCTCCTCGTCCTTCTCGATCGAGTAGGCGAACGCGGGCCAGGCGGTGCGGAATGCGGTCAGGAGCAGCACCATCGCCGAGGCGATCCGGACGCCTACCGAGTAGAGGCCTACCTCGGTGGTGCCCGAGAGCTTGAGGAGGAAGAAGCGGTCGCTGAAGTTCGTCGTCCAGAGGAAGAGCGCCGAAGGGACGAGCGGCAGGCCGAAGCGGTTCATCTCCCGCAGCAGGTCGCGGTTCAGCTCCAGGCCGAGCTGCTCGCGCCGGTAGCCGAGCAGGGCGAGATAGACGAGGAGCGTGCCGGTGAAGTTGCCGACGAGGACGCCGAGGGGGCCCTTGTCGAGGACGACGACAAGCAGGATCGTGGCCCCGATCGTGATCGCGATGTTCACGAGGCTCGCGAGCACGAAGGCGACGCTGCGCTCCTCGACCCGGAAGAGCGAGGTGAGCTGCTCGTAGTTCATCTGCGCCCACAGGCCGACGCCGGCCGCGCGCACGAGATCGGTGGCGCCGGCGTCGCCGAAGAGCGCCGTCGCGATCGGGCTGGCCAGCAGCAGGAGCGCCACGAGCCCGGCTGTCGAGACCGTGATCGTGAACCAGAAGGAGGTTCGGAGGACGGTGCGTCGCTTCTCGGGCTCGGGCGAGTCGAAGTAGAAGCGGAAGAAAGCGCTCGAGATGCCGGCGCGGAGGACGATCGTCAGCACGGTCGTGCCGGCGACGAGTGTCTCGATCTTTCCGTAGTCGGAGGGAAGGAGGTAGCTCGTGTAGAGCGGGAGCAGCAGGACCGCGAGGATCCGCGAGACGAGGCCGCCGAGGCCGTAGATCGCGGAGTGCCTGCCGAGCCGCTTGAGCTGGCCGGAGAGCGCCATCAGAGTCGAGCGTAGACGTCGAGCAGGCGGTCGGTGATCCGCTCCTGGTCGTGAACGAGTTCGACGTAGGCGCGGCACGCCTCGCCTCTGCGCCGCCGCTCGGCCGCGTCGGCGACGAGCGGACGGAGTTGCTCGCGGAGGGTTTCGGCGGTGGCGGAGACGATCGGCACGGTGGTCTCGAAGGCTTCCTGGGTGCGTCGCACCGCTTCCTCGTGGAGGAAGGTGACGACCGGCTTGCCGAGCGCCATGCATTCGATCGCGAACAGGCCGTACCAGCCCGCGTTGAGCTGGTCGACGACGATATCGGCGTTCCGGAAGCGCTCGAACGCCTCGTCGTGGTGCAGACCCTCGACGATCTCGAGATCGGCATCGAGCCCTTCGACGGCTGCGATCACGTGCTCGGTGCCCTTGCGACGCCGCGACGAGGGTGCATGCAGGATTACCGGACGGGTCCGGTCGGAGGGCGGTGCGGGGGTGAAGCGCGAGAGGTCGATGCCCGGTGGGATCACCTCTGCGCCGGGCACCCAGCGGATCGCGTCGTAGCTGCCGACGATCTGGGCACCGGCCTTCTTGCCGGAGGCGAGCTCCTCGGGCGTCTTGCCACGAATGTCCGAGCCGAGGTAGTGCATGATGGACTTCTTGCCGAATAGCTTCAGGATCGGGAACTGCAGCGACTGCGGCACGAGTGTGAGGCCGAAGATGAAGTGGAACACGTCCGTCTGCGGCAGCAGGCCGGCGAATGCTCGCCACTGGGTTGCCTGGCGGCGCGCGAAGCCGCCGGAGCGGTCGAGGGAGACGTCTGCCTCCGGGTGGAGGGCGTAACGCTCGAACACGACGAGCCTCGCGTCGACGCCGCGACGCCGTAGGGCCTGTGCCGTCGTCCACGGCACACCCGCCGTGTTGACCGGGCAGAGGACGACCCGCAGCGGGCGGTTGTCGCCGGCCGGGCTGCTGGCGTCGGCGGGGTTGTTGGCGTCGGCGAGGTTGTTGGCGTCGCCGGGGTTGCTGAGGCTGTCGTCGCCGAGGTCGTTGCTGTGGTCAGCGCTGCCGTCGTCGCTGCTTCCGTCGTCATCGCCGCTGTGGAGCAATTGGCTCAAAGTTGGTGCGATCCTGGCACGGACACGTCACACCTTCCGAGGTAGCGTGCCTGTGCCTGCCCCCTGGGAGGGTGGGGGTTAGCGATGGACGCCAACCAGGGACCTCACGCTCAGGCGTTCCACTCGAGTTGGTCGAAATAGCGCAACGCCGTCCGCCCCGGCCTGATCCGCGAACGGAGTGCCACGAGCTCCGC
>JBKJML010000109.1:0-6052 GCA_046596415.1 Gaiellaceae bacterium | reverse complement strand
GTCGTCACCTCACCGCGGCAGGCGAACTCGTTCACGTCGCGCTCGCCGCAGTTCGGGCAGGGAACGAGGAAGCTCACGCAGGGATCACCGGCAGCACGATCTTCGACAGGCGCTCCGCGTCGACATACACCGTCTGCTCGGCGACGACGTGGCGGGTGTGCCGGCCGATCGGCTCGCCCGTGTTCGGGTTGCGCTCGAGCCGCGGGAAGTTCGACGATGACACGTCGATGCGGATGCGGTGGCCGACGGCGAACAGGTTCGAGGTCGGCGGCAGGAGCATCGTCACCTTGTACGGAGTGCCCGGCACCATCATCACCTCGCGGTCGAAGCCCTCGCGGAATCGCGTCCGGATGATCGTGTCGTTGAGGATCAGGTCGTACCCCTCCGGGTAGTCCTCGCTCGGCGGGTACATGTCCACGAGCTTCGCGGTGAAGTCCGTGTCGACCGCGCTCGACGCGATCCAGAGCTCGACTGCGACCCGGCCCGTCACCTCCAGGCGCTCCGCAAGCGGCTCCGTTCGGTAGACGAGCACGTCGGGCCGCTCCGACAGCCGCCGGTAGGGCTCGCGCGCGGTGAAGAAGTCGGCCGACTCCTTCTGGTCGACAGGGCCTGGGGTCATGATGTTCCGCAGCTGGAGGGCCGGGTTGAGGAGCCGCGCCCACATCGGCTCGAGCTCGGCGTCTCCCGACGGCATCTCGCCGACGGCGCAGAAGAGCCCGCCGAGCGTCGGCACCGGATCGTCGGGGTCGTAGGTGAAGCGCTGCGGCTCGGCTCCCGCGTCGGGCTGATCGGATCGCAGCGACCCGTCGCCGTGCAGGTGCAACGTCGTCGGGAGCGCCCGGGCGAGCGGCCATTCGCGCTCCTCCCGCCAGCGGCCGCCGTGGTCGAGCTTGCCGAGCTCGGTCTTCCCGCCGGTGCCACCGCCCATGACGAAGAGGCGGATCGGGGCTTCGTCCGCCGGCGCGCCACCGCCGTCTTCCCGCAGCCAGCGCTCGAAGAACCGGAGCTGCTCGTCGAAGTAGCGCTGCACGCCCCAGACCGAGTCGGGCCCGAAGTCGACGTCGAAAGTCCAACTCACGTCGCCACGCATCCCGACATGGCTCCACGGGCCGACGACGAGCCGCTGGGGCGCGTCGTTTCTCGCCGTCATCGCCGCGAAGTACTCGCTCTCGGCGTGCGGGAACGGGTCGTACCAGCCGGTGGACATCGTCACCGGGATGTCAGCGTGCTCGTGCCAGAAAGAGGTGAAGTCGTTCTCCTTCTTCGCCCAGAACTCGTCGTAGGTGCCGCGGGTGACGTAGTCCTCGAGCGTCTTCGCGAGTGTCGGCACGAGGCGAAAGGCAAGGTCGTCGCGCAGGAGTGGCGAGTTCCACATCAGCCGGCGCAGGTTCTTCAGGTCGTCGAAGACCTCGCTCTGCTTGTCCCAGTCGCCCTTCACCCCCTGTGCGTCGGCGGCGTGGATGTAGAGCGCCCAGAACATGTGCAGCTGCATCGCGCCGCCCTCGCGGGTCTGGTTCTGGAACGTGTTCGTCGGGGCTACGTCGGGCCAGATCGCCGTGAGATGCGGCGGCGACTCGAGTGCCGTCCGGATCTGGGTGATCGCCGCGTAGGAGCTGCCGACCATGCCGGTGCGGCCGTTGCTCCAGCTCTGTGCCGCGATCCACTCGATCGTGTCGTAACCGTCCTCGCCGGTGTGCGGGGTCGCGCTGTGAAAGTACTCGTCGGTTCCCTCGGAGCGATGACGGTCGCGCAGGTCCTGGAGGACGACGGCGTAGCCGTGCGGGACGAAGAAGTCTGCGATCTCCGTGTAGCGGCGCTCGCTCTTGTCGTACGGCGTGATGCAGACGATCGTCGGGTAGCGGCCCGCGACGAGCTCGCCCTCGTGGGCCGGCCGGTAGACGTCGGTCGCCAGGCGGACCCCGTCCCGCGTCTTCACCATCACGTCCTTCGACACGACGATCCCGTAGCTCACGCTGTCTCCTTCTGGATGATCAGGTTGCCGACCTCGTCGACCCGGACGGTGAAGCCCGGATGAACGACGGTGGTCGAATCGAACTCCTCCACGACCGCGGGCCCGATGAGGGTGGCGCCGGCGGGCAGCGCGTAGCGGTCGTAGATCGGGCAGTCGACGTAGCCGCCGGCCTCGGCGAAGTGGACGGGGCGATGCTCCTTCGGCTCGGCGGCGCCCCCCTGCTCGATCGGTCGTGCCGGCGGCTTCGCGATCCGCCCCACGCTCGTCAGCCGCAGGCTCACCACCTCGACCGGCTCGGCCGGCGCGGCGAACCCGTAGACGCGGTCGTGCTCGGCGTGGAAGCGCTCGACCAACCCGTCGCCGGCGGGGATCGTCAGCTCGTAGCTCTGGCCGACGTAGCGGAGGTCGATCTGGCGCACGAACGCGATCGCGTCGCCGGAGAGCCCCTCGCCTTCGAGCTCCTCGCGGCCGACGCGCTCGAGCTCGGCAAACGCCGTCTCTGCCTCACCGTCCTCGAGCGCGTCGAGCGGGCGCATGATCGTGATCGCCGCGTCGCGCTTCAGGTCGGTCGTGAGCAGGCCGGTGGCGGAGAAGATCCCCGGGCTGCGCGGGATCACGAGCGTCGGCATCTCGGCGTCGCGGGCGAGCGCGTTCGCGTGCACGGGCCCGGCACCGCCGAAGCCGACGAGGACGAAGTCGCGCGGGTCGTAGCCGCGCTGGACGGAGATCAGGTGGAGCGCGTTCACCATCGCCGCGTTCGCGATCTCGACGATCCCGTTCGCGGCCTCGGTGACGGAGATCCCGAGCGGCTTCGCGAGGCGCTCCTCGATCGCCGCCTTCGCGCCCTCGACGTCGAGCCCCATCTCGCCACCGAGGAAGTAGGCCGGGTTGAGGCGGCCGAGGACGACATTCGCGTCGGTCACCGTCGGCTCGACACCGCCTCGCCGGTAGCAGACCGGCCCCGGGCCGGCCCCCGCGCTACGGGGGCCGACGCGCAGCAGGCCGCCCGAGTCGATCCAGGCGATCGAGCCGCCGCCGGCTCCGATCTCGACCAGGTCGACGACCGGGGTGCGCACCGGGTAGCCCGAGAGAGACAGGCCGCCGACCCCGGCGCCCGCGTGCCCGCCGACGTTGTAGTCCTTCGTCACCGACGGCTGCCCGCCCTGGATCAACCCGACCTTCGCCGTCGTGCCGCCCATGTCGAAGGAGAGGATGGCCGGCTCGCCGAGCGTCTCACCGAGGTAGGCGGAGGCGATCACACCCGCCGCCGGGCCCGACTCGACCATGAACACCGGCCGGTGCGCCGCCGCCGCCGCACTGAAGACGCCGCCGCTCGATTGCATCACGAGCAGCTTCGCGTCGATGCCGGCTGCGGCGAGCCGGCTCTCGATCCCCTCCAGGTAGCGCTCGACGACCGGTCGGATCACGGCGTTGATCACGGTCGTCGAGGCGCGCAGGTACTCGCGGAACTCCGGGGCCACCTCGGCCGAGAGCGAGATCGGCACCCCCGGCAGCTCCTCGGCGAGGATCGCGCCGACGCGCTGCTCGTGCTCGGGGTTGACGTACGAGTGGAGCAGACAGACCGCGACCGACTCGACCTCCTCGCGACGCATCAACGCCGCCGCCTCGCGCACCGAATCCTCGTCGAGCGGGATCAGCACCTCCCCCGCCGGCCCGAGCCGCTCCCGCACACCGATCGCCCGGTCGCGCGGCACCAGCGGCTTCGGCTTCTCGAACAGGGTGTCGTAGAGCGTCGGGCGCACCTGGCGTGCGATCTCGAGCAGGTCGCGGAAGCCCTCGGTGGTGATGAAGCCGCTACGCGCGATCTTGCCCTCGATGATCGCGTTCGTCGCCACCGTGGTCGCGTGGACGACGAAGCCGACCTGGCCCGCTTCCACCTTCCCCTCGGAGAGCGCCCGTTCGACAGCCCGCATGAAGCCCTCGGAGGGGTCGGACGGGGTCGTGAGCACCTTCGCGATCGCGACGTTGCCGGTCTCCTCGTCGATCAGCGTCGCGTCCGTGAAGGTGCCACCGATGTCAACCGCGATCCGGACGCTCATGCGCGCAGCACCTTCGTCGCCGCTTCGTCGAGACGGCGACCGGCGACCGCCACGCGGTAGATGTCGCGGGCGCGCTCGGCGCTGACCTTGCCCTCGAGCACATCGCGCAGGACGCGCTCCGGCTCGCGCTCTTCGGCCGGGCCGTAGCCGCCGCCGCCGCAGGTGCGCACGCTGATCACGTCGCCGGGAACCAGCTCGATCGTGCTCTTCGAGCCCAGGCGTGTCTCGACCGTGTCACGAACGTGGAAGTACTCGGCGACGCGTCCGTCACTGCCGCCGAGCACGCCCCACGGGCCGCTTCGGTCTCGGTCGGCGAGGATCGTGAAGGTCGTGTGCAGGTCGAAACGGTAGTCCTTGCGCAGGCCGAGCCCGCCACGGAAGCGTCCCGGGCCGTCGGAGTCCTCGACGAGCGAGAGCTCGTCGATCCGAACCGGGTAGTTGAGCTCGGTCTCCTCGACGGGCGCGTTCTCGGTGTTCTGGCCGTGCGCCTGAACGGCGTCGGGGCCGTCGCTCGCGAAGCGGGCGCCGTAGCCGCCGGCGAAGGTGTCGTAGAAGCAGATGTAGGTGCCCGCCGCGATGTCGAGCGAGCCGAACCCGGCCTGGCACATCATCGCCTTCGTCCCCGCGGGCAGCCGCTCGGGGAAGGCGGGCAGGAGCGCCTTGAACATCACGTCGACGAGGCGCGTCTGCGTCTCCCAACCGCCCACGACGGGCGCGGGCCAGGTGGCGTTCGTGACCGTGCCCGGCGGCGCGTCGAGGTGGACGAGACGGTAGAAGCCGTCGTTCACCGGCAAGTCGGGATCGATCAGGCACTTGACGGCGTACGCGCAGGCCGAGAAGGTCATCGCCCAGGTCGAGTTGACCGGGGCGCGCCGTTGCTCGTCGGAGCCGGCAGTGTCGAAGCGCACGCCGTCGGGGGCAAGCTCGATCCGCACCTGGAGTCGCACCGGCTCGTCGGTGTAGCCGTCGCTGTCGACGAAGCCCTCCGCCTCATAGACGCCGTGCGGGAGCGCCGCGAACTCCGCGAGCGTGCGCCGCTCGGTGTAGGAGAGCAACTCGGCCATCGTGGCGAGCAGCGTCTCGCGGCCGTGGCGAGCGACGAGCGCCTGGATCCGCCGCACACCGGTCGCGTTGGCTGCGATCTGCGCCCGGAAGTCGCCGGCCGTCTCGTGCTTGGAGCGGATCTGGGCCAGGATCAGCCGGAAGACGTCGGGCACGATCGCGCCGCCCTCGACGAGCCGGATCGGCGGGATGATCACGCCTTCCTGGAAGACCTCGCGGAAGGCACCGATCGAGGCCGGCGCGCCACCGCCGACATCGACGTGGTGCGCCAGGTTCGCGACGTAGCCGATCAGGCCCTCGTCGTCGTGCACCGGCGAGATCAGGCTCACGTCGTTCAGATGCACACCGCTCGGGTGCGGGTCGTTGGTGACGATCACGTCGCCCGGGCCGAGCCGCTCGGGGCCATAGCGCTGGATCGCCTTCGGCACCTGCTCGACCATCGAGCCGAGGTGGACGGGCTGTGCGAACCCCTGTGCGACCGGGCGCAGCTGCGCGTCGAAGAAGGCGCACGAGAAGTCGGAGCGCGTTTTGATGTTCGTCGAGTAGGCGCTCCGCTTCAGCGCGAGCACCATCTCGTCGGTCGCCGCGACGAGCGCGTTTCGGAGCACCTCGAACGTGATCGGGTCTACCGCTGCCATCCGTACACCTCCCGGGCCCGTTCGAGACTGACCTTGCCCTCGCGCACATCGCGGGCGACGAGTACGGGATCGCGTTCCTCGGGCGGCCCGTAGCCGCCGCCGCCGCAGGTGCGGTAGCTGATCGTGTCGCCGGCGAGCACCTCGATCGTCGTCTTCGCAGGCAGTCGTGCCTCGGCTCCGTCGCGGATCAGGACGTACTCGGCCGGCTTGCCCGCGTGGCCTCCGAACACGCCCCATGGCCCGTGCGTAGTCCGGTCGGCGAGCACAGTGAACGTGGTCGGACGGTCGAAGAGGAAGTCCTTGCGCAGGCCGAGCCCGCC
>JBKJML010000215.1:0-5483 GCA_046596415.1 Gaiellaceae bacterium | reverse complement strand
GTGCTGCACCGTCATCGTCCAGCCGTTCTTCTGTGCCACCGGCAGTCCGCGGAGCGGCCGGAAGAGCCCCGCGTTCTCGCCGCGCCCGTCACTCGAGAGCAGGAGCGCCAGCCCGAGGCGCGCCTGGTGCACCGTCAGCCTCGTTGCCCGCAGCGCCCGGGCGTCGCCCGTCGCTGCCGCGTGGAGCTGGAAGAGGATCGTGCCGAGGTCACGGGGCGTCGTCCGCCGGTAAGTGCGGATCGGGAGCGGCCTCGGTGTGTCCGACGCGACACCGGTGCCGAGGCGGTAGTCGCCCGTGAACGTGCTGGACACGGCGCCGAGCCTCCACAGAGTTTGCTGGACGAGCTCGCTGCCGCCCGCCTCGCTGCCACCCAGCCGCCGCACCAGCCGGTTCGAAGCGAGGTTCGACGACCAGATGGCGAGATCGCGGAGCTCCCGCCACGTCGTCGACCGTTCCGGTTGCGCGCCGAAGCTGCCGAGCACGGTGACGAGCACGCCGAGCTTCACCGTCGAGGCAGCCGGAAACGACGTGTCCGAGTTCCAACCCGCGGTCCGGCCGGTGGCGAGGTCGTGCACCCAGAGCCCCGCATAGCCACGGAAGGAGCTCCCAGCCGCTGCGAGCGCGTCCGCGAGCGCCCGGTCGGTGGCGCTGGGCCGCTTCGCGACGGTGGCGTTGCGTGGCAGGAGCCACACCGAGAGCGCTTCCTCACGACGCAGCAGCTTCTGCCCCTGCTCGAAGCGGATGCGGAGGTCTCGCCGGCCCGGCTTTGCGGGCACTGCGAACTCGATCGTGCGGCCGTGGAGCCGGCGGCGCGAGACACGGCGGTTGCCGACGTAGAGCTCCGCGTGGGTGGCGGCGGCGGGCGCGGTGGCGACGACCCGGCCGAAGAACGCCTCGCTCGACTGCGGCGAGAGCGCAGCGAGAGCCGACGCAGCGAGTGCGAGCAGCCGCAGCATGTCCCCGTTTTACCCGCTAGTCGTCGCCGGAGCCAGCTTGCGCAATCCGGCCGATCTCCGAGACGACCGCCGGATCGGCGAGCGTCGTCGTGTCGCCGAGCGGGCGATTCTCGGCCATGTCGCGCAGGAGACGGCGCATGATCTTCCCGGAGCGGGTCTTCGGCAGCTCGGGCGTGAAGACGATGTTGGCGGGCTTCGCGATCGCGCCGATCTTGTGCGCGACGTGGTTGCGTAGCTCATCGAGCATCTCAACCGAGCCCGGGTCGCCTCCTTTCAGGGTCACGTAGGCGACGATCGCCTGCCCGGTCGTCGCGTCGTGCCGCCCGCACACGGCAGCCTCGGCGACGCGCGGGTGGTCGACGAGCGCCGACTCGACCTCGATCGTCGAGATCCGGTGCCCCGAGATGTTCATCACGTCGTCGACCCTGCCGAGCAGCCAGAAGTCGCCGTCCTGGTCGATCCGCGCACCGTCGCCGGCGAAGTACACGCCCGGGTAGCGCGACCAGTAGGTCTCACGGAACCGCGCCTCGTCGCCGTAGATCCCACGCGTCATCGCGGGCCAGGGGCGGCGCAGGACGAGGTACCCGCCACCGCCCGGGCCGACGTCCTCGCCCGTCTCGCTGTAGACGGCGGCGTCGACGCCCGGATAGGGCTTCGTCGCCGAACCGGGCTTCGTCGTCGTCACGCCCGGCAGCGACGTGATCATGATCATCCCGGTCTCGGTCTGCCACCAGGTGTCGACGACCGGGCAGCGATCGCCACCGACGTGCTCGCGATACCACATCCAGGCCTCGGGGTTGATCGGCTCACCGACCGAGCCTAGGAGCCGGAGCGTGGAAAGGTCGTGCCCCTGCGCGTGCTCGGGCCCCCACTTCATGTGGGCGCGAATCGCGGTCGGCGCGGTGTAGAGGATCGTCACTCCGTACCGCTCGACGATCGACCACCAGCGACCCTTGTCGGGGTAGTCCGGCGTACCCTCGTAGAGCACCGAGGTCGCCCCGTTGCAGAGCGGCCCGTAGACGATGTAGCTGTGGCCGGTGATCCAGCCGATGTCGGCGGCGCACCAATAGACGTCGGTCTCCGGCTTCAGGTCGAACACGGCCCGATGCGTCGACGCGACGCCGACGAGGTAGCCGGCGGTCGTGTGGACGATCCCCTTCGGCTTCGCCGTCGTGCCGGACGTATACATCAGGAAAAGAAGATCCTCGGCGTCCATCGGCTCGCAGGGGCAGCTCGCGGGGTCGTCCGCGACATCGAGGTCGTGGTACCAGGTGTCGCGGCCGTCCTGCATCGGCACCTCGTTGCCGGTGCGCCGCACGACGAGACACCGCTCGACGCCGGGCGCGGCGGCCATCGCCTCGTCGGCTGTGAGCTTCAGCGGCACCGGCGACCCACGCCGCCACGCCTCGTCCTGGGTGACGAGCACGCGGCAGCCCATGTCGTTCATCCGGTCGGAGAGCGAGTCGGCCGAGAAGCCGCCGAAGACGACGGTGTGAGGAGCGCCGAGCCGGGTACAGGCGAGCATCGCGATCGCGAGCTCGGGCACCATGCCCATGTAGATCGCTACCGCGGTACCGCGGCCGACACCGAGCTCCTTCAGGGCGTTCGCGAAGCGGACGACCTCACGCTGGAGGTCGGCGTAAGTGATCGTTCGGGTGTCGCCGGGCTCACCCTCCCAGTGGTAGGCGACCCGGTCGCCCCGGCCGGCCTCGACGTGCCGGTCGACGCAGTTCCAGGCGACGTTGAGCTTCCCGCCGAGGTACCACTTCGCGTAGGGCAGGTTCCACTCGTACAGCGTCGTGAACGGCTCGATCCAGTCGACCCGCTCGCGTCCCTCCCGCTCCCACAACTCCTCGAAGGGAAGGTCGTAGATCTCCGCCCCGACGACAGCGTTCGCTGCGAACTCGGGCGGCGGCGGGTAGCGCCGCTCCTCCTCCTGCATCGTCTCGATCGAGTGCGGCTCCGGCATCGCTCCGGGCTCAAAGCTCCAGGTCGTACGAGAAGTCGGTCAGGTTCTCGCAGCCGTCCTCGGTGACGAGGATCAGGTCTTCGAGGCGCACGCCGGCGTAGCCGTGCCGGTACAGGCCCGGCTCGAGGGTGATCACGTCGCCGGCGACGAGCGGCTGGCCGATCCGGCCGAGGCCGGGCTGCTCGTGGACTTCGAGGCCGACTCCGTGGCCGAGCCCGTGGTAGAAGCCGTCGCGGAGCACCTCACCCGCCGCCTTGTGCATGCCTGTCTGCTGGCCGTGCTCGTGGAAGAACTCCGAGACCATGACGTGCACGTCACGGCCGTTGACGCCGGGCCGGATCATCGCCAGCGAGCGGTCGAGCGCCTCTTTGCAGAGCCGGTGATACTCACGGATCTCGTCGGACGGCTCACCGAGGACGACCGTGCGGGTCATGTCGGCGTAACAGGCGGACGCGCGGTCGCGCGGAAAGAGGTCGAAGAGGACGACGTCGCCGGGCTCGACCTGGCCGGAGCCGGAGTCGTGGCCGACCGCGGTCTGCGAGCCGTGCGAGACGATCGAGTCCTCGGCGGCGGCTCCGTGCTCGGCGAACGCACGGTCGACGTGCTCCTTGATCAACTCGCACGTGAGCTGCTGCCCGTCCACTGTCAGCCCGGAACCATTCGTGCTGGCGCGCCGGAGCAGATCGAGCCCGGCGCGAAGGCCCGCCTCACCGGCCTTCTGCGCGCGCCGAATCCCTGCGAGCTCGGCGGCGTTCTTGACCCGCCGGCGACCGTCGAAGAGCTCCTGGTCGGCTCGCACGTCGACCCCCAGCTTGCGGAGGGCGTCGGCGTAAACGACGGGGAAGCCGGCGGGCACGACGACGTCGGTCATCCCGAGCGCCTGCACCACTCCCGGCCAGTACTCGGCCCAGAGCTCGTACTTCGTGATCCCGGGCCGGTCTGCAAGTGTGTCGTAGCCGAACTCCTCGTACGGCAGGCCCTCGATCTGGAGGTCGAGCGGCGGGAGCTTGTGCAGCTCGAACGAGGTCGTGACGACGACCTTCCGGCCACCCGTCTCGGCGTAGAGAAACTCGTCGCCGATCCCGACCGGCACGTGATGCCGCAGGTCGGCATCGCGCACCGAGTCGGCAATGATCAGAACGTCGGCCATCAACGGCGATCCTAACGGTAGGTTGCGGGGCGTGACGCGGGCGTTGAAAGAGCTCAAGGAGCGGCTCGCCGAGGTGCACGACCTCCAGCGAGCCCTCGGGGTGCTCGGCTGGGACCAGCGGACGATGATGCCTGCGCGTGGCGGAGAATCCCGCTCGCAGCAGCTCGGAACGCTCGGCCGGATCACGCACGAGCGCTTCGTCTCCGACGACATCGGGCGCCTGCTCGAGGAGCTTCGCCCGCACGAGGAGTCGCTCGACCCGGACTCCGACGACGCCTCGCTGATCCGTGTCACACGGCGCGACTGGGAAAAGGACCGGCGCGTCCCGCCCGACCTCGCCGCCGAGCTTTTGCGCGAGGGGTCGCGCGGCCATGCCGCCTGGCAGCAGGCTCGCGACGCGAACGACTTCTCGATCTTCCTGCCCGCACTCCGGAAGGTGACCGACCTGGCGCTGCGCTGGGCGGCCTGCTTCGAGCCCGGCGACGAGCCGTACGACGTCTTCCTGGACGACTACGAGCCGGGGATGAAGACGGCGGAGATCCGTGCTGTCTTCGACGTGCTGCGGCCCGCACTGACGCAGATCGTCAAGGACGCGCCGCCCCCCGCCGACGACTCGTTTCTCCACGGCGACTTCCCCGTCCAGGCGCAACAGGCGTTTCTCGCCGGGCTCCTGCCGCGCTTCGGCCTCGACGACGGCGCCTGGCGCCTCGACCCGACCGTCCATCCCTTCGCGACGAGCTTCGGCCGCACCGACATCCGGCTGACGACGCGCTTCAAGCGCGAGAACCTGCGGGCGATCTTCGCCGCGATGCACGAGGCCGGACACGGCGTCACCTACCAGGGGATCGACCCGGCGCTCGAGCGCTCGCCCCTCTACGGGAACCCCTCGCTCGGCCTCGGCGAGTCGCAGAGCCGCAGCTGGGAGAATCTGATCGGCCGCAGCCGCGGCTTCTGGGAGCGATTCCTCCCCGATCTCGCGACCGAGCTCCCACAGCTCGAAGGGGTCGGGGTCGACGAGTGGTATCGCGCGATCAACCGCTGCGAGCCGACGCTCGTGCGCGTCGACGCCGACGAGGTCACCTACTCACTCCACATCATCCTGCGCTTCGAGCTCGAGCAGGCGATCGTCTCCGGCTCGCTCGACCTCGCCGACCTGCCGGAGGCCTGGAACGCCAAGATGCGCGACTTCCTCGGCATCGAGCCGCCCACCGCCCTTGACGGGGTGCTCCAGGACGTCCACTGGTCGCGCGGCGGCTACGGCTACTTCCCGACCTACGCGCTCGGCAACGTGCTCTCCGTTCAGATCTGGCGCGTGCTCGAGCAAGAGGTCGACGTGGACGTCCTGGAGCACCCCGTCAAGGGCGGTGGGCGGCTCGATGCCGAGGAAGTCGCGCATCTTGGCGTTCC
>JBKJML010000017.1:0-2505 GCA_046596415.1 Gaiellaceae bacterium | reverse complement strand
GCAGCCCTCGTGATGGCCGGCGGCCTCGGCACCCGGATGCGCTCCGCCGTGCCGAAGCACCTGCACCCTCTGCTCGGGCGCCGGATGGTCGACTGGGTGCTCGAGTCGGCGCGCCCAGTCGGGCTCGAGCGGCTCGTCGTCGTGGCCTCGCCCGATACAGCCACCGCGTTCGAGGGTGTCGAGGTCGCGGTGCAGGAGCGGGCGCTCGGCACCGGCGACGCCGCCCGGTCGGCGCGCGCAGCGCTCGAGGGCGTCAGCGACGAGGTGCTCATCCTCTCCGGCGACACGCCGCTGCTGACGACCTCCCTCCTCGAACAGCTCGTCGCCGCCCACCGGGAGGCGGACGCCGGGGCGACCGTGCTCTCGTTCGTGCCGCCCGACATCCGCAGCTACGGCCGCGTCGTCCGCGACGGGGCCGGGAACCTCCGCGCGATCGTGGAGGCCGCCGACGCGACCCCCGAGGAGCTCTCACTCGACGAGGCGAACTCTTCGATCTACGTCTTCCGAGCCGATCTCCTTTGGTCCGCGCTCGAGCGGCTCGAGCCGAAGAACGCCCAGGGCGAGCTCTACCTGACCGACGCCGTGCGCGACCTCGTCGACGCCGGCCACCGCGTCGCGGTTCACGTCGCGGATGATCCGTCCGAGACGGAGGGCGTGAACACCCGCGTCGAGCTCGCCGCCGCGGCGGCGCTCTTGCGCGACCGGATCAACCGTGACCACATGCTGGCGGGCGCCTCGATCGTCGACCCCGCGAGCACCTGGATCGACCCCACCGTGGAGCTAGAGAGCGATGTCGTGATCCATCCGTTCACCGTCCTGCGCGGCCGCACGCGGGTCGCGACGGGCGCCGAGATCGGCCCGCACGCCGTCGCGATCGACGCCGAGGTCGGCCAAAACGCGCTGGTGGGGCCGTTCTGTTACCTTCGCCCCGGGACGGTTCTCGAGGCCGGCGCCAAGGCAGGCACCTTCGTCGAGATCAAGAACTCCAGGCTCGGGGCAGGCGTCAAGGTTCCCCACCTGTCCTACATCGGCGACGCGGATATCGGAGAGGGCTCCAACATCGCAGCTGCCAACGTCACCGCGAACTTCTCGCACACGCCGGGCCTGCCCAAGGGCCGGACGACGATCGGACGCAACGTCAGGACCGGGGTCGACAATACGTTCGTTGCGCCCGTCACCGTGGGAGACGATGCATGGATCGCCGCCGGCTCTGTGATCACCGAGGACGTTCCCGCCAACGCGCTAGCGGTTGCGCGCGCGCGGCAGGAGAACAAGGAGGGGCGCGGTGGAAATCCGGACGGTTGAGCAGACGCTGCCCGGGCTCGGGGGTAGCAACGGCCCCCGGACGGAGATGACGCCGGAGCGTGCCGTTTCGATCGCCCCGCAGAAGCGGCTCGCGGTCGTGGCCGGCAGTTCCCACCCGGTGCTCGCCGAGAAGATCGCAGCGCACCTGAACGTCGACCTCACCGCGCGGCAACTGAAGACCTTCGCCGACGGCGAGACGTACTGCCGCTTCGAGGAGTCCGTGCGCGGCACGGACATGTTCATCGTGCAGACCGCCGCGAAGCCGGTCGCGCAGAGCCTGATGGAGCTCCTGATCATGGTGAACGCGGCGCGCCTCGCCTCGGCGAAGCGGATCACCGCCGTCATCCCCTGGTTCTTCTACGCCCGGCAGGACAAGAAGTCGCGTCCGCGGGAGCCGATCACCGCGCGGCTCGTCGCCGACCTGCTCGAGACCGCCGGCGTCGACCGGATGGTGACGATGGACCTGCACGCCGGCCAGGTGCAGGGCTTCTTCCGGATCCCGGTCGACCACATGGTCGCCGTGCCGATGTTCGCGCAGCACGTCCGCGACCTGCTCGGCCCCGATGTCGAGCGTGTCGCCGTGGCTCCCGACACGGGCCGGGCAAAGCTCGCCGGCAAGTTCGCGGAGATGATCGGCGGCGGCCTCGTCGTCCTGAACAAGGAGCGACCCGCCCACAATGAGGCGCGGGTGACCGGTGTGATCGGCGACGTCGAGGGCAAGGTCGCCGTGATGACCGACGACATCATCGACACCGCCGGCACCCTCTGCGCTGGCGCGGAGGCGCTCCGGGAGGCAGGCGCGACGAAGGTCTACGCCTGTGCCACCCACGCCCTCTTCAACGGCCCGGCCCTGGAGCGGATCGCCGACAGCGCCTTCGAGCGCGTGATCGTCACCGACACCGTGCCTCAGATCGAGCTCGACCGCCCGCCGAACGTCGAGGTGCTCTCGATCTCGGGCCTGCTCGCCGAGACGATCATGAACGTCTTCGCCGACGACTCCGTGTCGGCGATCTTCGCGGGCGAGAACCAGCTCTTCTAATGGGGTAGGCGTGAGGTTCGGCCGCGGCGGGAACGTCGTCGGCATGTTCTTTCCACGCAAGCTCGTTCTCCTGATCTACGTCGGGATCGGTGTCGCGCTCGCCGCGAACCGCAACTACCTCGACAACCTGGACACCGCGAAGCGGCTCGTCTCGGCGCTGC